>CAYTZO010000006.1:0-33626 GCA_964442525.1 uncultured Gammaproteobacteria bacterium
AGGACGAGTTTGGGATTGACGTTGACGGAAAGTTGCCTTCGCGCAGTAAGAAGGTTTTTTATGAGTTTGGCTGCCTGTATGTCTCCCTCAAGCATAGCCTGACGGCTCGTTGCAATGGCAAGATCCACCCACGCGCTTACCTCTTCTTTCGTTTTGGCAATTTCGTCAATAGTCATCAGGCGTTCGCCCGGGGATGATTCCATGAGTTTTTTAAGTATTTTTGCACATTTGTCCATGTCATCGTGAGTAAACTGCGATGGCGACCCAAGGTTTGTCGTTGTGCAGCGCGAGAGGATGGTAGCAAGAAGCGCGTCGGCATTTGCGGTTTCGAGGATAATTTTGGCGCGAGCGGGCGGCTCCTCAAGTGTTTTAAGCAGCGCCTGCTGGGCCGGAAGAGTGAGCAGTTCCGCATCCCGTATAACGCCGACGTGTATGGGAGACTCGAGAGGAGCAAGCTGAAGGCGCCTTTGAAACTGCCGAATGTCCTCGATACCAAATGCGGATATGCCGATCTGGTCAAAAGCACTCACATTCCACTCCCTAAGCCTCTCTCTAATGGCTTTTTCCCGTTCCTCTCTGGTGCCTCCGACAAAAAGAAATGCATGCATACGAACAAAAAAAGACTTGCATTCGCGCCGTGGACAAACAATAATATTGATATTGGTGTCCTAGTAATTCTTAATTCTAAATTCTTAATTCTAAATTCTCAACATGCCTGCCACAAGTCGGCAATTATTAGACGCACTTGTCTCTGCCGGGAAGCTTACTTCCGATCAGGCGGAGACGATAAATACCGAGTCAATATCCACCGGAGAGCCTGTCGAAGATATTCTCAAACGCAAGCGCATGGCCTCAGAAACCGATATTAGTCAGGCGCGGGCGAAAATGCTTGGGATCCCCTTTGTGACACTGGCCAGCCGCGCCATGAACCCGGACGTCGTGGGTCTTATACCTGAGCCGGTTGCACGCCGGTATACCCTTGCGCCATTTGCGTTTGATGCAAAAACCAACGAACTTTCCGTTGCCATGCTCGACCCTCTTGATTTTCAGATTATTGAATTTTTAGAAAAGAAATCCGGCAAGAGCATTAAGCCGTTTATGGCAATGAAGGATGATATCCTTGCCGCTATAGAGGATATTTATACGCAGAACCTTGGTGCCGACGTAACGGCGGCGCTTCAGGAAACTCCGACTGAGGTGCATACCTATGAAGCGGGTCGCTTAGGTGAAGTTATTCGGGAAGCGCCGATTGCACAAATCGTTTCCGCGATCCTGGAACAGGCAATGAGGCTTCGCGCCTCTGATGTACACATTGAGCCTCAGACAGGAGATACACGAGTGCGCTATAGGATAGACGGGATATTACAAGAGCGCCTGGCGCTTCCAAGGCGTTTGCACGAGGCGGTGATCTCGAGAATTAAAATTTTGGCAGACATGAAAATTGACGAGAAGCGCGTTCCCCAAGACGGCAGGTTCAATTTTAAAATGGGTGCGGATGAAGTAGACTTGCGCGTTTCGACGCTGCCGACCGTTCATGGGGAAAAGGTGGTCATGCGGCTTCTCAAAAAATCCGGCGGCATTCCCACCATGCCCGAGCTTGGCCTTCGGGGTTTAGCACTCAAGAATTTAGAGGCGAGCATCCTCAGGCCCCACGGCATTATTTTGGTTACCGGTCCAACCGGTTCCGGAAAAACGACGACGCTCTATGCGGTTCTTGCCAAGCTCAATAACGCCCGTGTCAACATTATGACGCTTGAAGATCCGGTCGAATATCAAATTGCCGGTGTCAACCAGGTGCAGATTAATCCAGCGGCCGGACTCACCTTTGCCACGGGGCTGCGTTCATTCCTCAGGCAGGATCCCAATATTATTCTTGTCGGAGAGATTCGTGATAACGAAACCACCGAGCTCGCGATTCAGGCCGCACTCACGGGACATCTCGTTTTTTCCACCCTGCACACCAACAATGCCGCCGGTGCCATCCCCCGGCTTCTGGATCTGGGCGCTGAACCATTTTTGGTGGCATCGGCGCTCAATAGCGTCGTTGGACAACGGATTGCGCGCCGGGTTTGCCCAACGTGTAAAGAAGAGTATGATCCCGATCCTGCAGTCATCGCCGACGTCAAGACCGTTTTGGCGGACCTATTGCCAAAAGACAAGCCGGTTAAACTCTATCGAGGGAAAGGGACGGTAAACGGAGCGGTATGCACCAATTGTAACGGATCCGGCTACCGCGGCAGGATTGGTATTTTTGAGGTATTCACGGTTACGGACGCGATAAGCAAGATGGTTCTGACCCGGACACCGATGAAAGACATAGAACACCAAGCAATTGTCGAAGGCATGATTACCATGAAGCAGGACGGGTATCTAAAAGCGCTTGAGGGTACGACGTCGCTCGAAGAAATATTGCGCGTCGCCCAGGACTAGAAAGTTACGTTTCTTGCGGCGAGGTATTTGGAGACGATACTATGGACATGAATCAACTCTTTAGTGAAACCGTTCGGATGGAGGCATCCGATCTTCATCTTGTGGTTGGGTTTCCGCCGATATTGAGGGTTTCGGGGCGCCTCGGTGCGCTTGAGGGCACAAAACCTCTGGGCGGGGCCGAGATCGCTGAGCTTGTTTCTTCCATTCTTACCCCTGAGCAAAAGGAACTCTTTGAGACCAATAAAGAAATTGATTTTTCTGTTTCCGCAGCAGCGGGGAGGTTTCGGGCAAACGCATACTATCAAAAAGGAACGGTCTCGGCCTCGTTCCGCTTGATTCCCGCCAAAATCCGCGGCATTGATGAGCTTGGGTTGCCGTCTCTTTGCCACGAGTTCGTTAAAAAAAGGCAGGGGCTGATACTCGTGACAGGGCCGACAGGGCATGGGAAATCAACAACGCTTGCCTCCATGATCCAGGAGATAAATAAACAAAAGCCGCTCCACGTTATCACGATCGAAGATCCGATTGAGTACATTTACCCTCCGGGGCTTTGTCTCATTTCTCAGCGGGAGATGCATACCGATACGCACTCCTGGGCAGTGGCGCTTCGAAGCGTTTTGCGCGAAGACCCCGATGTGGTACTCGTCGGAGAGATGCGCGATTATGAAACGATTGCGGCAGCTCTCACGATTGCAGAAACCGGCCACCTCGTTTTTGCGACGCTTCACACCAACTCGGCTGCCCAAACGGTCGATAGGATTGTTGATGTATTTCCCGAGAATCAACAGGGACAGATCCGCTTACAGTTGGCCGGCGTACTTGAAGGGATTATTTCTCAGCGACTCATTCCTGCCGTAGGCGGCGGGCGCACCGTGGCGAGCGAGATTCTCGTTGCGGTCCCTGCAGTGCGTACGCTCATCAGAGACGGGAAATCGCACCTTTTGGATAACGTGATCCAGACGTCGCTTGAGACGGGAATGATGACGCTTGAGACGTCACTTGCCCAACTCGTGACCGAAGGGAAAATTTCACTTGATGTCGCAGCCGCGTACGCCATCCGGCCTGACGATTTGGGCAGGCTTCTTAGGACGGGATAGCGTAGCTCCGGCATCTCCAAAATCTATGGCTTTTTTCACGTATGTCGGTCGCGATGAAGCCGGAAAATCGGTGAACGGCTTGGTTGAAGCGCCTACGGTGGTAGCGGCAGCGAGGATTCTGCGCGACAGAAAGCTTTTCGTCGTTTCCCTCTCGCGCGGAAAAGACACGTCAAAAGCGGCAGGCATCCTGGAATGGTTTAAACGGGTGAGTTTTGGCGACGTCGTCAACATTACCCAGCAGCTTTCGACGATGATCGTCGCGGGTTTGTCTTTGCCCGAAGCGCTCACTATTTTGCGGTCGCAGACGACAAATTCCGCTCTTTCTGCCATGCTTGAAGATGTCGAGTCGCAGATAGTCGCAGGAGGTAATCTTGCCGATGCCCTGTCCAAGTACCCACAGTATTTTACACCGATATATATTGCGCTGGTTCGTGCAGGAGAGACAAGCGGAACGCTTGACAAGGTCCTGGCACGGCTTGCCGAGACGCTTGAGCGGGAGCGTGAATTCCGCGGCAAGGTATCCGGCGCCATGGTGTACCCTGTTATCATTTTGATCGCTATGGGAATCGTCATATTTATTATGATGACGGTCGTCATACCAAAACTCACCGATCTCTACAAAGACTTTGGCACGGGTTTGCCCGCCTCAACCCAGTTCCTCATAGCGCTTTCCAATATTTTTATCCGCTTTTGGTGGCTTATGGCGCTTATCGTGATAGGATTGGTTGTTTTTGTGTCGCGATGGCGAAAGACCCCTACCGGGGAGCTTGTCATCGATAGCATTATTTTACGGCTGCCGCTTATGGGGGAGCTTAAACAGAAGTCCATTCTCGTGACATTTACCCGGACGCTTGCAATGCTGGTCGCCTCCGGCATTCACATACTTGAAGGGCTTCGGATTTTAAAGGATTCTCTTGATAACGTCCTTTTCCGTAATGCCGTCGCCGCGGCAGCGGCACAAGTCGAGAAAGGATTTCCGCTCGGAGAGAGTTTTCGACAATACAGCGTGTTTCCTCCGATCGTATCGCAGATGATGAAAGTGGGGGAAGAAACGGGAAAACTCGACGATACGCTCAACAAACTTTCCCGCTATTTTGAGACGGAATCAGAACGTCTCGTCAAAGGACTTACCACAGCGATCGAGCCTATCATTATGGTTGTGCTGGGCGTAGGGGTAGGATTTATCGTCATTTCGGTGATTACGCCGATTTATAATCTAACGAGCCAGATTAAGTGACGGGTGATTACGGTTCAAAGACGATGCTTGACAATGCTTTTGTCTCTGTGTTAGACCTAAATAAGGAGGGCAGTCGTATGAAAAAGTTATCAGGGGGATTTACTCTCATAGAGCTTCTTATTGTGATCGCCCTCCTCGGTGCCCTTGCCATTGGACTTCTCGCGACCATTGATCCCTTTGAACAGCTTAAAAAAGGCCGCGATACATCGGCAAGCAACATCGTGCAGGAGTTTCTTAACGCAAGCCTGCGGTATTATTCGACCAAAGGATATCTGCCGTGGGGCACCGGTGCCACACTGACTTCGATCCCGCTTAATACCTTGGGATCGAGTATCACCACGCTCATCACTGCCGGCGAGTTAAAGGCGCAGTTCGTGCAACTTGGAGGGGGCAGCCTCGCTAAAATGCTCGTGACGTCAACGTCGGGAGACTCTATGGCTGTGTGCTTTAAACCAGAATCAAAGTCGTATCAACAGAATCCCAATACCCTCTATTCATCCGATGCTCTCACACTGACATCGGGATGTTTGTCGCAGGGGGGAACCGGACTCTGTTATTACTGCGCTCAGTAAGGACCTCTTCGATGGTCTCCAGAAAAATTACGGCAGCCATACCATACGTGTGGGGAGTTTTTTTGTGGCTTATTCTCCTTTTTTTCCAGGCGACGGGCATTTATGGCGGGGATAGCGGGGACCTGGTAACAGCGGCGGCCCTCGGCGGCGTCCCCCACCCGCCCGGCTATCCCCTCTATAGTTTTCTTGGCTTCCTTTTAGGTAAACTTCCCCTTGCGACCCCCGCCTGGCGGATTGGGCTGCTTTCATCCCTGCCTCATGCGCTGACTGCAACAGTGGTGACGCTATTGGTTTGGCAAGTAAGCGGTTGGCTAGTTGCGGGCATATTCGCCTCGCTCGTGCTTTTTGGAAATTACCTTTTTTTCCTCTATGGCACGACGGCGGAAGTTTTTGCAATTCTTGATCTGTTCGTTATCCTCCTTGTCTACCTCTCTTTTCGGTGGATAAAGACCAAAAAAGATCGGTATCTCTACAGCCTTAGTTTTGTCGCAGGGCTCTCTCTCACCCATCATCTTTTGATCCTGTTTCTTTTCCCGGTTCTTGGATACTGGATGTGGCCCGGGCTCAAAGGACAGTGGCGCAGGACGCTTCGCTGTCTCGGATTGTTTGTCCTGGGGCTTTTGCCGTACCTTTATATACCGATTGCAGCAAGAAGAAACGTGATAATTAACTGGGACCGAGCGGTGGATCTTGGGAGTTTCATCCGTTTGGTCACACGCGCCGACTACGGAACGTTTCTCTCCGGCGGATTTTATGGAAGCGAGATTGTCGATCGGCTTCTTCAGCTTAAGCTCTATGGCACGTTCGTACGCGTTGATCTCACTTGGATTGGTATTGTCCTTTTTGGGCTTGGGATCTGGTGGGGACTGCGCGCCTACCCGGTGTGGATGAAAGGGGTGGCGGCCGCTCTCATACTGCTCGGTCCGGTATTTTTCTTTTACGCGAGCTTTCCGCTCGTAAATAGATTTACCGTAGGGACGTACGAGCGGTTTCTCCTGCCCGGGTATACACTTTTTGCTGTTTTCATC
Organism: uncultured Gammaproteobacteria bacterium; assembly: GCA_964442525.1. Lineage (GTDB taxonomy): Bacteria > Patescibacteriota > Microgenomatia > UBA10105 > UBA927 > CAYTZO01. The sequence continues at coordinate 6,365 of CAYTZO010000006.1, forward strand.
GGTTTGGGCCTTCATGGGGCTTCCAGGCTATTGCGGCGGTTCGGAAGGGGGCTGTTCGCTTCTTCCTGGGTGCAAAAAACATTTATTGCCGTTTTATTCCTTTATCCTCTCATCACGGTCGCTATGACCTTTTGGCGTTTTTGGGGACTGAGGCAGGACCGAACGGCTGAGGAACTTGGATATGACATTCTTGCGAGCGTACCCAAGGACGCCGTGCTCCTTTTGGAACGAGACACCCCCCTTTTTACGACCCAGTACGTTCGTTATGCGCTCGGAAGGCGGCAGGATGTAAAACTTGTCCACGCAAGTCTTTTGCCGTCAAGCTGGTATCCTGCTCTCGTGGGATCCGTGTTTTCCGATCTTCGCATTCCGGACGTGCGGGGCGCGGGGTTTGCCGCTGAATTTCTGCGGGCCAACAGCCAAGCGTTTCCGATAGCCAGCAACACCCGTCTTCCCGCTCCCGACGGGTGGGTGTGGGTTCCGAATGGTTTGGTGTTTCTCCTGGAACCCAAACAGAAGGTCGGGACTCTCGATGCGGTAGAGTCTGCCAACCAGGCGCTTTGGTCGAAGTATCGCGATCCAACCCGGGGCATTTTAAAGCGGTATAATCATCTCATGCTTGCGGACGTGCGCGACGTCTACATGAACGCCCGTCTTGAATTCGGCAAAATTCTTATCCGCGCAGACAAAATTTCTGAGGCAAAAACGGAATTTGAGCGCGCTATAGCTCTTGGCGGTGATACGCAGGCGAGCGATAGTTACGTTTACTTAGGACTTGCGGAATTATTTCTTAAAAACTGTCAAAATGCGCTTTTTGCGTTTGGCCGGGCCCGCGAAACCGCCGCTGTACCCGCGCCCGAGATTACCCTCTACGAAGCCTCGACGTACCGCGATTGTTTGGGAAATGCTGCCCGCGGAGGCGAACTCCTGGACGACTTTGAACGGGCGCGGGCAGAACGGGAAACGCCAATAGGAGGAAAGTAACAAAGAGAGAGAAAGCCGTCACCACCCCTCCGGTTAAAAAACTTCGCGGTTGGTAATTAAAGGTGACGGTGTGGGTGCCCTCTGGCAGGATAATGCCGCGGAATTGAATGTTTACCGGGAATATTGCTGTCGGAGCCCCGTCCACCCGCGCAACCCAGCCGGGATAAATCGTATCGTTGAGAACGAGGATGTTTTTTGCGGGATTGTTACGAACTTCAATGGCTATCAGTGTATCTTCGGCGCGTATTATTTTAACAGAACTGCCGGTTTGTATCCCAGCTAGTGGCTGGGGCTTTTCAATAAGCACATCCGTTTTTTTTCTTTCCTTTCCGCTGGTAATTTCCCGAACGACCTCCTCAATGGTTTGGACCGGCGTTGTACCCGTGGCGATATACGAGCGCGGGAGCGCTCCGGGATTCCTGTAGAGACTAATGCGAATGCCACCACCCTCGACGCTGTCAGCCGGGACGAGCCGATTGTTTTCGCCAGCGATCTCCGACTGATCAAGAGGCACCGCAGAAAGGAGCGTATCCACGGAACTCAGGTCGAGGAGCTTTTTAAAAACGGCGCTCGGCGTTCCCTCAGTTGTACGGACGCGGAGGTTTTGAGCCAGAAGAGAGCTTATGATGTCCGTACGCTTGAGAAATCTTCCCGCATATACGTCAAGCCTGCTGGTTCCCCAGAGAGCGTTGCTGTCAGCCGGAAGGCTATTGCGCAGAAACGTAAAGGGTCTGCCGTCCTGCCATCCTTTTGTCAAAAAGAAGCTATTGTGCACGAGTTCGTTTCCGACAGACAAAATTCGTGCGTCAGAGCGAATTGACCGCATAATTTTGGGTGGCTCCATCCAGGTCTTGGCGGGAATGAGAAGATTATAGGAACGCCATGTAGCTGAGAGTTCTATGACATTGATGGTTGCCAGGGCCAGGAGGAGGAAACGGAAAAGGGGGTGTTTGAGTTTGTGAAAAAGCGTACCCAGGGCGATACTTGCCATGGCAATAATTGCGAAGACAAAAACCCACAGGAAACGGGAGGGAACCCGAAAAAGATTAAACGGCCAAAAGGAATAGATAAGGTAGACCGGGGAATTACTTCCCCACATAAGAAGAAATGCAATTGCGGCGGCCCAGAGGAAAAACCGTATTGTTGGAGTTCGCCGCCAGAGTGCCGGAATAATAAGGATAAGCGGGAAAATCCCGACATAGCCCGTATTTTCCCAAAAGATGCTTCCGTTAAAGGAGGAAAAAGAGGGGTAGGTGCCGACTTTGGGGTTTCCCAGGGCAAAGGGGTTCACAAAGCTCAGAAGGTGGCGGAGCGGGAAGGAAAAGTAACTAGACACTTCTGCCGGAAAGCCGCCGGGCTCGGTCGTCTGTTTGAGAAATTCCCACGAAGGAACAAGCTGAACGGCTGAAAGTCCCGCACCCAAAACAGTTGAGACGGCAAACAGGATGATGGTTTGAGGTTTTGCTCCCCCAAGGAGCTCGCTCCAGAGCAGGTAGCCAGTTGAGAGGATGAGGGTGATAAACGCGGCCTGCGGAAAGCCGGTAAAAACCTGTTGAGAAAGGACCAGCGCGAGCACGGCGGAGCGTCGAAGAGATGGAGCACGGATGAGGGCAACAGTGGCAAGAAACACCCACGGCAGGAGAGAAAATCCCTGGAGAAGGGTGACATGAGAAAGTTGTGGAACGACGAGGCCCGAGAGAGCGATCGTGAGCCCGCCAAACAGAGCAGGGAAGGAGGAAATACGCAAGGCCCGAAGGAGCGCATATGTTCCGGTGGCCAAGGTCAGCACCGCCGTGACGAGCGCGAGATTATATGCAGTGACCGGATCGGGGATAAACCGGAAAAGAATAAGGTTGGGAAGGAAGAACGTTCCCGTTTGCCCTTCTGCAAGTAAAGGAAACCCTGCGCCAAGCTGAGGGGTCCAGAGGGGTAAGGAATTGCTGCGAAGATTTTTCCAGAGAATATATTTCGTTGCAAAACTAAAGTCGATACTGTCAAGCCTACCGAAGTCCGGCGTGACAAGAAGCTTCTGATTCGGGAAAAAAAGAGGGAGGAAAAAGAAAGCGAGGGTTCCAGTTATTATTCCAACCGCCAATAGGTCGAGCCGCCAGTGCCGCCATTTATGCATGCACCTTAGTGTACGGACTCCCGGGAATTTTGGCAAGATTTTTTGGGAAAATACATTGCGCTAAGGAAACCCTTCTTGATTTTGGTCCCGTGAATGTCTGATACTGGTGAGGTGGAAATCATAGTTTTTCTCCTCGGGCTTTCGGTCGGTTCGTTTCTCAATGTCCTCATCGACCGGCTTCCGAACGGGCAGACTATCTTTGGTCGGTCGAGGTGCGATGGGTGCGGCAGGATGCTTCGGTGGTATGAGCTTGTTCCCGTTGTCTCATGGATTATCCAGGGCGCAGCGTGTAGGCGGTGCCATAGGCTTCTTTCTTTGCAATATCCCCTGATTGAACTGACTACTGCCGTGGGTTTTCTTTTTTTGTTCCTTCTTGTATCATCTTCTCCTTTTGTATTACTCACGTATTTTCTTCTTTTTTCTTCCTTTCTGGTTATTTTTGTCGCGGATTTTAAGTATCAGATTATTCCCGACAGCATGCTTGTCGCGGGACTAGCAGGTATAGGGCTTTTGTGGATGACACCTGTCCGATCGGGGGATAATCCTCTTCCCTATCTTGCCTCGGCAGCCGGCGGATTTTTATTTTTTTATCTCATCTACGCTCTTTCGCGAAAACGGGCAATGGGTTTTGGTGACGTAAAACTCTCCTTTGTCCTGGGTTTGCTTTTGGGATTTCCGCTTACGATCATTGCCTTTTATATGGCGTTCTTGACGGGTGCCGTCGTGGGTGTCATACTGATTTTAGTGGGTGAAGCCAGGTTTAGGAGCCGCATTGCATTTGGGCCATTTCTGGTTGTGGGAACGGGCATGGCACTTATTTGGGGAGAAAGCATGATTACCTGGTGGCAAAAGACCATATGAGACGCCTCTATCAAGCCGGGTTTACGCTACTTGAGATCCTTGTTGTTGTAGCCATTATTGGCATTCTCATTTCCATCGGTGCATCCGCATATACGTCGGCACAGAAAAAAAGCAGAGACGCCCGCAGGCAGGGTGACCTCAGGTCTATTCAGAATGGCTTTGAGCAGTATTATGCCAACAACAACGGCTATCCCACTTCTTCTTCGTGTACGGTAAACGCTACGTATCTACCGGCAGGCATCCCGACTGATCCCAAAACAGGCGTTTCTTACTCAATTGCCTGCGATGCGCAGGGACTGACATATTGTAGCTGTGCGCTTCTGGAGGGGACAACGATTGGCGGGAATGCCACAAACGCAAGTTGTTCCTTTGGAGCAGGTGCATACTTTTGTGTCAAAAACCTCCAATAATGTAGCCAAGCTAGGGTATGAGAAAAAAGGGTTTTACATTGATTGAAATACTCGTCGTTGCAACGATTATTGCTGTTTTGACGGCGCTGAGTATTGTTTCCTATACCAATATCAACAAGCGCAGTCGCGATACTAAAAGGAAGAGCGACATTGAACAGCTCCGTTCGGCTCTTGAGATGTATCGATCGGATAACGGTTTTTACCCCAATGTGGGCAGCGGCGGTTGGACCGATGCCGCTAATCTGGGAGCAGGTCTGGTGCCGACGTATATTGCGGGTATTCCCGCTGATCCCAAAAGTCCTACCCAGGTGTACCGATTTCAGGCAAAAAATTTCGTGAGCGGCAACTATTACGGATATTGCCTCAGCGGCCTCATCGAATCAGAGACGCCGACCAATACCTGTACGCCCGATACGGTCAACGGGCACAATTATGGTGTGAAAAACCCATGAAGCCTCTTTCCACTGCCGGTTTTACCCTCATTGAACTGATTGTTTCCATTGCTATACTCCTTCTTCTGATAGGCGGGCTTTTGGCAAGCTACAATAATTATACGCAGGGTCAACAGGTGCGCCAGTCAGCCCTCACCGTCAAGGCAAACCTCCGTCTTGCGCAAACGTGGGCATTTTCCGCACTCAAGCCTACGAGCGGCTGTACGGAGCTTGTCGGATACACGGTAGGCTTTAGCGCGGGCGCATATACGATGCAGGCTAGCTGTGCACCCGAAGGGATGGCCGGCTTGATAACGACGGTGAGTCTGCCGACCGGAGTTACCTTCTCCCCGGTCCCTCAGCAACTCACCTTTGGCGTTCTGGCGCAAGGGCTTATCACTCCTGGCGCGGCCGTTACGATTACTCTTTCGGGATTCAACAAAACGTATCAATTGGTGGTTTCTCCGGGAGGCGACATCACCGATAACGGATTTCAGTAACAACAACGCCTGAGTCAGTATGTTCAGACAAGAGCATAGAAAAAATGGATCAGCCGGACAGACGCTTGTCGAGATCGTGGTCTCGCTTGGCATTGTGCTTCTTTTAATTGTAGGGCTCATTGTCGCAACGACTGCAGCGGTGCATACGAGTGAACAGGGGCGAATGCGCAGTCTCGCCGTGCAGTATACCCAGGAAGGGTTAGAACTGGCCCGTCAGCTTCGTGATAGCGACTGGAGTGCATTTGCCTCGCGAAACGGGCTCTGGTGTCTCGACGGGGCTAATACGTGGACACCGGGCAGTATATCGTGCCCGGTCAATATTACAAATACATTTAGCCGTGGGGTAACGTTTACCTGGAATGCAGGAGCTTCCCGCATGGAGTTAACGTCGACAGTAGTTTGGCAGGATAGCGGCACGAGTCGTCAGAGTCAAATTACTACTTATCTTACCCAATGGCGATGAGAAAATTGAAAGGTTTTACCCTCATTGAAGTGCTCGTATCGGTAGGCATTATTGCAATCCTTATGGTCGTTTTGGTCCAAGGATTTTTTTCCGTGTTCCGCACAAGCATCAAAACAGAGCTCCTCAAGGATGTAAAACAAAACGGCGACTTTGCCCTTGATGTAATGAGCAGAATGATTAGAAATTCGACAACCACCGCAACCACCTGTGCAGCGGAGGGAACGACGACATCAACATTTAGTGTGGTGAATCCCGACGGATTTACGACGACGTTCCAGTGTCTCTTGGACGGTACGATCCCGCGGATTGCATCGGTATCCGGCAGCCGGACTGATTACCTCACGAGTAAGAATGTCTCCCTGGGAGTAAACGGTTGTACGAACGCCATCACGTTTGTGTGCGCAAGTTCTACTGGCGGAGAAACGAGGGTACAGACAACCTTTACGCTCGGTCAGGTAGGGATACCCGTTGATCAGTTCCAAAAGGCAAGTGCAAGTTTTCAGACAAGCGTCGTCACTCGTCAGTAGTTATTTTGAGAAAAGAGTTGAAAATTCCTATCAATACTCTTTACAATAACCATATGAGGAGAAGTCATAAGAATGGTCAAATTGCCCTTATTACGATTCTCGTTTTAGCGGTGGGGGCGACTGTAGCGCTGTCTCTCGTTGGCAGAACTACGATTGATACGTCCATAAGCAGTCAGGTAGAAGAGTCCTCTCGTGCCTTCTCTGCGGCTGAGGCGGGGGTTGAGGTGGCTCTTCAAAGCGGGCAGGGAGGAAATCAGGTGGTAGCAAGCGGCGTAACCTACAATACTACCGTTGCCTCCGTGGGCGGCAATGCCAGTGTGTACCAGTTGCCGGCAGAGACTCCGGAAGGATCAACGGAGACGGTTTGGTTCGTCAACCACAAGGCTGACGGTTCCCTGGATGAATCTGTCTCATTTACTGCAACAAATATAAATATCTGCTGGAGTTACAAGCAGCCGACGCAGCCTGCGATAGTTGTCGGAATCCTCTATAAGTCAGGAAGCGACGGACAGTATCGTCTTGCCCGCGATGCATTCGATCCCGATGCCGCCCGAACGTCGAGCAATAATTTTACCGGTGTCCCCTCTCCTCCGTCGGGCGGCTGCGGGTTTTCCAATTATTACAAAAAGAACATCAGTTTTTCTTCCTACGGGATTAGTCCGGGATCGGATATACTTATTGCGTTGCGCCTGCGGCCGGTTTACGCATCGACGCAGCTTGCCTTTGATCCGAGCACCTTCACCATACCCCTTCAGGGAAGTCAAATTGTCTCTACCGGCACGACTCCGGCGGGAATAACCCGTAAAGTTATTGTAAATAAATCCTACGCTTCCGCGCCAACCCTTTTTGATGCCACCGTTTTTAGCGAAAGTTCCTTTAGTAACTAAATCCCTTACCGGCGGGTAAGGGACTGCCCTATGAGTGCAATTTTAGGTATTGATATAGGATCTCACAGTATTAAAGCCGTTGAGATTATTCGTTCGGGTAAAGAGCTTAAGATGCTTGCGGCAGGCGCCGCTCCAACACCCCGCGGTGCTCTCACGGGAAACACACAGGCAGATCAGGAAGCAATAGCGGTAAGTATAAAAAAAATTTGTAAGGACATCGGTGCGACTGGGAGAAATGTCAATATTGCACTTCCGGAATCACAGGTGTTCACGCGGGTCATTGAGGTTCCGCAGCTATCTCAACGGGAACTCTCCTCTGCCATTGGGTGGGAAGCAGAACAGTATATCCCCCTTCCGCTCGAGCAGGTCAATTTGGATTTTTCGATTCTTCGTGATGCGAAACAAACCGGCAAATCCACCATGGAGGTACTCTTGGTCGCAGCGCCCAAGGCGCTTATTAACAAGTATCTGTCATATCTAGAATTGGCAGAGCTTAATGTTGTTGGTGTTGAGACGGAAATCATCGCTGCTTCGCGCGCACTGGTGCGGACAACGCCCAACCTCAAAACTATTCTGGTTGCATCGCTTGGCGCGCAGACAACTGATCTCGCGATCCTTCACGAAGGGATTCTTTCTTTTACGCGGTCTATCAGTAGTGGCGGCGAGGCGCTCTCCCGCGCACTTGCCCAACGGCTGGAGTTTGATATCTCCCAGGCGGAGGAATACAAAAAAACCTATGGGCTAGAGTCGAATAAACTCGAGGGGAAAATTGTCGAGGCGGTAAAGCCCATCATGGATATGATTGTCGGTGAAATGAAGCGCGCCATTGCGTTTTATCTGGAAAAAAATCCCGGTGGGAGGATTGAGGCAATTCTGCTCTCCGGCGGTACAGCTAAGGTGCCGGGTATGGTCGTGTATATGGCCGAGGAAATGAATATAGAAACGCAGCTTGCCAACCCATGGACGGGAATTGCCCGGGACAGCCGGTTTGCTGTTTTGGATCCGCAGGGGCCGGTATTTAGCGTGGCTATGGGTCTTGCTCTGCGTCCCTATGAGTGAAACGTCAATTAATCTAATCAGTCCGCAGTCAAAAAAAGGCGGGGCTCTCGCGCCGATAGAGGGGCAGCTTCAACGGGCTAGTTTTATAAGCTTGGGAGTATTTATCGCTGTTACCATCGCAGTGAGTCTTTTGTATTTTTTCGTTTCCCAGCAGAACAGAGTACTTCAATCCCGTCGCGATCGTGTCAGAGAGCAAGTTGCCTCTTTTGCTTCAACAGAGGGTCTGCTTCTTGCCGTGAAGTCCAGGGCAGGGATAGGCGGAAAGATTCTCGCCGCCCAAACCGATTGGTCGGGAGTTTTGGCGAGGGTATCCCAGTTTGCGCCGCCGGGAACGCTCGGATCCATCTCGGTCGACGAAAAACGCCGGGTCGTTCTCACGATAAAAACGAGTTCTATTGAAGCAAATTTGCCCATCCTTGCGGCGGTGCTTGCCGCAGTTACGGAGAAACGCTTTCTTGCCCCGCAGATTGTTTCTTTCCAGTTGGGTGCCGGTGGTGCGACCGATCTGGTCATTTCATTCTTGCCGGTTCTCTAAAATATATGAATATCCCCAGGACGATAAAAAAATTTTTTGAAGCCAATAAGACGGCAATAGTATCGATTGGCATTCTCGTTGTCGTCATTTCTGGTTTGCTCTTTGGCATCATCCCGGCAAGTCAGGCATCCTTGGGTTTATTTGAACAGAATAACGTTCTCTCAGAAGAAATCCGGGCGCTTTCAGGCAAAACTGCGATATTAGAAGGTCTTTCTCAGAGCTCGCTCAGGCAAAACCTTGCCGATGCTGTTGCTGCAGTTCCGCCGGATCAGTCGGTTCCGACGATTCTTGCAACGCTTGACGGCGTTGCTGCCCAGTCAGGGGTAGAGCTTGCAGACATAGAGCTTGCGGGAAGTCAAACTGTCGCCTCTCCGTCGGCTGAGGGAAAGGCAGGGCCGCCGACTTCCAAGCCCGGCGCTCCAAGCGTTGCCGGCGCAAACGCCGTGAAATTTTCCGTGTCCGTTCGCGGGGCCTACGGACAAATCGCGGAGTTTTTTCGCCTTGCGGCCGGGGTCCGACGGTTTATGAGTGTAAAGAGTTTCGACATGACCATTGACGCGACCGCAAGTGCCCAAGCAAAGGTTGGAATGGAGACGTATTATGTTGCCTTTCCGGTGACGATTGGCGCGGTTGGATCAAAGATAGAAGCGCTTACGAACGAAGAGACGGCTACCATCCAGAAACTTTCGGGTATACCTAATTTAACCGTGGCTGCGCAACTTCCCGAGGCTAGTTTTGCCGGTCCGGCGAAATCCGACCCCTTTTCCCCGTAGAAGATCCGGCCGGCGAATCTCCGTGCGGAGTCTTGACTGCTCTTGTCTCCATTTGGCAATCGACCCGTGATCCCCTGAAAGTAATATCGGGGGAACTTTTTTCCCTTTAAAATTGCCCGGGCGGGTGTATTGGGGATATTCAAGAAGTCCGGACGAAAAAGACTCCTCTCGGGTGGCTTCTTTTTTGGTGAGCACGCCGGCAGTTAACCGTGCGACGCTGTCGATAACGGCAAGTGCCGGAATTTCTCCGCCGGTCAGGATGAAATCCCCAAGAGAAATTTCTTCATCGACCAGAGTACGGATGCGTTCATCTACCCCTTCGTAATGTCCGCAGACAAGGATCAGATGGCTGAATCTTGTTAATTTACGGGCCTTTTCTTGCGTATATGGTTTTCCCTGAGGGTCAAGAAGGATAATCCTTGTTTGATCCCTGGGTTCCACGCCGTGGGTTTTGACATATTTCAATGCTCTGTCTAAGACGTCAACCCGCATGATCATGCCGACTCCTCCGCCATAGGGGTGGTCATCAACCGATTTATAGGACCCGGCGGCAAAATCCCGAATATTTATGAGACGGACGGAAAGGAGATTTTTCTTTTGGGCTCGGCTGAGGATGGAAACATCAAGCGGACCGCGAAACATCTCAGGAAATAGCGTCAGAATAGAGATGCGCATACGTTCTTGCCCGTAATTTTTTTATGATTCTCTTCCTGGCTCATTGGATTCCGGGGGACGCTCTTCTGCGACGATGACATCAATATATGCCCCTTTTTTTGTTGCGATGATTTTCATGAGATCCCGTACCGCGCGGATAATTCTGCCTCCTCGCCCAATGATTTTCCCCATATCGTCAGGATGAACTGATATGGTAAATACTGTGCGTCCTTCCTCACTCGTTTCCGCGACCGTTACTTCTTCCGGCTGATCGACGAGTGCTTTGACAAGACCCGTAAGCGTATCTTTCATGCTCATTTGAGGCCGAGGATTTTGGCGGCACCGTCTGACGGCATTGCGCCGACGGAGAGCCAGTATTTGATGCGTTCTCGGTTCACATCAAGGTGGGGCGGAGTGACAAGCGGGTTATAGTGGCCGAGCGTTTCAATTGCCCTCCCGTCACGGCGTTTGCCTTCTTCGATTACGACGATGCGATACATTCGTTTATTTTTGGCGCCCGTTTGCGATAAACGTATTTTTACCATAAACGATATTGTATCAAAATTTTTCGATCTCGACAAGCGCGTTTTCTGCTGCGTTCTGCTCCGCCTGCTGTTTGGATTTCCCCGTCCCGCGGCCGATCACCTGTTTTGCGATCGTAGCCTCTACCCAGAAGGTTTTGTTGTGATCAGGCCCTTCTGTTTTGATAACCCGATAGGTTGGTGAAATACGTGATTTTTCCTGAACAATTTCCTGGAGTAAGCTTTTGAAGTCTACGTAGCTTTTGCTCTCGACGATCGATTGAGCTTTGGGAAAAAGATGGGTTTCCAGAAATTTTTCCACAGCGGAAATACCCTGATCCAGAAACACCGCACCTAAAAATGCCTCAAACGTATCGGCGAGAAGAGATGGGTTTTTCCGTCCTCCCGACTCTTCCTCTCCGCGGCTCAGGAGAAGCACTTCTCCGAAGCCAAGCTCGGAGGCGATACTGCCGAGGCTGGCTGTCTTGACCAAGCTGCTTCTTATGTTCGTAAGAATGCCTTCGGGGAACGTTGGGTAGGTGAGATAGAGATATTTTGACGTCAAAAATGACAAAATTGCGTCGCCCAAAAACTCCATGCGCTCATTTGACTGGCGGACCTGCCGGTGTTCATTGAGATAGGATCGGTGCATAAACGCCTGCTTGAGAATCTCCTCATTCGTGAATCGGATGCCAATGGTTTTTTGTAAAGAGGCAAAGTTCATAGAGATTTAAGTATCGTTCCTAAAACGCCGTTAATGAATTTTGGACTGTTGTCATTGCCGAATTCCTTGCCCAGCTCCACAGCCTCATCAATAATGACTTTTGGCGGCTCTTTTTTGATGATGACCAGTTCACGGACCGCCAAGCGCAAAATCGCTAGATCAATTTTGGCAATTTTGTCGATCGGCCAGGATGGCGCTGCTTTTTGGATAAGCGCATCCACGAGGCCGAGCTCGGACGTGTTGACCTGGCTCCTCCCCCGCCCTTTTCCCCTGGCAAAGCTTTTGGCAAAGAGCCTTTGCATGAGGAGAATTCGACGGGTGTGTCGGGGGTCTCGGGCGGTTTTCATGAAATTGGTCAGGACAGTAGGAGATTAAGATAGCAGAATAAAAAGAATTTTTTTGATATCTCAATGTCTTACTGTCTCGCTTTTTTTGTTTTTTCTCGCTTCACAACCGCCGGTTTGCCGTCATAATATCCGCAGTTCGGGCATACCCGGTGAGGCAAGCGAAACGTTCCGCAATTTGAACATTTCACGAGTCCCGCCAGAGAAAGTTTCAGATTCGACCTGCGCTTTCCTTGGCGGCGCGTTGATAATTTTCGTTTTGGCAGCGGCGTCATAGGTTAATCGAACAACGTATCTTCTATTGTACTCTTTTTGAGCTTGTCGCTCAAGGAGGGCCACGAGGCAAGCGTAGGGTCTTCTTTTACCACCAATTCTACGGCTTTCCGTGTTTTATCCACAAGTTCTCCATCAAACAAATCGGCAATTTTAAGGTGAAAAAGTCCGTGTTGTTTGGTTCCAAACAGCTGCCCGGGTCCGCGAAGGACAAGATCCATCTCGGCAAGCTCCGGGCCGTTGTGAATCCTCTCAAGCGCCTTGAGACGTTTGAGAATGGGCCCTTCATCACGCTCGCTAAAGAGAAGACAATAGGACGGAAGCGCTCCTCTGCCCACCCGGCCGCGCAGCTGATGAAGTTGTGCAAGGCCGAATCTGTCCGATGCCTCGATAAGCATAATTGTGGCGTTGGGTACGTCAATGCCGACTTCTACAACCGGTGTCGTGACGAGGATATCAAACGCGTGACTTCTAAACTCATCGAGGATTTTTGTTTTCTCGTTTGCCTTGAGTTTGCCGTGAAGAAGTCCCAAACGCAGGAGCGGAAACACGATTTTTTTCAGCCGTTCATATTCTTTTTTGGCCGCTCGGACAGAACTGAGCGATTCGGATTCCTCAATAAGCGGGCAGACGATAAACGCCTGACAGCCTGTCGAGTTAATTTGTTTTTGAATCCACCCGTATGCCGCATCCCGTTTTGCATTGGGTACGACCCAGGTTCTAATGATTTTTCTTCCCTTTGGCATTTCCTTGAGAATGGATACATCGAGGTTGCCGTAGACTGTTCGCGCGACGGTCCGCGGGATGGGCGTCGCGGTCATGGTAAGAAGGTGCGGTGTACGGCTCGCGCTTGCTTTCGTTAGGAGGAGTGATCGTTGTTCGACACCGAATCGTTGCTGTTCATCGATAACGATAAGCGCAACATCCTTAATCTGGAGGCTTTTAGAAAGAAGCGCATGCGTTCCCACAAGAACATCAAAGGGTTCTTTCGATTTTGATGCGCCGGTTCGGAGTTGAACCGTTATCCCCACGGGAGAAAGGATGCTCAAAAGCGTTTTAAAATGCTGTTCTGCCAGGATTTGTGTCGGCGCCATGAGCAGAGATTTGAAACCATTTCGGAATGCGATATAGGTAGCGATGGCAGCAACCACGGTTTTGCCGCTGCCCACGTCTCCTTCAAGGAGCCTGTTCATCGGGAAGGGACGGCTGAGGTCGCCCAGAATCTCCCCGACAGCTTTCTTTTGATCGGCTGTCAGGACAAACGGCAGCGCATCAGTAAGCGTTGCTACGTCAGCCGGGTGCGGGTCGAGGACGTATGACTTGAGCGTGGTTTGCCATCTGCGCTTGAGGTTCCAGGCCCGAAGTTCCAGGAAAAAGAGCTCATCAAATGAGAGCCTCTGCCGCGCAACTCCTGCGGAGGCAGCGTTGTTTGGAAAATGAACCAAGCGGAGCGACTCATCAAGGGGCGGCAGTTGGAACGCATGTTTGAGAAAAGCTGGCACGACATCGGTTACGAGCGGAAGCGCATGCTCCAGGGCAAACGCAATGCGCCCCCGCAGCCATTTTGAACTTAATCCTTCTGTTTCCGGATAGACAGGAACGAGTCGGCCGGTGTGAAGGCTGGTTTTTGTTTGACCGCCAGGAGGTGCGCTCTGCGTTTTCGTGATTTCAAATTCCGGGGATGACATGACGATCTTATGGCCAAACCAATCGATTTTTCCGGAAAGGTTCAGAGTGTCGCCCGGACGGATCACCCTCGTGAGATATATTTGATTAAACCAGACAACGTCGATGCTTCCGCTCTCATCGCGTACTGTTGCCTGCTGCATTTTTTTGCCGGTTTTTGTGAACACGTTTTTTATGCTCTCAACCACCCCCCTTATGGTGACTATTTCCCCCGGTTGCACGCGGCCGATCGGAGAGACGAGGGAGTAATCGTTATATCGGAACGGGACGTAGTAGAGAAGATCATAAACCGTTTTAATTCCCAGTTTTTCCAGAAGCTTGGCCATTTTCGGTCCGACGCGTGCGACAAACTGAACGGGAGAGGAAAGCGTGAGCTCCATGAATCAATTATACTCTTTAGAGCCCGCCGGAAAGCATCGGCAGGAAGGAGGAAGCGATAAGAGCAAGCGAGGCCACGACGACAATAATTTTCCAAATCCGCTCGTGTTTCCGAAAAAAGTTCATATTAGCGTCTTATTTTAACAGCTTTTCTGCCTGCTTTAAATATGTCTCCCGGCTTTGGGTATACCTTTTGATGATAATCGCTGACGAGAGCGTCATTGACGCGGACGGCCTTTTGTTCTACAAGACGCTTCGCTTCTGATTTACTTGGCGCAAGACCAATTCCTACCAGAACTTCCGAAATCGTCGGATTTTTTGACGAAGTTTCCGCACGCACCTGCTTGAGATTTGCTTTACTCAGTTCCCCTTTTTGAAAACGGGTTCCGAATTCTTTTTGCGCGTTGTCGGCAGCTTCTTTGCCGTGAAGTTCACTGACCATCCGGTGTGCGAGTTCGAGCTTAAGGGTCATCGGATTTTCCTTGGCAATGAGTCGCCGGTCAACCTCTGTAATTTCTTCCATGGTGGCATTGGTCGCCAGGGTAAAGTAGTTGACGATAAGTTCATCCCGGAGCGACATAACTTTCCCAAACATATCGTTAGGTTTATCGGTAAGCCAGATGGCGTTATTCCAGGTTTTACTCATTTTTCGACCGTCAGTGCCTTCCAGAAATCCGTTCGCGATAATAAACGACTCCTTGTTTCGTAAATCTTTTTGGAGGACTCTGCCCGCTTGCATATTAAAGGTCTGATCCGTGCCGCCAAGCTGAATATCCGTATCCATAAAGTAGCTGTCAAAGCCCTGCATGACCGGATAAAGAAGTTCATGGAGGCCGACTTTTTTGCCTTCTGCAAGCCGTTTTTTAATGAGTTCCCTTCCAACAAAATCACCCGCAGAGAAATGCTGGCAAAGTTTTACGATGTCGGCGAATTTTAAGTCCTTAAGCCATTCACTGTTAAAGCGAACCTTAATCTTTGTGAAATCGAGTACCTTTTCGGCCTGTTTCTTATATGTTTGAAAGTTCGCATGTATTTGGTCCGTAGTTAAAACCGGCCGCTCCGAATCCTTATCGGACGTGTCGCCGATAAGAGCAGTAAAGTCGCCGATAAGAAACGTTACATTGTGGCCGAGTTGGGCAAACGCATTGAGCTTTCGCAAGGGCACGGCATGGCCGATGTGGATATTGATTGCCGTCGGATCAATGCCGAGGTACACGTTGAGCTTTTTCCCACTTGCAAGAAGTTCCCGCAGCTTTTCGCGGCTTGGGATGATATTTTCCACTCCCCTTGTTAATAATTCCTCGATTTGATCCATATATCTCCTCGATCATAGCATATTCACCGTCGCATCAACCAGTATATCGAGCGTGTCGTGAATGCGTATTTTCAGTGTATCTGGACAGTCTCCGTGGAGATCCGTTGAAGCAAGCAGTACATCGTTGATACCCGCGCGTTTGAAAAAACGCAAGGATTGTTTAACTGCGTTTTTAATTATTCTTGAAGAACCATGAACCACGCGTTCATGGAATCCCTTATTCAAAAGTTTTTGCATAGACGCTGGAGGAGGAATGCACTGTATTTCGGAAGCAAAAATATTCTCGTTGACGGTAACAGATGTTCCTAAGAGCCCAACACGTTGAATTTTCTGTTTGCGAAGTGCTTCTAATGTTACATTCACAATATTACCAAAAGGTATTTTTATAGATTTTGCTATGTCGTGTGCAAATACGTGGAGTGTATTGCAGGGAAGCACAACCGCGTCAACGCCGATTTCTTCGAGTTGCCTTGCCGCATCGACGAGAAGGGGTTTGAATCTCTGTTGCCCGGCGCCACGAAGGAGTAAGTCGTCTTCAAATTTTTTGGGTACGGGAACATTCCACACAATTATGTGCGGCTGATGTGATAGTCCTCGTTTGCGACTCGCCAAAATAAGCGCTTCGTAAAACTGCGCCGTCGCCTCCGGGCCGAACCCTCCAATAATTCCAATCGTTTTCATTTTTTTGTGCCCAGGTTGTTTGTTTTTATAAAGAGAGCGAAAACCACGACCGGCCGTGGATCGCATCCAATCCGCGCGAAGCGCGAACAAGGCGTTTCAAAAAGAGCGAGCGTAAGTTTGCCCGATTTTTATAAGGACATGAGCCTCTTTTCCCGCTCTGAGCTTCCCGGCAATAATCATGGCAAGCGGTTCATCAATTGCCCGCAGCTGGTCAATGTTTATCTCACGGAAACCAAGCCGTTCAAACAAATTTTGCCGGATGTAAATGACGATAAATCCGACGCCGGGTCGTTCATTCATCTCTACAGCGGTACGAATGAGATTGAAGCTCAGGCCCCTTCCGCGGACGTCGGCCCTGGTTACACCGTTATTGACGTACCACCACGGCCTCTCTGCGTGTTTCGGCTCCAGTGTGCAAACCGAGAGCACTGATTTTTGACTGACCCATCCCCACAGTTGCCCGCCTCCGTAAACAAGCTCCTCCAGGTCTTCGAATGTTTTATCGCGGATATTGCCGCCGACAGACAACCGTTCCGTATGCATAAGTTGGTGCGACTGAACCAGGAGAGGCCCTCCCCAAATCCTCATGGGATTGCCTAAAGATTCTTTTCGTTCCTGTATACATTCTTTATGCATAACGTTTCAGGGCAGTGCATCGCACAGTTTCAGTGCCTCAATAAGGACCGTATTTTCTGCATGATCAAGGAGCCCAAGCCGGACGAACCGCTGATTATTTAGTCCTCGGTGTTGGTTAAAGTCAGTGGTGAGCACTCCGAGAGCGGAGAGTCCGCGCCAAAGATTGCCGGTCCGGTGGCGGATGATGCAAACCCCGTTTCGGCTTTGCGCACCCATCTCAATGCGTTCCATATTATGAATTTCGTGCCAGACGAATTTTGTCTCCTCATATATGAGCCGGTGCGTTTTCCAGATGTGTTCTTGGTCCAAGAGCGCCGCGCTCGCTTTTACAAAGGAGTCTGGATCTACTTTTTCCGTTCGGCCCAGCCGAAGTTTCTGAGCAATTTCGGGCGTTGCCACTGCCATCCCGACGTGTATTTCCGGCAGTCCGTATGCCTTAGAAAACGTGCGCGTCACGATGATGTTGGGATAGTCGTGAATAAGGTGTATTGCAGAATCCTTGTTTGTTGGGTCAACGAGTTCCTGATATGCCTCATCCACGACCACCAGACCCGGTGTTATTTTTGCAATATGTTCTATGTGCGACCCTGGTATGACAATCCCCGTCGGATTGTTGGGCGAGCAGAGCCAAACCAGACCGGGACGTTTCTCGCGGATAACGCTGTCCAAGGACTGTAAGTACTCACTCGTAAAGAGAAAACCGTTTTTTTGAGAGAGCGGGACCTGAACGACCTTATGTTCCGGAACTTTATCCAAAAGCCCGAAATAGGTCGGCACGGGAAGTACCGCAAGAGCATCGGGTGAGAGAAACAGTGCAGGTATTTGGTCAATGAGATCCGTACTCCCCCGTCCGATGACGATCATGTCTTGCGGAATTTTCCAGAGACAGGCGAGCTCGTGAGACAGGCTTTCCTCCGTCGCTGCCTGTTTTTCGGCGATTCTATGCCCAATGAGAGGGCTCGGACCAAGGGGGTTTCTGATTTCCGCGAAATCGATTGGCCCCGGATGAGGCCATAATTCTTTTGGTGATCGTGACAGCAATTCTCTATTCATAGAACAAAAAAACCTCCCTTTTTGTCGGGAGGTTTAGTGGAAAAAAACAAATTTAGCCTGTTTTTACCACGGCGATGCCCTCCCCAATGGGAAAGAGGTATAAAAAGAAAACTTATGCCATCTGGTGTTGTCCATAGTTTTTCTCCGAATCAACAAAAAACCCCGCCTTGGCGGGGTTTCTGCGTTATATTTGTTTTTCCGTTTATGCCACAGCAAGTACCCCTCCAAGGATCGGAGTTTTGGTAGTGAAGTACTTGCCCTGTAGCATACTCTGCATATGGAAGAGAGTATAGCACGCATTGTCAATCCTTACAACAATTAGGTACAATGGGAGCATGTACGACTACTTCCTCGAAAGGCAGAGGAGACGGATCTACGGACCACGGGGCGCTCGTCTCGCGCTTTGGTCGCGCATCGCTACCGTTTCTTTCCTGGCTCTTGTCGGTATCACTCTCGCAACCGCGTTTCTGTTTGCCTGGTACGCCAAAGATCTTCCCCGACCCGACAAAGTAAGTCAGGGAAGCGGTGCTTCTACAGTAATTTTGGATCGGAACGGCGAAAAACTCTACGATATCTTTCAAAATGAAAACAGGATTCCCATTAAAAGCGAGGATATTCCAAAATACCTTAAAGACGCCACCGTCGCGGTTGAAGATAAGGAATTTTACAAGCACCAGGGGCTCTCGACTACGGGCATTGTCCGCGGACTTCTGTCTTGTTTTCTTTTTCTTCGGTGTCAGGGAGGGTCTACTCTGACGCAGCAGCTCGTAAAAAACGTTCTCCTTACTCAGGAGCGTACGCTTCCGCGAAAGATTAAGGAAGCCATTCTTGCCATTCAGATTGAGCGAAAGTACAGCAAAGATGACATTCTTCAGATGTACCTTAACGAGGCGCCGTACGGGGGGACGGCGGTCGGAGTGGAATCTGCGTCGGAATACTATTTTAGCAAGCCGGCAAAAAATTTAAATCTGGTCGAGAGTGCCATTCTTGCGGGTTTGCCGCAATCGCCAAGCGTGTATTCTCCGTTCACCGGGAGTTCCAAAGCATATGTCGGCAGGGCCCAGGCAGTCTTACGGCGCATGCGGGAAGACGGCTACATTACTCCTCTTCAGGAAACCGAAGCGAGAAGTGCCCTTGAGGCCGTACAATTTTCAAGCGGTGATGCGGGACTGCGTGCTCCCCACTTTGTGGCATATGTAAAGGATCTCCTGATCGAAAAGCTCGGAGCAAAAGTTGTGGATGGAGGTGGACTTACCGTCACGACAACTCTCGATTGGAAGCTCCAGGATGCCGCGCAAAAGATCGTCAAGGAAGAAGTCGATAAGGCAAAATATCTGAAAGTGTCCAACGGAGCCGCGGTGGTTTTGGATCCGCGCACGGGAGAAATCCTTTCCATGGTGGGCAGCAAAGATTATTCGGCGACAGACAGTAGCGGCTTTAAGTTTAACGTCGCCATCCAGGGGCTGCGGCAGCCGGGAAGTTCCATAAAACCGGTCACCTATGCCGCGGCATTTAAGAAGGGGTACACACCGGCAACACTTCTTATGGACACGGATACGAAGTACCCATCAGGGGATCCTGCCAAACCAGAATATAACCCGAAAAACTATGACGGGAAGTTCCGCGGGCCCATGCAGCTTCGTTATGCTCTTGGAAACTCGATTAATACGATCGCCGTGAAAGTCAGTGCGCTCGTGGGGATCAGGGACGTCCTTCAGACGGCATACGATATGGGCATTACGACACTTGAGCCCACAACCGATAACATCCGTAGGCTTGGCCTCTCCCTGACGCTTGGAGGAGGAGAAGTGCGGCTCTTGGATATGGCAGCAGCGTACGGCGTGCTTGCGACGGGCGGATACCGCCAGCGGCCGGTAGCGATCCTCAAGGTGGTTGACCAAAGCGGAAAAACGCTTTTTGAACAAAAGCCGGCATCCCCGGAACGAGCGCTTCCGGCTGAAGTTGCATTTTTGGTCGACAGCATTCTTTCTGATAACGACGCCAGGAAAGATACGTTCGGTCCGAGCTCTTATGTTTATATCCCAGGCCGGACGGTTGCAGCCAAAACGGGTACGACCGATGACAAGCGGGATAACTGGACCGGCGGATTTACGCCGTCGCGCGTTGTGTTTACCTGGGTCGGCAATAACGATAACTCCCCCATGAATCCGGCCCTGGCTTCCGGAGTCACCGGCGCCGCACCTATCTGGAACAGGATCATGAGAGAAGCAATTAAAGATCTTCCCGACGAGCCGTTCGTCAAACCAGACAATGTAATCCAAACGGACGTGGATAGCTATAGCGGGGGTGCCGCCATGCCTGGTCAGCCTACGAGGAAAGAATACTTCATTAAAGGTACGGAACCCACGGAAACATCGCCCATCTACGCACAAGTTAAAGTTTCCCGCAAAGATGGGAATAAACTTGCCAACAGCGTTGAGGTTGCCCGGGGGGAATACGATACCAAAGCGTACGTCGTATTCAAAGAAGACGATCCGGTCTCTACCGACGGGAAAAATCGCTGGCAGGAGGCAATCAATGCCTGGATTGCGGGGCAGTCCGATTCCAAGTTCCGTCCGCCGACGGAGACGTACCAAGGGAGCGATCAGATTGGCGTATCTATTAAGAAACCCGCAGACCGCTCAGAGGTTGACAGCAATAACGTTGAAGTTCGCGCAGAAATAGGGACCACGAATACAATTACCGAAGTACAAATCTTAGTTGACGGAAGCGTCGTAAAGACCGAGAGCAACGGCGCGATACTCGTCGACACCGTTTCGGTGCCGAACGGTCAGCACACTATAAGCGTTCGGGTAAGAGATAACAAAGGCAACACTTCTCAGGCCGATGTTGCGGTCGGTATTAATACTCCCTATGCTGCTCCGACTCCAACCCTTACCCCCACCCCGACACCGTAAGTTTTTTGGCGCCGGGAAAATCAATATCGCTCACTACTCCCTCACCGAGCATGATCATAGTTCCCAGGCCGCCGCGTTTTTCTATGGACTCGATAAGTTGTTTCACACGTTTTGATGTCAGCAATCCGCTCTCGATGGCAAAAACTTTCGCAACAGTAAGAATTTCAGATAATTTTGAATTGCGAGTAATTTTTTTCAATGCACGATCAGCGGCAATATTTATTTTTCTGATCATGTTCTTATTTTGTAAAACTGATGAGGTGAGAATTTTTCCGTAGGAAATGCAGTAGACTGGAACGTTACCAATCGGTAATCGCTCGACCTGAAATTTTCCGCTCGGCACGCGTTTAACGAGAAATCCTCCGTAATACTGATTGACCACATCGCCAAGTCCCGTGTGATTTTTGACTTCCGCGTTGTGGGCGATTTTTGCGCACTCGAGCCTGGATAAATTTCTCACGGCCAGTGCCGTTGCAAAAGCTGACGCACCACTCAGGCCAAATCCCGCGCCCAAGGGAAGCTCGGATCGGAGAGAAACCCTGTAGGGCCCGTCAAGTACGGATTCTACGGTCGGAAGACGGACGGGTTTTCCGTTAAAAAATATTTCCGTTTTTTGGGCCGGAAAAACACGAACGGTTATTCCTTTGTTGACGGTGAATCCGGCCCCGAGCGATCCGCCTCTCACCACTTTAAAAATAAGACTGATGTTAGCCGGTGCGAATGCTGATTTCATCGATGATTTTTTCCGCAATTTCTTTTTTACTTTTTACTCCGGTGTGTTTCACAATATTTTTAGTGATAATCCATATTTCATTCGTGTCTGATCCAAAAGCCGATATGCGGTTCCCCACTATCATATCAGCAGCCGATTCTTTCATTCTTTTTTTGGCTTTTTCAATAAGCTCTTGATCCGGTGGTTCCGCCTTGAATGCGACAAGAAAAATTTTCGGATTCACTTTTTTTAACGCATCGAGTATTTTTTTCCTTGGTGAAAGTGTTAAAGAATATTTTTTGTCACTTGACAATTTCCCCTTTGTTTTTTTAACTGAGAAGTCTGATACGGCGGCGGCATGGATGCAGATATCAAACGATGGAATTTCCTTGAGGAGCAATTTCTCTAGCTCGTCGGCAGTTTCAAATACTTTTTCTTTGATGGTATATCGAGGTTTTACCGACGTCCGAGACCGAAGAAGTGTAACGTCAGCGCCTCTCAGCCAAGATTCCTCGGCAATGGCAACTCCCATTTTACCTGAGCTTTTGTTTGTAATAAATCGGACATCATCGATCGGCTCCTTGGTTCCTCCGCTGGTCACGATAATTTTTTTTCCTTTGAGAGATTTAGCCCGCCGAAGATATGTCAAAATTTCTTGATGTATTGTTTCGATACTGGCAAGTCTCCCCTGCCCTTCGTAGCCGCACGCAAGCATCCCGCTGTCAGGATCAATAATGTGATATCCATACGACTTTACTGTTTCAATATTTTTCTGTGCGGCGGGGTGGTGCCACATATAGACGTTCATTGAAGGACACAGAATGATCGGACACGTTGCTGCCAGAACTATGGTTGTCAAATAATCATCAGCGATACCAGCTGCAAGCTTGGCGATCACATTGGCCGTTGCAGGGGCAATGACGATAAGGCTCGCTGACTGCGCGAGTTCAATATGTTCGACTTTGCGTTTACGGAGAATTTCGCGGTAATCAAAGTCTTTTTTGAATAGCTCTTGGAAAACTTTATTTCCTGACGCTTTTTCAAATTCTTTCGGATCAACGATCTTCGCGGCAGTCGGCGTCATCACGACAAAAACCTCAATTCCGCCCTCCCTAAGTTTTTTGACTAGATCCAGGCTTTTATAGGCCGCGATCCCACCGGTCACTCCCAAAACAATCTTTTGTTCCATATACACTTGGTCGTTTTTAATCCCACTATCACGCACTAAAGCTTGCTTTTTGTAGAGGGAGAGAGTATTATTAGCCCATTATGTCAAGCTATAAGGGTAAATATCCATATTCTGCAGGCCATAATCGTCCTGTTTTGAAATCTGGCGTTCTCTTTACATACCCGGAGTACGAGAGTTTAGAAGATCACGGGTGGGATGCTTCGTTTAAATTTGATGAAAAAGAAGTGCCGGGGAAAGTGACAGCTGGTGTGGTGGGCATGATTGATATCTATGAGCTCCACTTAAAAACTGAGAAGCAAACATATGAGCTCGCCTTAAAGAGGGGTTTCGTGCCGACAAAAGAGAAAAAATAAACTGATTAAGTTTTTAGTGTAACCCCGAACTTCTCCTCAGCAAGCCGCACCAGTTTTTCGTGGATCGGGACAATTTCCTCGTTAGTTAAATTCCTTTTGGGATCCTGATATTCGACGTGCAGGGTTCGCGTGTTTTCGTGAACGTCCAGGAGGGTTACGTTGGCAACCAGGCGGTGAGCACTCTTGAGCGCATCGATGAGTGGGCCGATTTCGAATCGGTCCGGCACGATGAAAGAGAGATCCTCGACAACCGGCGGATATTTGGGAATTGGTCGGAATGATTTTGCCGGGTTTGCATTGCGGACTAATTCTTTTAAATGAACCCAGAAAATAATTACTGGTTGATTAATACCGATAGGGTTAAGCAGTTCTGGATTAACTTCACTTACCGAGCCAAACCCTCCAAGAAGCAACCGGATTTTATCGTCCCAATTATGAAGAGAGAGTTTTTTTTGCGGTTGTTCGGGAAGCTCAAGCCCAAACAGAGCAAATATAGCCTCTGCAATACCTTTTATTTCACGGAATGTTTTTCCAGTTGTTGCCATAATAAGCACCGGTTCTTCTTGTGGGAGATCGTCGTCTCGATAGAGATAAGCGTTTCCAATTTCGAAAAGTCGAAGCGATTTTTGGTGGTTGATATTTTGTTTGATTGCCAAAAGCATGTTTGGCCAGAGGGTTGGTCTCATGTAGACCCATTCATCAGATAAAGGATTAGAAATTTTGTAGGCCTTGGTTTTATCCAGCCCAAAAATATCCATAAGATTTTCAGAGATCATTGAGTAGGTAACCAGTTCCGTAAACCCCCAATCACGAAGACGGATTTTGAGTTCATCCTCCCATCTGAGTAGCGTGTCCGGCTCGGTCATGGGAAGTTCGCCGGTAGGCAGCTGCGAGGTAATGTTGTGATAGCCATAAAGACGAGCAATTTCTTCAATGATGTCAACATCAATCATGATATCGCGGCGGAAACTTGGGACCCCGACCGTAATCAATTCTTTGGTGACGGTAACTCCGAAGCCTACGCTTTCGAGAATATTCCGAATTTCTTTGTCGGAAAGAGCAACGCCTAAGTAAGAGTTTACTTTTTCCCGTTTAACCGAAACCGTTGTTTTTTTATACGGATGAGGATAAAGATCGGTAATTGTACTTGCCACGTGTCCGGACGTTAGCGCAGACATAAGTCTTACGCCTTCACAAAAAACAGGCCAAACAAGTTCCGGATCAAGACCCTTCTCAAAAAGGCCTGCGGCTTCGGTTCTGTGCGCAAGGGCCATCGAGGTTTTCCGGATATGGACGGGATCGTAGGTTTGCAAAAACAAAATGACGCGGTTTGTTGTCGGTTTAACGGCCGAATTTTTTCCGCCCATGATGCCGCAGAGATCAATCAGTTTGCCGCTTCCATCGGCGATGACGATGTCCCTGCCAGGAAGTGTATGCGTTTTCCCGTCTAGTGTCGTGAGTTTCTCCCCCTTTCGTGATTCACGCAGTGTCATTTGGTGACCCTTAATGGCATCGTAATCGAACACATGCGCCGGTTGTCCATAGGCGTGCATCAAATAATTGGTGATATCAATGACGTTATTTATTGCACGGATGCCGACAAGCTCAAGTCGTTTTTTTAGCCAATCCGGGGAGTCTTTAATGGTGACCTCATCAAACACGACACTCGTCCATCGAGGATTGAGCGCTGGATCTGTTTTTACTTTCAAGAAGAGGCTGTGTTTGGATGGTGATCGGAGTGACACTTTTTCTTTATATGGATCCCCGGTTAGTTCTGCCTTTATGCCAAAACGCGGCAGAATTGCGGCCGCTTCCCGGGCAATGCCAATAATTGACATCATGTCAGGACGGTTACTTGTTATTTCAACATCATAAACTACTTCCTTACCAATGCGGCCAATTCTCTCAACCGACGGACCGCAAAGCGACAGATTCTCTTTAATTTTTTCCGGAGTCGCTTTTGTTTTAAGATGTGCTCTTAGCCAGCTATCAGGAACAAGAATATTCATAGATTAAAATTGTTCCAGGAATCGTACATCGTTAGAATATAATAATCGGATGTCATTCAGTTGCGTTCCCGCCTTCATCATGTAGGTTCGCTCGATGCCCCAGCCGAAGGCGAAGCCTGAATATTTTTCTGGATCAACGCTACCGTTTTGTAAGACCACCGGGTGCACCATGCCCGCACCCCCGAGTTCAAGCCAGCCGCTTTTACAAAGTCTGCAGTTTTGTCCGTTTTTCAGTTTACCGGTTCCCAGACAAATGCCGCAGTTAATGTCCACTTCGAACGATGGTTCGGTAAACTGGAAATGAAACGGCCGAATTCTTGAAATCCGCTTTGGCCCGAAGAATTGTTTGACGAAGTAATTAAGTACTCCCTTGAGGTGTGCGATGGAAACATCGTGATCAACGTAGAGGCCTTCAAACTGATGAAACATCGGGGTGTGCGACACATCAATCTGCCGCCTGTAGCATTTGGCGATATTTATCATGCGGATTGGGAGTTTCCCCTTTTCCATCTCCCGCACCTGGCCATTGCTGGTGTGTGGAGTTAAAACAATTTGTTTTTTATTGGATATTTGTTTATTTGATAATTGGTTTATTGGATTCTTTATAAAGAATGTTTCCCATTCGTCTCTGGCCGGATGATTGGGCGGCATATTGAGCGAGCCAAACGCGTACCAATCCCAGTCGACCTCCGGGTGACGGACGCGAGTAAATCCAATGCGCTCGAAAATCCGCGTGATTTCCATGATCGCCTGGGAAACGATGTGCAAGTGTCCCCCAGGAGGTTTGATGCCGGGCGTGGTCACATCAAACCATTGCTCTTCGTGCTCCTGTTCATTGGAAAGTTCGCCGAGCGCCTGCTCAATCGACTGCTTCACCTGAGTAACCACCACGCCAACCTGCTGGCGCTCGTTTTTTGGAACTAAACGGATTTGTTTTGTGAGCCTTGCGAGGTTGCTTTTTGACCCAAGCAGAGAAATCCTCAACTCTTCAGCAGGTTTGTTACTTTGGCGCACAGCCTCGATCGCCTCTTCCTGTGCCTGAATGAGAAGGCTAATAAGATTCGTTGCCGATATGATTTCATCCATACAACAATGTTTTTATTGTACGTTCCGTTTGTCTGCTCCGCAAGGGAGGCAGGCGGCCTTGGCCTTCGGCCGCTTTACCCCTTAGGCTCATTTGATACGGAATTCCTTCAAGGCCTGAACCCAGTCGTGAGCTGCGTAAATCTTATCAGCGATTTCTGCATATCGCCGATCAAATGCTTTTTCCAATCCGCGGTGACCCACTGCCGTTGGATCCGTTGCTAAATCGATTCCATAAAGAAGATCGATCGCCTGAAAAGTTTTGTCTTCTGCAACGGTTTGCGCAAGCTTTATAAAGTCCCTGTTCCAAGGTTCTTTGCAAGCTTGTTGCCAGCCGATTTCGTTGCCTAGCACATGTATCCAATTTCTGACATGTTCTGGATGCAAACCTGCTTTTTCAGGATTGTCTTGGTTGATTTCTTTATTAGTATTAGTGATCATGTGATTTATCACCTCCTTTCAAAAAATGCCTCACCCCACTTCGCAAATGCTTCGCGGGGCACAGAAAAACCCGCTCGCGCGGGTTTGTCTTTTGAAAGTGGTGATTATTTAGGCCACCTCAAAATCTCCCCGCGTGAGCGTGGTAGACAATGAGAAGCTAAATAACCGAGTTATCATAGAGTTCTATACTAATTCATCTATCTGTAGTTGTCAACAGAGATCGATCTAGCAATATATATGTTATTATTGGGCTAGAAGAGAGGTAGGTAAGAAACTAATCACTAGGCAGCTCTACCTACCTCTCTTCTCCCTGTTTTTAGATTAGTTTGGGCGCAAACTGCGTTTCCGCGTTATACACCGTTACCGGTTGCTGCGGCAGACCAAGTGCCTCTGCAAGTAACCGCACGGCTTCAACGTTTGTCGGATCCCACCGAGTTAACCCCAGTTCGCGCATGACGCTAAACTGAGCGCCCACCTCATGTTGATGCCTATTATTTCTAAATGGCGACCCTTCACATACTGCTCTTGTTCTCATAGACATTCACCTCCTTTCAACATCAGCCCACTCCGCCAAGGCTTCGCGGGTCAAAGAAAAACCCCGCTTTGTGCGGGGTCTGTTGGGTTTTCTGTTAACTCTATACTGTTATCTCATTGTTATGCCACCCAAAGATCCCCGCGCGAGCGAGGTAAAAAGAAAATACTTAATGCTTTGGGTTATCATAACAGTATTATTG
>CAYTZO010000007.1:0-31326 GCA_964442525.1 uncultured Gammaproteobacteria bacterium
AAGGATTGTATGGCCAAAAAATCTCACAAGAAACAAAATATCCTAGTCGCTCTGGTCAAATTCTTCCTCGTTCTTGCCGTTCTGCCGCTCTACCTGCTGGTTTATATTCTTAAACCGCTTTGGGTCATTGCGAAACTTCAACACGAAGGCGTTAAAGGACTGCGAAAGGCGTTTGGCATCAAACCTCTCCTGGCAAAAACGGCAGCACTGGTGTTCGTTGGGATTGTGATATTTCCGATCTGGATTGTCGGTTATGCAGGAGCAGGCGCAATAGTCTTAGAGGTGTTAGGGTACCGTCCGGAGGTAATTAATGTTTCAGGCACAGGCTCCATGTACCCCACGTTTCCTAAAGGTGAAGGAAAGGACCCGAAAGAACTTGCAAAACAAATCGTCGGGACTTCCGGAATGATTCGTTATCCCAACGGCTTGGTAATCGGCGGGAAACGGTTCTTTGGCTCGGAGATTGGCAGAGGCGATATTGTTGTAGTAGAAAACGACAAAATCAGAGAAATGACTAAAAAAATTTATGGGGAACCTTCCGGCTGGATAAAAAGGATTGTCGGTATGCCAGGCGACAACATCGAGCTTAGAGACGGAATTGTGTACCTAAACGGCAACCCGTTAAAAGAACCATATACGGCGAGTCCCCGGTCAACTTTTGGCGAGACATTTCTCGGTGAGTGTAAGAACGTGACGGTTCCTGAAAATTCAGTTTTTGTAATGGGAGATAATCGGAAGGGCAGCGGCGATTCAAGAGAAATTGGGTTCATTGAGACAGCTGCCATAAACTATGTCCTTCCTCTTAAAAATCAGAAAGGAAGTTTAGACAAAACCTGGAGGGATACGTCGAAGGATTTTGATGAAGCGTCAAAAATAAGACTGAACAAAGAAAAATACCTGCAATTACTTAATGAAAAACGAAAAGAAGCAGGGGCAAAAGAAATCAAATATCAGCCAAAACTAGAACTATCGGCACGTAAAAGAGGCGAAGTAATCCTGAAGTTTGACGACTTTTCATTCGAGGCCACGAAAAGCGGCTACACAATGGCACGCGCCATGAGGGATGCCGATTATTCCAACATTGTTTGGGGCGAAGCCCCTACGCAAGGGTATTACGAGGCAGAGGAGCTCATTGATAATCAGTTTCAGTTCCCTGAATCAAAGAAATTCCTGACAGATAAAACGTTTCAGGAAGTGGGGATTGCCGAAGTTGAAGGTCAAGTAAATGGGTGTCCCACGCAGGTCATTGTCCAGCACTTCGCCGGCTATGTGCCGCCTAATTATAAGCAAGCAGATATTGACGGCTGGAAAAGTAATTTATCAAGGCTCAAAGAAATTCAACCAAGTTGGGCACGATTAAAAGAATACAAAGAGTTTTACGAGAAGAACAAACAGGATGTCGACAGAATCAATGAGATAATTTCAATAAGGATTGCGAACATTTCGGCTGTCGTTTCCCGGATGGAAGCGAACCAATGGTTTACCGAAGCTGAGCAGCGGATGGTTGACCAGGAGAAATCCCTATATGAAGAGCAGGAAACGATAGCGGCCAGGTTAAACAGTAAATAGGGTAGGTGGGTTTAGCCCCAAGACTCTGGGATAATTTCCCGTGTAAAATCCAGCATAAGGGGGGCTGGCTGTTCTTGACAAATGCAAGTCATTTGCATATACTAATTGCGAATCGGCAGTTACTATGTATGAACGCAGCCCGTCATGATTGCAAAGATGAACTGAATCAGGCCCGTCTGCGGGCAACGCCGACGCGGCTGGCAGTTATCGGACTTTTTGAAACCACCACGAAGCCCCTGGATATCCATGCAATTTTTGACGCGTTAAAGGAAAAAAACGTCAAAGCGGATTTTGCGACTGTGTACCGAATTATTAATGCCTTTACCGAAAAACGATTAATCAAAAAAATTTCATTTCATGAGGGAAAATTCCGCTACGAACTCGCACGCAAGCCCGAGCATCACCACCTCATCTGTACGTCATGCGGCAGAATAGAGGATTTCCCTGAATGCATCATCGAGGGACTGGAGACCTCGGTCAGTAAAAAATCGGGATTTACGATAGACAGTCACACGCTGGAGTTTTTCGGCATCTGCAGACACTGCCGGAAGAAAAATAATTAACCATGAAAACCCGGTTCGTTGGTCTTGGAATAATCTTGATTACCATAATAATCGTAATAATAGCTCTTGTTTTTTTGGGCAGAGGCGCGGGTAAAAAAAATACTTCGGTTGCGCAAAACAATGAGACGATCCGGATTGTCGCGGCAGAAAACTTTTACGGAGACGTTGCCGGGCAGCTGGGCGGATCGCATGTGTCGGTGACGAGCATCCTGTCTGATCCGAATGTTGCCCCCCACGAGTACGAGTCAAGCGTCCAAAACGCGATAGCGGTGAGTCAGGCGCAGATCGTGATTGAAAACGGCGGGGGGTATGATGCGTGGATGGATAAACTTCTCTCCGCCTCGCCCAATGAGGAGCGCATCGTGCTCGTGGGTACGGATATCGCTCCCCGGAAAATCAAAGATAATCCTCATGTCTGGTACGGGGTTGATAACATGCGGGCAATCGCGGCAAAAATCACGGACGCCCTCAAACAAAAGCACCCCGCAGCCGCAGGAACGTTTAGCGATAACCTTTTGGCATTTAATACTTCGCTCGCGGCACTGGAGCAGAAGACTGGCAGCATCAAGGAAAAATACAGCGGCACTCCTGTGGCGCTCACGGAAACAATTTTTCTTTACCAGACCCAGGCGATGGGGTTAAACGTCCTGACTCCGATACGCTTCCAAAAAGCGATTGCCGAAAGAAACGATCCGCCTGCCGCAGACGTTGCAGCAGCCAGTGATGCAATCACGAAAAAACAGGTTAACGTGCTTATTTACAACAAACAGACGGAGACCCCGATAACGACCAGCCTGCAAAACGAAGCCAACAATGCAGGCATCCCGGTTGTAGCGATCACCGAAACCATGCTTCCGGGGAAAACCTATCAGACCTGGATGCTCGGGCAGCTGGTCAACATGGAGACGGCACTCCAAAACGGAGGAATATGAGAAGCCCGATTATCAAACTCAGCCACGTTTCCCTTAACCTTGGGAAAACTCCCGTTCTTTCCGATATAAGCCTGGATGTTTTTGCAGGAGAGTTTATTACCATCCTCGGTCCAAACGGGGCCGGGAAAAGTACGCTGCTAAAGCTTCTTCTTGGCCTCTATAAACCGACAGGCGGTCACGTTGAGATTTTCGGCCGGAAGCCAAAGACCGGGAATAACAACATAGGTTATGCGCCGCAACACCGGACGCTTGAGGCTGATCTTGCGCTCCGGGCCCGTGATGTCGTCGGCTTCGGGCTGGACGGCAACCGGTGGGGCATTGGGCTGCCAAACAGGCACAGAGATAAAGCAGTGGATGCTGTTTTAACGGAGGTTGGCATGGCGCGTTTTGCCGACAAGCCGGTCGGCAAACTCTCCGGCGGGCAACAGCAGCTTCTTCTTATTGCCCAAGCGCTTTTAACGAGTCCGCAGATTCTCCTGCTTGACGAGCCATTGGCAAACCTTGATATTTCCCGCGCCAGAGACGTGATCTCCCTGGTCAAAAAACTCAACGCGGATAAAAAGATTACCGTTCTGCTTGTTACCCATGATATAAACCCACTTTTGCCCGTAACTGAGCGAGTCATATACCTGGCCCGTACTCATGGATTTATCGGTACGCCGGATGAGGTTATAACCAGCCGTCAGTTATCCAAACTTTACGGATCGGCGGTTGAGGTCATACGAACCCAGGGGAAAATATTTGTTATCGGTGAACATTTGTAAGTATGGGAAACATCCTGCAATATCCATTTATGCAAAACGCGTTTCTCGCGTCTTTTTTTGTTGCCGTCGTTGCTTCTGTTGTGGGCTATTTTATTCTGGTCCGCGGACTTACCTTTTCTGCGCATGCATTTTCCCATATTGGTTTTGCAGGAGCAGCCGGCGCAGTCTGGCTGGGAATAAATCCTCTCTATGGACTGCTGGTTTTTACCATTGCTTCTGCGGTTGCCATCGGAGCCCTGGGAAAAGAACTGCGGGAACAGGACGTCGCAATCGGCGTAATTTTGACGTTAGCCCTCGCCTTTGGCGTGCTGTTTCTTTTTTTATACACCGGCTACGCCGAACAGGCGTATAGCATCCTTTTCGGGACCATCCTGGGAATTAGCAGGATAAGCGTCGTAATAACGGCAGCGTTCAGTCTCCTGACTCTTGGGATTATTGCAATTATTTTCCGTCCGCTTCTTTTTTCCTCGTTTGATCCCGAGATTGCCCAAACGAGAGGCATCCCCACGCGGTTTCTTTCCGTTGTTTTTCTTGTCATCATTGCCGTTACCGTTTCCGAGGCCGTCCAGGTTGTCGGCGTCCTTTTGATTTTTACGTTACTGGTTGGTCCGGCAGCAACCGCCGTGCGGCTTATCAAAAATCCGTATGGTGCAATACTGCTCTCGGTCGGGCTGGCAGTAGCATACAGCTGGACGGGGATATTTCTTGCGGCAATTACGAACCTGCCGGTTACCTTTTTCATTGCTGCGGTATCGTTTGTCATATATTTTCCGGTTAGGCTTTTATCGCACTATTTTGACTCTTATGATTGAGCTGTTGCGCTACCAGTTTATCCAGCATGCGTTTATCGCCGGCACCATGGTTGCGGTTGTCGCCGGGGTTATTGGCTACTTCGTTGTTTTACGGGCCCAGGCGTTTGCTGCTCATGCGTTGGCGCATATTGGGTTTGCCGGAGCGACAGGAGCTGCGATACTCGGTATAAGTTCGTTTGCCGGAACGTTCATTATCACCGTTTTGGCTGCACTTTGCATGGGTGCCTTGGGCAAAAAACTCCGCGAGCGTCATAGTGAGATAGGAATAGTTTTGTCGTTTGCCCTCGGTCTCGGCGTCTTGTTCCTCAAGCTCTATACCACGAATGCCAATAAAGCGGTGGGGATATTGTTTGGTTCAATTTTAAGCATTTCGTCTTCCGATCTCGCGTTAACGATAGCCTCCGGTGCACTGTCGCTTCTCTCTCTCGCAGTACTTTTCCGTCCATTGGTATTTTCTTCAATCGATCCGGAAGTGGCGAGAGCCCGCGGGGTGCCGGTCACGGTGCTGTCGATAGCGTTTATGGTTCTTCTGGCAGTTACGGTTGCGGAACTAACGCTTGTGGTCGGTGTGCTTTTGGTATTTGCACTCCTGGTTTTGCCTGCGGCGACCGCCCAGCACCTGGTTCATCGTCCGTTTGCTGCGATACTAACGTCGGTTGCGCTGGCTTTGTTATTTACCTGGTCTGGTTTGATTTCGGCGCTGCGTTTTCAGGGACCGGTAAGCTTTTTTATCGCCGGAATAGCATCTGTTTTCTATCTCGTTGCCGTTTCTTGGGTGCACGCCGCTTCCCCTCACGCGTATGTTGCCCGCCCTCATGGCGGGAAGGAAGTCCGGGCGTAATTCATCGCGGTTTGTGTTTGACGCGGGTTAGTCTCCCGTCTTCGAGCCACAAAACTCTGTCGGCGATATCTTCAATGCGCTGGTCATGGCTGACGATAACCACCGTTCTTTTTTCTTTTTTTGCAATGGCATGGAGAAGTTCCATCACCTCATGCCCGTGTTTCGAATCTAAGTTTGCCGTCGGCTCGTCTGCCAGGACGAGGTTCGGGTCATTGGCCAGCGCCCGAGCGATAGAAACTCTCTGTTTTTCCCCTCCGGAGAGTTTTTCCGGCAGGAAGTGCATCCGTTGTTTAAGCCCCAGGAGCGTCAGAATATCCTCGGCCTTTTTCCTGGCTTTCTCAGAGGCGACCCCTTTGAGTTCTATAACGACCTGGACATTTTCCCGGGCGGTGAGGGCGGAGAGGAGATTAAATGACTGAAAGATAAATCCTATATGATCGAGCCGAATTTTGGGCAGTTTTTCTTCATTTAATGTTGTTATGTTGATGTTGTTCACGATAATTTCTCCTTGGGTCGGCTTTAAGAGCCCTCCGGCCATCGACAGGAGGGTCGTCTTGCCGCTTCCCGACGGGCCCATGATAAGGACAATCTCGCCCCCGGTTACTTCGAGGTCAATTGTATCGACGGCAACTACTTTTGTTTCTCCCTCGCCATATACTTTGGTGAGGTTATGTAAATCCAGTGTCTTCATGATTTAAAAACGCTCACGGGATCCAGTCCCGCAATTTTTTTAATCGGAATGTAGGACGCGATGACGCTCATGATAATGGTTACAATAAAAGTTTCCAGAAACGTCAGCGGGCTCAGTAGAACTTTTATTGCCGAATAATGTTCAACGTACGGAGCAACGAACAGCGATACGATGCTTCCGGTGATAAAACCAAAAAGTACGGTCCAGAGACCCTGCTCAAAAACAATTTTATAGAGCGTAATGTTTTTTGCGCCGATCGCTTTCAGAATCCCATATTCACGGATTTTTTCCATCGTTGACGTGTAAATCGTCAGGCCAACCACTACCGTTCCGACCAGAAATCCGATAAGGACAATGACGAAGATAATGGGAACGAAACTTTCGTTCACAAGTTCGGCGCTCATGTTTGCCCATTCCCGTCTGGTCCGGACCGAAACGTTCGGCACTCCCTGGGCAATCTTCTC
This sequence comes from uncultured Gammaproteobacteria bacterium, assembly GCA_964442525.1. Lineage (GTDB taxonomy): Bacteria > Patescibacteriota > Microgenomatia > UBA10105 > UBA927 > CAYTZO01. The sequence continues at coordinate 6,637 of CAYTZO010000007.1, forward strand.
TCTCGCTTCAATGAGCGTGGTAGGGTCGTCAAGCGTTACCAGGTAGTAGTTCACTTTTCCCCGGAAATTAAACAGGTCCTGCGCATCTTCAAAATTCATAAAAATCATCTGCTGGACGATGAGGTTGGTTTCTGCAGATATTCCTACGGCGGTAAAGTTTTCATTGGCAATCTCCACGTTGTCTCCGAGATTGATTTTTTTGTTTTTGGCAAGCATCTCGTCGATGATCACTTCCTTTTTTCCGGGTACGTCCTTTCCCGCTATTATTTTCCACGGTCCGCCGACGCCCGTCGTCGTATCGTAGCCGATCAAATTTACTTTTGCTTTGAGAACTCCCTCATCATTTTTTGCTTTTTCCCTCTGTCTTTTTGTTGTGAGAACGCCTTTTTCCCTTACTTTTAGCTCCGTTGCGCGCACGATAAGCCGATAGACTTTTCCGCCTTCGATCTTTCGTTCAATCTGACCTTTAAGGGAATCAGGCAGGAGTGAGGATGAGTGGAACATGTCAAACACTCCCTCTTCCGTTACCCAAATATCCGCCCCGGCCTTATTGATAAACTGTGTTATCTGGATCGTCACACCTGAATAAATTCCTAAAAGGATAAGGATGAGAAACGTAGAAAACGTGACGCCTCCAACGGAAATAAAAAGTTTGAGCCGCTCGGCAAAGAGGTTTTTCCGGGCAATAGAGATCATACTATTCCAGCTCTCCGGGTAGCACTATTTGGTCAGTCTCTGTGATCCCTCCCAGTATCTCGATATTTTTTGCATCGGCGATACCCGTCTCTACCGGTACGGTTTTTAACCGTACCCCGTCTTTTATGGTCACCGTCATTGATCCGTTTTTTTTCTTGAGCGCCCGCCGGGGCAAGAGCAAAACGTCCTTTTTCTTCTCGAGCATAAACTGCACATCGCCGTTTAAGCCGACGAGGGGAAGCTCGGGAGCGGTAAGACTGACTTTCACGGGAAGGACTGTGTCACCGTTGTCTTTTACAATTGCTTTTCTTTCAATCTCGGAGACCGCACCTTCAAATTTTATATCGGGATACGCATCGAGCGTCACGATCGCTTCCTGCCCGGCCTGGAGTTTCCCGATATCCTCCTCTTCAAGTTCCGCTTTGACATAGACGCTTTGCGGGTCAATGATGGTAATAAGCGGTACTGTAGAAAATACCGATACCCATTCATTTACCTCTCCGTTGACGCCGGTAACGACCCCGTCATAGGGGGCATAGAGGGAACTATTTTGAATCGCCCGGTCTGCTATTTCTACGTTGGTGACCGATGTATTGAGATCAAACTGGGATTTGTCCAGTATCCGTTGAATCGTATCGGTTTTTATGGAGCCTTTATAATTGTCTTTTGTCTGTTCAAAATCCCATCTGGTTTTTAGGTAATCCTGTAGCTCTTTCTCTTTATTGGCCACGAGGTCGCTGGTGTCGATGGTTGCCACCACCTGGCCCTTTTTTACTTCCTGATTTTTTTTAAACGGCAGCGAGATAATTCTTCCGGTGTTTTTGAATGAGAGTTGCACTTCTTTTTCCGCTTCCGTTTTGCCGGAGGCGAACACGGAAGAGATGATATCTCCCTTGGTCGGCCGGACTATCTGGAGACGGTTTATTCTGTAGGCTTGATAGCCAAAGTAACCCGGCAGGAAGAGTAGTGCAAGGAGAAAAACTATAATGGTATTTTTCCTAAGTCTCATACTCGACAAATAATTTCACTGCACGGAAGCGGCATCGGGTTTCATACAGTTAAGAATATCACTTTTCTATTAAATTTTTCTGAGTAGCTTTTTGTTTTCTTTATGACGCATGAAATATTGCGCTTGACAAATACCCTAGGGGGGTATAAGGTATAAGTATGGACAATGAAACGACCCTCCTCGAGCAATCAGAAAAACGCATCAAAATCATAAAGGGGCAGTTAGATGGATTATTAAATATGATGAAAGACGATGCGTACTGTACCAACCTTTTGGACCAAAGTTATGCGATTCAAAATTCACTCAAAAGCCTTGATATTCTTATTCTTGAACGCCACCTCCGCCGGCATGTCGTGCAGCAGTTTAAAGAAGAAAAAGAAAGGGCTATAAAAGAATTAGTAGAAGTTTTTAAACGAAAACAAAAAAGCGAATAAAGAAATAATTGAGAATACGTATGGAGTGCTGCTCTGGTCAAAACAAAAACGACAATCCTCCTCCGGCTCATCATGCCGGATCAGACGAAGCCCCACAGACCAAGCCTCATGGCGGCGGCTTATTTCAGGTTCTCCAGTGGGTTTTTATGATTGGCCTGGTCGTCTATGCTGTAGCGAAAATATCAAAATTATTATGAGCAATAAATTCCTTGGCATCATGTTCCTCGTGGGCGCGGTTATCTATGGTTTAGTCACCGGTTTTGTAATCAATCACGGAATACATCCGGTTAATATCTTGGGAACAATGATTCTTTTTGCCACAGGCTTGGCTTTATTGCGTCCCAACATTTTTCAGGGCCTGGTACTTAATCTCACGTTAGCTCCGCAACCTCCCGCGACGGGAGATTCCGGGTCTCTCGCCCCTGCGCCGCCGAGCCGGAATTCGCCTTCCGCAGTGGGGGAAACCAATGCACAAGAAGACAAACCGCCCCAGGGGATACCTGTTGAGCCCGCTAGCCAGAGAGTGAAAATATTTTTTGTGAGTTTAGCGTTTATCCTCCTTACCGCAATTATTATTGCTCTTACCTACCTTGCCACCTCAGCAGGCGAGACCTTAACAACTATTCTTTCTTTTGCCGGTGGAGTTTCCAACATCGTTTTACCCTGTACGTTGCCCTTGGTGTTTATCATCGTGCCTCTCTCTATGGGGAAAGGATACAAGAAAGGCCTTATGATGGCCATACTGTTTGGTCTGGGATTGACCGTTATGCTGGCTATCTACGGCGCCGGCATTGCGTTAGTGGGCAAATATCTTGGCCTTGATCAGGCAACAAAAATTCTCTACATCATTGCCGGCGTCGCTGCCTTTATTTTTGGTTTGTCGACCCTTGCGCTGATAACGTTCGAAATGCCTTCCTATTCCAAAATACCTTCATTTATCCAGAAACAGCCCGATTATTTTAAAGCGCTTTTTTTGGGACTTTTCCTCGGTAACGCCGGCGTCGGTTGTCCGAATCCGGTGACGTATCTTATTTTAACGGTCGCGGCGGGAACGGGCAGCGTTGCCGTGGGTGCATGGTACATGGCAGTCAACGGGTTGGGAAGGGCGCTGCCCCTTATTTTTCTTTCCGTGTTGGGGATCCTCGGCGTCAATGCGACGGGAATATTACTCAAACAGAGAAAGACAATAGACCGGATCACCGGCTGGGCGTTGGTAAGTCTTTCGGCTTTTATCGTCCTCAATGGCTTCTTTGGCCATTTGTGGTACGAGGGCTCCGTGTTTCACGAAGGACTCAATGTGGCGTTTGGTAAACTGGGAGGCCCGCGCATCACGGAGGCAGATATTCCAATTCAGCAGTTTGAACAGGCAGTGCCCTATTATAGACTAGGAGCGTGGTTTAATTTGCTCTTACCGATTGTGATTCTTTTGTGGTATTCCCTAAAGAAAAAGGGTGAAATATCAAAAAAGACCTTTTGGATACTCGCGATAATTTTTGTTCTTTGGGGATTGCTTACATTTCCCATTGGTCTTAAACTGTAATTACTATGGCAGTGAAAACGTATACGATTTCCGGCATGGATTGCGGCAGTTGTGCCGTGTCTATTGAAATGTTCTTACAGAATCAGGCGGGGGTAAAGTCCGCAAAAGTCAGCTTCGAGAAAAAAGAACTTACCGTAGAAAGTAGTGAGAAAGAGTTTGATTTTCAGAAAAGCAGCCAGGAACTTAGGCATATGGGATATACGCTTACGGAAAAATCGTCATGATAAATATTCAATTTATCACGTCTGTGGGATGCGTCGAATGCGAAAGGGCAAAAAAAATTTTTGAAGAGCTCAAGCCGCAGTACCCCGAGATGCATATTGAGGAAATTGACGTTACTACCCCCAAAGGGATGGAGCTTATTCAAAAATATGGCATTATGGCTTCTCCGGGAATCGTGATTAACGGAGAGCTTTTTTCCACAGGTGCGCTCAACCGGGAAGAATTTATAAAAAAACTACAAAGCCTAAAGGATAAATGAATTTATTTGTCATCGGATTAACCCTGGATACGGTCGGAAAAGTACTGCTTGGGGCAACTGTGCTTATGGTTCACCGGTTTGTGATGAGGGAACATAAGATTGACGGCCGTGTTTTGCGAACCATGAGGCGGGAGCAACTGTTGGGAATAACGGGAATCGTGTTTATCGTTGTGGGATACATCATGCAAGTATTCTTCTCTTACGTATAAGAGGGGAGGTGAGAACATCGTGAAACATACGCAGGTTTTAGGAAACGCTTTTGCCTTAACCGCCGCCATAGTTTGGATTATCTGCAGCCTATTTATTTGGCTTTTGCCTGATTTTTCTTTAACAGTTATCCGCTGGTTGGCTATGGGTCTTGATATCAGCGCCTTGGGAAGGTTTAATTTGGATTTCGGCACCTTTTTGATCGGCGGAATTACCATAACGGTCTCGGCTTGGATCGGAGGATATATATTGGGATGGAGTATTGAGTATTTTCGAAAAGGCAAATAAACCCCCTGGCCATAGGCCGGGATTTTTTTGGCATATTGGAGCCGTGCACGAACGGCCGCGTTTTTGACTTCCTCGACCGTATTTGGGGACGGTCCTTGAATATCTTGTTAGAGCGCTCCAGAAATGATATAGTTTGCCCGTCCAATTTGGAGTGCCTCTTTACATCTTTGCTATACTAATTCTATGCAAGGATATACCTACGCCTATCTTGTATACGACCTTTTTTTTCTTGCTGCCTGGCTTATCATCTTCTGGAGAGTGAAATACGCGCGGCGCCCCATGCTTATCATGAGCCTGTTGGCGGCTCCCTTCGGACCAATTTCTGAGCTTTGGTATTTTACTGATTATTGGAGGCCTGCGATTGCTTTGCCGCTTCCGTTTATCGGCGGCGTGGAAGACGTGCTGTTTGCCTTTGCCATTGGCGGCATCGGCGCGTTTGCTTATGAGTCTTTTTTTGTCAGGGGGTTATGTACGTGTAAGGAAAAGAAGCTCAAACGGGAATGGTTTTTATTGGTTTTTTTTGCAGTCATTGGGACATCAATGGTTATCCTCAATAATTTCTTCGGCATAAATTCCATTTTTGCCAGTTCCATTGCCATGATACTGCTGGCCGGGATCATGATTGCCATGCGACCTGATTTGGCTATCAATGCAGTGGGATCTGCATGTATGGTAGCTGGCATTATGTTTGTCATTTACTTTTTGGGTCAGGAAATCTTTCCGGCTGCTCATGCGTGGATGCTGCGCGTTTGGAAACTTTCGGCAACGTCGCAAGGGGTGATTCTTTTCAAACACATCCCATGGACGGAGCTCCTTTGGGGATTTTCTTGGGGTTTAGTGTGGGGACCAATGTACGAGTTTCTTGTGGGAGCCCGGACGATAGCGTTCCGCTCTAGAGCATTTGGACGGGATATTCAAGGACCGTCCCCAAAGAGGTTTAGCGTTGGAAAAAAAAGAGGAAGATGAGCAGAGCGCCGAGCGCGAGCCGGTAGAAGCCAAACGATGAAAGCGTATGGCTTTGTAAGAAAGAGATAAACCATTTTACCGCGATAATGGCACTAAGGAATGCCGCGAAAAAACCAACCAGCAGAACTTTCATAGCGGAAACGTCGCTGAACAAAAAGGGCGCGGTTTTAATGGCATCCAATCCTGCGGCTGCTCCAAGCGTTGGAATTGCCAAGAGGAAAGAATACGTTGCTGCCTCATCGCGCTTCACTCCGAGGATCATAAGTCCAAGGATTACTGCACCCGCCCGTGACACTCCGGGGATAACGGCGAGCGCCTGAACGAGTCCGATAGCAATCGCATGAGAAACCGTTAATTCCCCTATGGTGCGGCGGAGTTTTTGCCTTTGGAATGTTTCGAACAAGATAAAAAAGATGCCAACGACCACAAAGACGCCAAGCTGAATAAATGCATTTTCAAAAAAGACATTCTTTATGACGCGGTAAAGTGCAAGTCCCACAACGGCAGTCGGTACGAAAGAATAAAGTAATTTTATTATCAGTTTGCGGCTGGTTCGAAGCGTCGGCCAATAGAGGACAACCACGGCCAAAATTGCGCCGGATTGAATGATGACTTCAAACGCTTTTTGAAAATCCGTTTGAGCGATTCCCAACAGTCGCGACGTCCAAATAAGATGAAAGGTGGAGGAAATCGGCAGAAATTCCGTCAGCCCTTCTATGATTCCGAGCAGCGCAGCACTAATGATGTTCATGGAAGTCATTATACAGAAAGAGGAAGCTTCCTAAAACACCAGGTATCCCCATTCGCGGAAAACCGCAACCGGATCGGGAGCTTCATCGAATCTTCGGCACTTGTTCCCAAGGGAATTCGCTCCGGCCAAAGAATCCGCCTACGGCAGCTGACGCAAAGCGCGGTTGGAACAGATCGAGCCGGTCGATGATTTCACTAACAGAAAGGGGGAGAATTTTTTCCTGGAATTTATACAGTTCTCCCTCGGTTATCCCGCGGGCGCGACTTCCAAACGTTTTGATATTGACCGATCGCGGATCGGGTTGCCCAAGCGAATAGGAGACCTCGAGTTGGACTCTCCCGGCAAGATTATTCGCCACGAGCGCTTTTGCGACATACCGCGCTGCCATGGCCCCACTAAAATCTACTTTTGTTGGGTCTTTGCCATTGAGGCCACCACCGCCGACCGGACACCGTCCACCCATTTGATCAATAACAATTTTTCTATTGTCGGCCCCTGCATCTGCCGTCGGACCAAACGCCGAATGAAATCCGTTGACGATGAGTTGTTCCATGCTGATCCAGAAATTAAGTGGATCGAGAGTTGGTTCAACAACCTTTTTGTAAATGTCTTCACGCAGTTGCCCCTTTTCCACATGATAGTCATGGGAGGCAGCAATAGTAACTTCTTCAACGCTTACCGGTTTTCCATTTTGATAGCGGATGACGACCTGTGATTTTCCGTCCGGCCGAAGGTAGGGAAGCTCACTGCTTTTGAAAACTTGAGTAAGTTTATTTGTGAGCGCGTGGGCAATCATGATGGGCATCGGCATCAGCTCCGGTCCATCTCCCGAGAAAGCACCGGAAATCATGATGCCTTGGTCGCCGGCCCGGGCTTTTTTGTGAGACACGGCCTTATCGATATCAACAGATTGCTCAGTGAGAAGAATTCTCACGTCTTCCATACCGTCATAAAACCCATAGGAAGGATCGGTATATCCAATGTCCCTGATAACACTACGTGCAATCGTCTCATAATCGAGCGTGACCCCTTTCGGAAGTGTTACTTCTCCAAATAGGAGGAGGCTTCCTCCTCTTTCATGTCCTTTTGCGCCGGCTTGTAGCGCAACTCTTGGTCGTATGCCAAGAGGCGCGGAGCTCTCAATAGCATTATCGAGAGCTGTCGCGACAATTTTATCGCACATTTTGTCTGGATGTCCTTCCGTAACAGACTCTGCAGTTTCAAGGTAAGTTCTCATATATCCTTTCCGTGGCGTTTTGCCACAAAAAAACCGCATGGGTGGCATGCGGAACAATACAATTACCAATGGTTTGTCATGCGTATGACCATATCGTTTCCCGCCGTTAGCGGGGAGCTAGCTGGAGCACCCTTCCCAAAGGGTTGCTGGATGGATCAACGGGCTAGGTCCCTCCCCATCCTCTTGATACCACCTGTTAGGGTACTCTGGAGTTTTGCTTCTGTCAAGCGGGGGGGCGGTACGTTGAATAGCTGATGCTCATGGAAACTTGACCGGTTTTTTTAAATCCACAGGATTTGTAGAATGGTAAAAGTTTTTCTTCGCAACTAATGGGCATATACATTGCGCCGGCATTCCGAAGTGCCCGGACGACTTTGTTCATAAGTTTTTGTCCTACTCCTTTTCTCCGATACTCCTTGTGTACAACAAGTTTTTGAATGTAACCGCGCCTCCCATCGTATGAACCGAGAACGCTACCGATAACATGCCCTTGATCTTTTGCAAGGAAGCTTAGCCGGGGATTTTTTTCAAGAAACAATTTAAACTGATCATAATTATCGAGTTCATTGACAAAATAATTATTTTTCCAGAGCTGCAGCAACTGATCATAATCATTTCTCGTGATAAAGCGGATATCCATATGGATATCATATGCAGGAGATGCGCAGAACGCAATCTGATGAAAATAGAAGAGCAAATTGTGATATACTACCTCTATCATGAAACGGAAGGTTGAAACGCCAAAAGCACCCAAAGCAGCAGGACCATACTCGCAGGCAATCGTTGCCGGCAAGATGATTTTTACTTCCGGTCAAGTGCACCTGACTCCAGAAGGGAAACTTATAGAAGGCACTATCGGAGAAAAAACGCATCAGATCATGAAAAATCTTGAGACGATTCTCCAAGAGGCGGGTGCGACATTTCGCGATGTTGTCAAAACTACCATTTATCTTACCGACATGTCCGTCTACGGAAAAGTCAACGAGGTATACGGAAGCTATATGGCCGAGCCCTATCCGGCAAGGGAAACAATTTGTGTTCAGGCACTGCCTCTTGGCGCTGCTTTGGAAATAAGCATGATCGCCATAATGCCGTGAATGCTACTAGGGGAGTGCAAGCGATGATTTGGATGCCCGCTACCCCCGTTCTGCGCAAAGAAGCCAAGTGGATAGAAAAGGAAATTGACCATATTGGAAAAAACCATTTGACTGCGCTTGCTATTCTCGCCGCAGGAATGCGCAAGAGCGCCTATCAGCCCTACTCAAAATATTCCGTCGGAGCTGCGGTTCTGTGTTTTTCCGGCAAAATCTACGCTTCCTGTAATGCGGAAACGGTGAGCTATACGGAAAGCGACCATGCAGAGCGGGGCGCGATCACCAAGGCGATAAGCGAAGGAGAGATACGAGCGAGCGGCCGGACATTTATCCGGGCAATGGCTGTTTCCCATCCCTCTCACTCCGGTCCATGCGGCGGTTGCCGACAGCGGATTATGGAGCACGCGGATAATTGTCTGATCCTTGATGTCGATACAAAAGGGAAGATAGAAAGGATTACTTCGCTCAAAATTCTCCTCCCGTATGCATTTAGCCCGAGCGACTTAGGCATCAAATAGTTAAAACTTCTGTTCACCCCAGCGTTGTATAACACGGATAATAGACCGGAGCGATTGACCTTTCGTAGTTAATGAATAATCCACGCGGAGGGGAACTACAGCGAATGTTCGTCTATGAATAATGCCGTTTTTTTCGAGCTGCTTGAGGCGCAGCGAGAGCGTTCTGGGACTAATACCGTCAAGCGCCTGTAGAAGCTGACCGAACCGTCTCGTACCCCGACAGAGTTCCTGGAGGATTAGAATAGTCCACTTGCTTCCAATAACCCTGAGTGTTTTGCTGACACACTGATAGTCGTTCGATTTCATGCTATACTTTATGTAACTACTTTACAAAGTAAAGTATTATACGTAGAATAAACTACAATACGAAAAATGTAAAGGAGAAAATATGAAAGATTGGGGAGTGCTTGCGGATCAATCGTCGGTAGAAAAAACCGTAAAAAATTTCCGCCTCCATGGCATGGATGTTTTTGTTACAAAAACCGGGAAAGAAGCCTTAGACAAGGCGCTTTCCCTTATTCCCACCGGCGCAGAAGTGATGACGATGACCTCTCAAACCAACGGCACCATCGGACTCACGCAGGCAATTGATGAATCGGGCCGCTATGATTCAGTTCGGAAGAAACTTCTCTCTTTTGACCGGGAAACGCAGGGGGGGGAAATGCGAAAACTGGCGGCGGCGCCGGATTGGGCGGTCGGGAGTGTCCATGCAGCCACTCAAGAAGGTGAGGCGCTCATTGCCAGTAACACCGGCAGTCAGCTCCCTGCCTACCTCTACGGCGCAGGACACGTACTCTGGATAGTCGGCACGCAAAAAATCGTCAAAGACAGGGAAGAGGGACTGAGGCGAATATATGAGTACACTCTTCCGCTTGAAAGCGAGCGGGCACATAAAGCCTATGGAGTCAACGCAAGCGCGGTCAACAAAATTGCGATTATCAATAACGAAGTACAGCCGGGCCGGATTACGATGATTCTTGTTGGGGAGAAGCTTGGGTTTTAACTATTGTTTTCCGCGGTTTGGGTTGGTTGCGCGGATTTCTTTTTTCACAAAGCCGCCCGCCCTCATCGCAATGTGGTAAAGATAGACTTCTCCTGTAGCGATCTCCAGATGAGGAATATCTTCATCAGAAATATTTTCAAGATGCTTGACGAGGGCACGCAGGCTATTGCCGTGTGCAGCGACAAGGACGTGTCTGCCTGCTTTGAGATCGGGTAAAATATATTTTTGATAGTACGGCACGACACGGGCATGGACGTCTTTGAGCGATTCACCTTCTGGCACCGGATGATCCCAGCTCCTGCGCCAAAGCATAAATTGTTCTTCTCCGTATTCCTCTTTAATTTTCCATTTATTTTTTCCGGTGAGTGCGCCGTAATTGCGTTCTTTAATTGCAGGGTGTTTTTTGACGGGGATATCGAGTTTAAGCTCTTTGAGGATAATCGTTAGTGTTTCTTGAGCACGACTAAGGTCTGATGTATGGGCTACATGGAAACGGATATCTTTGAGTACCACCGCGGCTTGACGTGCCTCTTTTCTGCCAGTATCAGAAAGAGCGATATCCGTCCACCCCGTCCATTGGCCCAATGCGTTCCAAAGGCTTTCACCGTGTCGGACCAGGGCAAGGTAACTCACTTTTTTCTTTTTCATTTGGGTTTACCTCGTATTTCTATTATCATGAATCTATGAAGTTGGTCAAATGGCTGATCGTTTTTCTCTCCCCATTTATTTTTCATGCACCGGTATATGCACGAGTTATCCCAATGCAATTTTTTACATATCGGGAACTGCGGCTTCCTGGACCAGATGCACCGAACGCTTCCGGGTCTGGTACCTATGACGATAACCGCGAGAAACCATCACTGAGTCTTTCGTTCCAGCGCCTTGTTCCCAATGCGCTCTACTCTGTTTGGTGTTCGACAGTGCGTCTGCCGATGACGGTGGCAAACAGCCGGCCCTGTGGCGCTTTGGATTGGAGTAATGATGCGTTCCGGACGGATTCTTCCGGCAACGGAACGGTCTATACTCCACTTCCTTCACCACTCCCTCCAAGCATGCGAGAGGAAGTCACCATGATCTCTGTGGTATATGAACGCGACGGGCGACCTCACCAAGATACCAAAAGCTGGGGGACAGCAAGCTACCCGCAGCTTTTGTATTTTTATCCTTCTTTTGCATCATCGCGGGCGGAGTCGACGAATCAAGTTTCCCCGTGGTGGACTGCCGGAATACTTGGTATGCTGACTCTGGGCGCTTATGCAGTCGCTTATAAGTTTTTGGGCTGATAGCAGAGGAAAAGTTATCCTCGTTCTTCTTCTGGTGTGGCTTGCAGCACTCCTTCATTATTTTCAATGGTCTCAGGTAATCTATCCCGTTGCGGGGGTTATCGCGGTGTCTTTTTTTGACTGGATTATCACGCGGATAAGAAACGGGGTGCATGCGCTATCGTTGTCGTCAGTTATTACCGGCCTTTTGATCGGGCTCATTCTCGATCCCGGCGGCGGCATATTCCTTCTTCTGCTTGCGAGCTTCCTCGCCGTTATAGATAAGCAGTTCGCACGAATACGGAGGCATCGCCACATTTTCAACCCTGCGGCGTTTGGCATCGTAGCCGCCACGGCGTTCCTGCCGGGAAATATCGCATGGTGGGCTGTCTCGTGGGGAATATGGCCCGTGGTTTTTATTGGGTTGGGGATGCTTCCGATTTTGTTGCGGCTCCGGCGACTGATGTTGCCTTGTACGTTTCTCATTATGTATTTTTTCCTCAACGTCGGACGCGTCGGACCGGGAGCAAGCGCGAGACTTCTTCTTGACGGCACGGTATTTCTGTTTGCATTTATTATGCTCCCTGAGCCGATGACCTCACTTGCGCGGGGGACATGGCAATACGTATGGGGGGTACTCGTTGGGATTCTTTTGCTTCTTTTTGTCCGACTTCCAATACCACTTATGGACCCGCTTTTAACCGCGCTCCTTGCGGCGAACGCCATTGGATTTGTCTTTGAGTGGAGACAGGTTAAAACTTAATTCTGTACCGTTTGGTATAAACCCCCCCGGAGGTAAGCGTCGTCTGCACTAAGAGTGACATAGCCCGTATGTTAAAGTGTGGCGTGCAAACCCCCTTGCTGCAGGTGCCTACATACAGATCCCGCGCATCAGTCGTTTGACCACCTGGCTTGATGGTTCCGACGACGCCCTGCTGGATGCCATTGGCAACGTAGCTTAACGAATAGGTCGTGCTTTTGACGAGATTCAAGTTAGCAAACGTGACGCGGATGCTATTGGTAGGGCGGGAGATGCGTACAGCAGAATACGATACCCCCGGCCCTATCTCTGAAGATGCTTTACGGATGCGCGGTTTTGCCGCAGACACCGAGGAAGGGAGAGTCAAAAGGAAAACAATGAGGGCGATAACCGGTATCGTACGCATGGTTCCTTTATTATATAGCATAGAGACACAGGATCATGATACACTTTTTATGTGAAGAAAATTCTTTTTATTGTGGTTGCCCTTGGGATTATCGCGGGAAGCGCCGGTGCTCTTGTTTATCTCAAATCGTACCCAGGAACGTCAGAAAAAAGCGCCTCTCCCGCCGTCCCTACGCCACAGACGGGAAAACTTCTGACCTGGAACGATCCGGCCGGTTTCACGTTTAAGTACCCTGAAGAACTATCAGTAAATAAACACGATGAAGACAAAGAAAATTACGCGCGCGTGGAACTAACTAAGTCGGGAGAGCCCGGGAGTATCACCGTCTGGGTAAAGGACCCGCCGACGCTTACCCGTGGCAATCCCGCAACGGATGCAAGCGGCTGGATTGCAAGCGATGCGACACTACGCGGCGCAACGGCAATTGATACAACGCTCGGTAACCAACCTGCAAAAAAAGTCTTCCTCGCCGATCAACAAAAAACGCTTATTGGCACGGTGAGCGATGATGCACTGTGGCTTATAGAAGCAGCCGCAACGGGCAATTACTGGCAAAAAACGCTCGACACGATTGTAGGGAGTTTTGCCATTGCCCCCGCGTCCTCTTCCGCTTCAGGGGGAGAGGCAGGCGGAGGAAGTGATGCCGTTGATGAGGAAGAGGTGGTCCAGTAGTATTTGTTCCGAGAAGCATACTATGATATACTACCTCTTGTCCTGGGAACAAAGTGTGGGTTAGTTCGTCAAAGTAAAGTCCACTTGTAACGGATTCTCTTTAGGCGTCTCCCCTTCAAGTCCTAAGGAGAAAGGAGTCCCATATGGCAACCAATCTATTTGTCGGTAATTTGCCTTACGCGATGGACAGCGCCCAGCTTGAGGAACTGTTTAAACAAGCAGGGAATGTCGTGTCTGCGAAAGTTATTGTCGATAAGTATTCAGGCCGCTCTCGAGGGTTCGGTTTTGTAGAAATGGGGAGCGACGATGAATCCAAAAAAGCCGTTGAGATGTTCAATGGCAAAGACTTCCAAGGTCGGGCACTTGTTGTAAACGAAGCTCGTCCAAGGGAAGAGCGACCGAGACAGTAAATCAACAGTACGTTGAAGTTACTAAAGGAAGCCCCGTGGCAAGTTGCCGTGGGGCTTTTCTTTTGGTACCATTAGGCATCGTATGTTTCAAAGTCAAACGTACGGGGATTTGGAGCTGTCCCAGGTACGGGAGAAAATTCTCTCTTTTTTGGCTGCAGAGCCGGAGCGTAAATATCAGCTTGTCATCGGTACCGATTCTCAGCCGCACAATGGCAGCGGAGTCGATTTTGTTACGGCAATCGTCGTCCATCGGATTGGTGTCGGCGGCATTTACTTCTGGAAACGGGTCGTGAACAAAAAAGTGTATGTTCTCAGAGAGCGCATGTATGAGGAGGCATCACGGTCGCTCGAGATGGCCGAGACAGTCCTAGCACTCCTCCACAAAGATGGTGTTACCAAGTATGATGTGGAGATCCATGTGGATATCGGTAAGTTTGGCGAGACGCGCGAGATGATAACCGAAATTGTGGGCATGATCAGGGGCAGCGGCTATGCCGTCCGCATTAAACCGGAAAGTTACGCAGCAAGTAAGGTCGCGGACCGGCATACATAAACGGGCAATTTTTCAGGAAACTTTCAGATTTTTCCTATACTGTCCCATTACAGAAGTTTAGGCATGGGGGGCATAATGAATACTAAAACAGGTCTGGCAATCACCGTTCTTCTGATTGGCATAGGGGTAGGATGGTATGCGCTTGCGCGGACGAAAACCTCTCCGGCAACCGCACAGAGTGATATGCAGAGTGCATCTCAGATTTCCCCAACACAAAGCCGGCAGGCGACGGATGGTGCAGATAAAGGTAGCGTTTCAGGTAAAGTGGTAGTTACGTATACAGAGAATGGCTTTGATTCGCGGGAGGTCACGGTAAAACAGGGGACAACCGTGGTTTTCGTCAATAGGTCGAGCGGTTGGATGTGGGTCGCATCCGCCCCGCACCCCCTCCACACAAATCTCTTGGGGTTTGATGAGTTGACGGGGGTGGGGAGTGGCGAGTCTTATGAATACACATTTACAAAAGCCGGCTCGTGGGGATATCACAATCATGTCGCGCCTCAGGATACGGGTAAAGTGATTGTGACAGAGTAGAGCCGTCACGGGATACGGTATCGGTAGTTGCCCGGTTTCTCCAGGGAATTTTCATGGAGTCGGGCTTGGTGAGGGTGATGGCGTAGGCAGCGGCCCGCACCGGCCTCCCGGTGGTTCGGTACCTTTGATAAAGTATTCGACCCGACCGAAGTAGCAGGGAATTGCCACGACGCTGTCGGGTTTGGGGGGAATTTGATCAGGTTTATTTTTGAGAAGCTCTGTCATGATGGTATTCCAGATTGGCGCTGCACCGGTAACGCCCGAGGTGAGGAGCGGATCCATGGGGCTATTGTCGTTATTTCCTACCCAGGCGACGACGACATAATCCGGGGTGTAGCCGATCGTCCAATTGTCGCGCTTGCTGTCTGTCGTACCGGTTTTGACTGCCACGGTTTTACCGGGAATGACCAGACTCGAGGAAGGACCGAATGCCCGGGAACGGGCAACGTTGTCACTTAATATGTTGGTAAGAATCCAGGCAACGGCCGGATTTACCGCTGCAACTGGGATTTTTGGCTGGTTGCGCTCAATGATTTTTCCTGTATAGTCACGTACTTCAAGAATTGGGAGAAGATCAACGCGATTGCCGCCTGTGGCAAGCGTTCCGTAGACTTTTGCCATATCAAGCATGGTAACGTCCCCGCCGCCAAGGGTGAGAGAAAGTCCGTAATTCGACTCGTCCTGCCAGGAGGAAATTCCCATGAGCCGGCCTTTTGCAATCATGTTAGAAACGCCGATTTTTGCGAGCGTTTTGACTGCCGGTACGTTGTAAGAATTCGCCAGTGCATACCGCAGGGGTATGGGCCCATGGAACACCCCATCATAGTTCACCGGCGCATAGGGAGCGCTTCCCGGGACGCGGTAGAGAACGGGGCTGTCATCGAGAATGGTTGCCGCGGTAAAGCCGGACTCGAGCGCTGCGGCGTAGTTGATGACTTTAATGGAGCTGCCTGGCTGACGCAAAGCAGTTGTCACATTGACATTTCCTTGGTTTTTCGTATCGAAGTAATTGCGGCTCCCGACCATTGTAAGGATTTCACCTGTTTTGGGATTAGTCACGAGAGCTGCACCATTGCCTACACGCAGGGAAGTGAGCGCTTCTACATTGGTCCGGACAATCTCTTCCACGCGTTCCTCTATGTTGATGTCAAGCGATGTCCGGATCTGCAGCCCGCCGCGTTCAACCAAGCGAGACCCATACCGCTGTTCGAGGAGTTCCTTGACGTACATGACAAAATGCGGCGCGCGGATCCCCACGCGGGGCGCCGCGAAACGGATTTTTTCCGATAAAGCCCGATTTGCCTCATCCTGGCTAATCATACGGCTCTCTACCATTCGGCGAAGAACCTCTGCCTGTCGTTCAAAAGCTTTCTCAGGATGGTTACCAAATGGCGAATATTCTGTCGGAGCCGCCGGAAGTCCTGCGAGGATGGCCGCTTCTGCCAGGGTAAGCTCGGTTACCGATTTTCCGAAATATGTTTGGCTTGCCGCTTCTATGCCCCACGCGGTTCCTCCGTAGGGCACTTGGTTAAGGTAGAGCTCAAGTATTTGATCTTTGGAATAGAGAAGTTCTGCCCAGAATGCAAGCACGATCTCGGTAAATTTCCGGGAAAGCGTGATATCGGGCGTAAGAAGTGCGGATTTAATGAGCTGCTGGGTAATGGTTGATCCTCCCTGAATTTGGCGACGCACGATAATTTCCCGAAGGGAGCGCAGGATGCCGCGAAGGGAAAATCCTTTGTGTTGGTAAAATTCCCGATCCTCAATTGCAATGGTTGCATTCTTGACAGAGGCGGGAATCCGCGAAAGGGGTACGATCGTACGATTTTGATCGTTGTAAATTTCATAAAGGAGAATGCCGTTTCGGTCAAAGATTTTCGTCGTGACTTCAAGATCCCGGCGGGTAAGGAGACGAGGATTGGGAAGATTTTTAAGCCATTGATAGGCCGTATATGGCAGGAAGAACAGAACAATCGTGGCCGCGACACCCGCGGTAAAACCCGCAACTTGACTGCGCGCCCTGTATGACTTTTGCCAAGAGGTTTTTTTCTCCTCAAAAAGAACACGTTTTTTGGGGATAGGTTTTGGGCGAAAACGGATTTTAGGCAACTTCGGAATCTGCAGGCGGAGAAACGGCAACGCCGTCCGCGGCAGTCGTCCTTTCGGAATTCGCAGGGTCAAGACTGGTTTTCCCAGAGACGCTATCCACCTCCTGCCCCACGATACCAGGCGGCGATACATAAAAGGTACGACACGGAAAAGCGCGCCGGTGCTCTTAGAAAAAAATGTACCAATAAGTTTTGCAAAGATCCGTACGGCATCGCCGAGAGCGATGAGCGCCAATAGGAAAAATACAATGATACGAGAGAAAAGATTGAATATCGTGCGTTTTTCCGAAGGGAGGGGATTATGACGGGCCATAGTGCAGGTGTTATATCATACACTATGAGTTAGAGACAAGAGTAAAAAAATGGGAAAGGCAATTACCGAATAAGAATCGGTTTATTTTCATCATGCCGGCAGTCGAGGCACCACGTGGTGCCCAACACGTCTTTCACGACCTGATGTTCCGCTACCTCTACATTTGCATTGGGTTTATTGGTCTCTACTAAGTCACCGGTGTCTTTATCAATGACGACGGATTGTTTGAGATTTTCCCGCTCCGTCGGTACGGTTCCTTTAATGAAATATTCCGTTCTCGTTGCACAGCCCTTATCATCGCTCTCGGGATTGGGAGGGAGAAGACCCGAGAGGGCACAGATCTGTGCGCTTACGATGCCATCGGGTTGCTGCGGCCATACATCCGGTTTCCCTTTGAGCACCCGCACCATGAGCCTGTTCCAGATGGGCGCAGCACCGGTAATGCCGGAAACCAGATACGGATTCATGGGACTGTTGTCGTTATTTCCTACCCAGGTAGCGACCAAGACATCGGGGGTAAAACCAATCGTCCAGTTATCTCGTAAATCATCGGTTGTTCCCGTTTTCACCGATACCGCCCGACCGGCAATAGACAGCTCTGAGGAAGGACCGAACGCCTGTTGCCGGGCGTTATTGTCAAGAAGAATATGAGAGATAAGGAATGAGGTCTCGCGACTTACTGCCCGCGGACCGGCTATAAGAAGTTGCGACGGGGGATCTTTGCCGAGATTTGGATCTTTATATTCTTCGAGGGTTCGGCCAGTTTTGTCAACCACTTTAAGTATAGAGACTAAATCACGACGTATTCCGCCGTTTGAAAATACGCCAAATGCCACAGCCATATCGGTCATGCGGACTTCCCCGCCGCCCAGGGTCAGGGAAAGGCCGTATTGAGACGGATCTTTGATTGTGCTGAGACCGAAGGCACTGGCTGAGGCCACCATATCCGCGACGGAATTCAGGTAGAGCATTTTTACCGCGGGGATATTAAACGAATTCCCCAAGGCAAACCGCAGTTGTACCGGGCCATGAAATTTTCCGTCATAATTGACCGGACAATAAGGAGCTTTGCCGGCGCTATTGGCAAAACAAGTCGGTTCATCCAAGAACATTGTGGACGGGGTAACGACACGGTTTTCAAGTCCTATGGCGTAGTTAATGGGTTTAATGGAGCTTCCCGGTTGCCTCAGGGCAGTGGTTACATTGAAGTTGCCGGAGGGGGAAGCAAAGTAATCACGGCTCCCGACCATGGCAAGGATTTCTCCTGTGGCGGGTTTGGTGATGAGCGCTGCGCCGTTAGTCACCTGATACCTTTGAAGTTTCGTAACTTCAGAGGAGACTGTTGCCTGGGCGTATTCCTGGAGGTCGAGATCAAGCGTTGTCGTAACTTTGAGTCCGCCGCGTTCAACGAGCGCTCCTCCATATTTTTGTTCCAGAATTTCCTTGACGTACATGACAAAATGCGGGGCCTTGATGCCCGTCTCAGGTTTATAACGGAGCTCTTCTTTTTCTGCAGTGTTTGCCTGTTCCTTTGTGATATAGCCGTCTTCTACCATACGATTGAGTACTTCCCGTTGTCTTTCCTTTGCCAGTTCCGGATGGGCGCCAAAGGGGGAATATAAGCTTGGTGCCTGCGGGAGCCCTGCCAGAAGAGTCGCTTCTGCCAGCGTGATATCACGCACGGATTTCCCGAAATATTTTTCCGATGCGGTCTCCACACCCCAGGCAGTTCCTCCGTAGGGAACCTCATTGAGATAGAGCTCAAGAATTTTATTTTTTGGATAAAGGCGTTCTACCCAAAAGGCAAGAATAATCTCTTTTACTTTCCTTATAATTGTTCGTTCAGGAGACAGAAGTGCAGACTTGACTAACTGCTGGGTAATGGTTGATCCTCCCTGGAGTTGTCCTCGCGAGAGTGTGGCAGCAAGCGCCCGAAGCATGCCGCCCACCGGATTCACCCCGCCGTGCTGGTAAAAATTCTTGTCCTCGATGGCAATAGTCGCCTGCCGCAGAGAGAGCGGAATGTCGGAAAGAGGCACCGGGCTGCGGTTTTGTTCGGCAAAGACGTCAAAGAGAAGTTTTCCGTTCCTATCATAGATTTTTGTCGCAAGGGGAATATCATACCGGCCAAGTTTTGTCGGCGAGGGAAGATCCTTAAAAATGAGAAGGTATGATGCAAGAACCAGTCCGAGGGGAAGTAGCCAAAATAAGTATGCGGTCCGTCGACGCCACGTCAGGCGTATTTTCTTTTTCCTTTTGAAGAAAGATAAGCTGATTTGCATAGGGCAATTATACCAAGAGAGGAAAGATTCCGCCTTACGGCAGGGAAGGCAAAGGCGGAACTATTTTCATCCCTGATTTTCATTAGGACAACAGCGCTTTGTAATGTATAATACACATATACCAATAGGTGAGAAAGGAGACTCATATGTTTACCCTTCCCGATTTGCCATATGCGTTCGATGCGCTGGAGCCGTATATCGACGCCCAGACCATGCAAATTCACCACGATAAACACCATGGCGCCTATGTGAAAAACCTCAATGATGCGCTATCCGGCACGAAGCAATTGGACAACGTATCAATAGAACAATTGCTTAAAACCCTTCACGACGTACCGGAGTCAATTCGCACGAAGGTACGCAATAACGGCGGCGGACACTACAATCACAGCATGTTTTGGCAGATTATGGCGCCGGGGGCCGGGGGCGAGCCGAAGGGGGTGTTTGCCGAAGCGATAAAGAAATCTTTCGGCAGTTTCACCGATTTTCAGAAACAATTTACCGCAAGCGCGATGGGGAGATTCGGAAGCGGATGGGCGTGGGTCATTCGCAAAGAGGACGGACTTAGGATTGTCGATACGCCGAATCAGGATTCGCCCATTATGGAGGGAGCTATACCCATTTTGGGGCTTGACGTCTGGGAGCACGCCTATTACCTTAAATACCAGAACATGCGGGCAGAGTATATTAAAGCCTGGTGGCAAGTCGTGAACTGGCCTGAAGTGGAAAAACGATTTACTGCTCCAGCATAGTTTCCGTTCATGAACGTTGCGGACCCTCTCCGATTATGGGCATCCCGCCCCAAACAAAGCGTCATTTTTGCGGCAAGTCAGCTTGTGGGCGGACGGGAACGACAAGAAGACTATTTCATTAATTTTAATGACGAATGTTTTGTCGTGGCAGATGGGCTGGGCGGTATGCCCCATGGTGAGATAGCGGCTAAATTTGCCGCGGAAACTGCCGTGTGGGGGTATAAACTTATCCGGCAACGCCGCGTGTATTGGCTCGATAAAAAACTTCTCCTCAAGCGCATATTCCGTTCAACCAATATTGCTCTTTGGCAAAAACAACGCGAGACGGGATTTACTAAAGGCATGGGGACAACGCTGGATGTTGTTTTGGTCGGGGAGAGAAATTTCTGGTTGGGACACGTAGGAGACGGGAGCGCATGGATGCTTCACGAAAGGAAATTTGCAAAACTCACTACGGATGACGCTGATAAAGAGGGGCGCCTCACGAAGGTTATCGGCGCCGTTCGTTATGGATTGACTCCGCAACGCAGAAGCGGAAGATTTGTCCCGGGCGATACGATACTCCTGGCAACCGACGGCGTCACGCGCTATACGTCCCCGGCGCGCCTCTTTCACATCCTAGAAAAAAGCGGCAACACGTCAGAAAGCCTTACCGAGGCGGTTTTGGCAATTCTTAAAAGTGCCGAGGCGGGAGGCAGTACCGATAACATGACCGCCTGTATCATTAAGCGCGTGACAACCCAGTAGAGCGGGAAAGTTTGCTCATCGTCCGTGCCTCTTATGCGTTACCCGCTTGAGTATTTGTCATTTAACATTTTATACTGAAGATATGCCTGATAATTTTTTTGCTGCGCTCGGGAATCACAAAACACCCCCCGTCTACAAGTTTTTTACGGGAAAAGAATGGAAAGAGAGTTCCAGCGGAAACGTCACGGCGATTACCTCTCCGATCGATGGTTCGGTAATGGGCAAGCTTCAGGTAGTAGCACCATCGGAGATCGATGCGGTCTTTGATACTGCCCGGGCTGCCCAGGTTGGGTGGGAGGCAACACCTCTGAATCAGCGCGTAAAAATTGTCCATTTGGCTGCAGACTGGATTCGCCATTTTGAACAGTACCTCACAACGCTCCTTATGAAAGAGATCGGGAAGACGCAGGAGGAGGCAAAGGGAGAAATCGTACGAACCGCCGACCTTCTGGATTACTATGCCGATGAAGCACAGTCGATCAAAGGAGAAACGCTCGATAGCGATAATTTCCCGGGATTTGAAAAGGGCAGAATCGCCCTGGTTGAGCGGGTCGCCCAGGGCGTGGTCGTAGCCATTGCCCCATTTAATTATCCGGTCAATCTCGCAGCCAGTAAAATTGCTCCGGCCCTTCTCATGGGCAACAGCGTCGTGTTTAAGCCGCCGACGCAGGGAGGGGTGAGTGGCCTCCACCTTGTTCGGATTTTCGAGAAAGCGGGAGTTCCCGCCGGCGTAATAACTGCGGTAACCGGCGGAGGATCAGCAATTGGCGATTACCTGGTCAGCCACCCGGGAGTGAGTATGGTTGCGTTTACGGGCAGTTCCGATACGGGACTTGCTATAGCAAAAAAGGCCGGCATGGTGCCGCTTCTTTTTGAGTGCGGGGGCAATAACCCTGCAGTTGTTCTGCCTGATGCGGACATGAACCTCGCGAGTCGGGAAATCGTCAAGGGAGCATTTTCTTATTCGGGCCAGCGGTGTACGGCAATTAAATATGTTCTTTCCACCAAAGGCGTCCTTGAACAATTGATCCCATTTGTCAAAAAGACGCTCTCGGAAATGGTTCACATGGGAGACCCGAGAAGCCCGCACACCAAACTCGTCGGTCCGGTCATATCAGAAGAATATGCAGCACATATAGAAGCGGTTATTGACGAGGCGGTAAAGGGAGGGGCCAAGATTATTGTCGGTGGCAGCCGAAAGAAAAATTATATTGAGCCAACGATTCTTACCGGGGTGCGGCCGGATATGGAGGTTGTCCGCAGGGAAACGTTTGGTCCGGTTGTCTCGTTTATCACCGTTAAAAGCATGGAGGAAGCAACTACTATTATAAATGCTTCCGATTACGGATTACAGGCGAGCGTGTTTACCAACGATGAGGGTGCGGGCATTGATTTTGCAAAACATGTAAACGTCGGGACCGTGCAGCTGAACGGTTCTCCCCAGCGGGGACCCGATCATTTTCCGTTTCTGGGAATTAAAGATTCAGGGGTCGGCGTCCAGGGAGTGCGCTACAGCTTAGAAGCCATGAGCCGCCTCAGGCCGATTATCCTCAATAAGCCCGGGTAGTTCTCATTCCCACTCGATCGTCCCTGGAGGCTTAGTCGTGATATCGTAGACCACGCGGGAGACGCCCGGGACCGTGTTCACAATCCGGGAAGACATCCGTTGGAGGAGGTCATAGGGAAGCTCTGCCCATGTGCCGGTCATGCGATCTTTTGAGACAACACACCGGATCGCGATGACTTCGCCAAATCCTCTCCCATCACCGCGTACCGCTGTTGATCGCGCGCCCGTTGCGACCGCAAAAGAGTGCAGAACGTTCTCATACCAATGAGCGCGTTTCATCTCTTCAACAACAATATTGTCTGCTGCCCGCACCATCGCGAGCCGCTCCTTTGTCACGCTGCCGACAATGCGGATTGCGTAGCCGGGCCCGGGGTGCGGCTGCTGAGAGATAAAGTGGTCGGGAATACTCATCTGCCGCGCAAGGAGCCGTACCTGGTCAGTATAGAGTTCTCGCAAGGGTTCAATGAGTTGAAGTTTCATGCGTTTGGGAAGCCCGCCGACATTGTGGTGGGATTTAATGGTGTCCGCGTGTTTGGTTCCTTTGGATTCAATGACATCTGAATAGATTGTCCCTTGGACGAGGAACCCAACTTTTTTGAGGCGTTTGAGTTCATGCTCAAAGAAATCAATGTAAAGTTTGCCGATGATTTTCCGTTTTTTCTCGGGGTCAGTAACACCAGAAAGAGCTTTAAGAAATTGTTTTTCGCAGTTGCGGACGATCGGCTTGATGCCCAGCGATGTATTGAAGTATGAAACCACGTGTCCGGTGGTTCCCGGGCGCATGAGTCCGCTTTCAATGTGAATGGGAATGAGCCGGTTGCCAATCGCGCGGGCGACCAGTGTTGCCGCGACCGTCGAATCAAGCCCGCCGGAGACAGCAGCGATGGCCAATGCATCTCCGATAGTTTCTTTGATGTCAGAGATCATTTCATAGGTATAGGAATCTATGCTTTTGAGCTGCGTTTTAACGCCACAGATAATAAGAAAATTTTTGAGAATGAGCGTACCATGTTCCGTGTGCTCGACTTCCGGATGAAACTGGACGCAATAAATTTTCTTTTTTTCATTCGTCATGGCTGCGGCAGAAATTGTTTCCGTTTGGCCGACGAGGGAAAATTCGGGGGGAGGGGCGACGACCGTATCTCCATGACTCATCCATACGCGCGAGTGCGGGGAAACAGAATCGAACATGCGGGTTTTTCCGTTAATAATAAGTGTTGCAGGACCAAACTCCTTGACTCTGCCTGGTTTTACATTTCCCCCCAATACGTATGCAGTAAGTTGCATACCATAACAAATGGCGAGCATTGGAATGCCGAGTTCAAATATTTTCCTCTCAAGAGTGGGTGCGTCTTTTTCATATACTGATGCTGGCCCGCCGGATAGTACGATACCTGCCGGTCGAAGTTCCCCCACTTTTGTCAATGCGGCATTCGGAGAGATGATTTTTACTTCCGTCCCGAGTTCGCGCAGGCGCCTGGCTATCAGGTGAGCGGTCTGTGAACCGAAATCAACGAGAAGTATCATATGAGTTTATGCTAAAACAATTTTGTCATGCGGACCAATTTCCGTGACGCGAATGCAGGAAAAAACTTTTATTCCGAGGGTACCAACATAATCAAGTCCCCCCTGAAACATTTTATCAAACAGGACCGCATAACCGACTACGGTAACGCCGCGCTTGAGAAGTCCTCCCACAATATGGTAGCCGGTTTCCCCGGTTGCGCAGACGTCATCGAGGACCAGCACGCGGTCTCCCTTCTGAACGAAGGAGAGGTTGATGCCTGAAAATACCCGGGTGAGTCCGGTGCTGGTTGTGAAGGATTCGACCTCTTCCCGGTACACGTCCTTCCAACTGGTTGGAATGTTTTGGTCTTTGCGCGAGGCATGGAGGCGGACATCTTTATCAAGTGCTAGGGCCACTGCCGTTGCCAAATAGTTGCCGGAATGGGGGATGCCGTGAATGACAGAAATCTCGTCATTTTTAAATTGATTGGCAATAACTGAAGCAGCAGTACTCAGTACTGAGGGTTTCATGCGGAGGTTGAATGACGAAACGGAGATGTATCCGCGTTCGGGATCAAGGATTTTCGCGTCACG
>CAYTZO010000008.1:0-27569 GCA_964442525.1 uncultured Gammaproteobacteria bacterium
CGGGCGAGCGAAATATCCGGTTGACGCACGGATGGATCATCGGGCGGGCGGGCAACGAATTCGATGGTTGATCGGGACTTGGTAAGTTTTATGATGATGTTTGCAATGTCCAAAATCGTATGTTCGTCGGGATTTCCTATGTTTATCGGACCTGTTTGTCTACTTTCCATCATGGCGAGGATGCCACGGACCATGTCCGAGACATAGCAAAATGACCGCGTCTGCTTGCCGTCGCCATGCACCGGTAACGGTTCTCCCCGAAGGGAGCGCATAATAAACTGCGGAACAACACGGCTGTCAGAAGGATCTGAATTCGGTCCGTAGGTATTAAAAATCCTGATAATTTTTCCGTCAACGCCGTGCTCCCTGTAATATGCCATCGTCAGCATCTCACCGAAACGCTTCCCCTCATCATAACCGCTTCGCTTGCCAACGGGATTCACGTTTCCCCAGTATGATTCCTTCTGCGGATGTTCTTTGGGGTCGCCGTAGGCTTCGCTCGTTGACGCAAAAAGCAATTTTGCGCCCATCGCTTTGGCAATATCGAGCATATTTTTGGTACCAATGGCATTGACGGCTGCAACCTCAATGGGGTGATCCATAATATAGGTGACCGATGCGGGGCTGGCGAGATCATAGATTTCCGAAACTTTTCCGGAAAACGGCAGGTGATGAGCGGTAACTTCGCGGGTGTCCGCAACAATCAGCTGAAATTTTGGATTTTTGCCAAGAGATTCGATATTGCGCTTTTTGCTCGTACGAAAATTATCCAGACACAGCACTTCGTCTCCGCGGGAAAGAAGTGCCGCACACAGATGCGAACCGATAAACCCGCCTCCGCCGGTAACAAGAACTCTTTGCATATTCTCTTTCTATGCCGGATGCTTATACGTGAGCGTTAGGATGCTGCTTCCAAAAATAAAAAGATAAAACCATATTGGTCCTACTCTCATGAGCCACTTTTCCTTACCAAACATGAAAAGCAAAACGAACGGTAATACAAGTATACCAGTCAGCACGCGAAATTGCACCGGCGCGAGCCCGAAATTCGGCTCGAATCCATATTGGATCATGAACATGCCGAGAAAGAGGAGAAACACAAAGAAAAACCAGCTTTTCGACACGAGCGCCGTACGAAGCGTTTCCGAAGTGGCGACGGCCATAAACGGAAACAGCGGGATAAGGTACCAGCCTGATTGGCCTTCCTTGGTGAGCGAGGTTAAGAGAAAAAGCACATAGAAAAATACCATGGGGGTCAGGCGGGCATATTTTTGTTTCGCGAAAGAGAGGAACAGCGCCACAAAGCCCAGATAATACCATCCGTCCTGATAAATTTTGTTAATAATGATCGGCGTGGAGAAAAGATACCACAGGGTTTGCGGGCCAATTTCCCGCGAAGACTGAAAAGAAAATATTTTCAGGAACGTGTCTTTATCAAGCCAAAATCCATAGAGGACGTACCCTATGATAAAAAGAACCCATGTCCCAAGCGAGAGAACGGTAAGTTTTGGTTTTACCTTGTCTTTGATAAGCATAAAAAGAATATAGAGACCCAGGACAATGCCGGATTCTTTCATTAAAAACCCAACTCCTGCCAGAGCCCCTAAGGCAACGGCATAAAGAGTCGTTTTTTTGCGCCGGAAAACCGTGTAGAGATAGATGGTGGCAAGGATAACGGTCGTTAACAAGTTTTCGGCAACGACGACACGACTGGAGATCACAAATATCGGTGCTGTTAGGTAGATTGCGAGCGCCCACCAGGCCGTCGGAAAGTCAAAAAGCTCCCGGGTAACCAGAAACACAAATACGCTCGAGATGGTTGAAAATGCGATCGGAACGATACGGATGGTTGCCAGGCTTACCGCGTCAAACGTGTTTTGCCCCCAAAGCAAGGACCAGGCGCCAACGAGGATGCCGGTAAGAGGCGGGTGATCAAAATACGGCCGCACGAGAGGAAAAAGGATGCCTCCGATGGTTACGTCGGTTCTATCCGGATACGGAAAGAACGACCATGAGACGGGTATGCCGGTTCTAATGAGACTGAGCCCCAAAAAGGCATAGGTGTATTCATCGCTGGTTGCTCCGCGCTGGGGATAAACCGTATAGTTGTAAAACTTAAGAAACAATCCAACCAGGAGAATAATAATGAGCGTCACAGGAATCCGCTTCATACGATTGGTGATTGGAGCGCTGACAGTGCCGCCTCGGCTGTTTTGTCCCAGTCAAATTCTTTTGCGCGTATTTGTGCGCCGGTTTGAATTTTGGCATAGAGGGAGGGACTGGTCAAAAGCTCTACGACTGCATTGGCCATGGCAAAGGGATAAGCGGGTGTGATGCGCCCGTTTTTTCCGTCGGTTATAATGTCGCGAAAGCCAGCAACATCATATACAACCGACGGCGTCCCCACGTAGCCTGCTTCGGGGACGATGAGGCCCCATCCTTCTTTGACCGACGCGGCCACCAGAAGATGTGCCCGGGCCATGAGTTCAAATTTCCTCTCCTGCGGCACGAAGCCAAAGAACCGCACGTGAGCGCTCAGGTCTCGTTCCCTGATTCTTCTCTGGAGCAGGTTCAGGTATCCCGAATCGCCCTGACCAACGATCCAAAGCTTAACGCTCTTCACCCGTTGCCTGACTAGGTTCAGCATCTCCAAAATTTGGTCAATTCCTTTTGTCTTTGATATCCGGCCGACAAAGATAAGGGTTGGATCCTTTTCTTTCCGCAGGCGCCTTGCCCGGTCGGGAAGCGTTAGTCCCATCGGAAGAACCGTAATGTGTTCCTTCCCAACTCCTTTGGCAATAAGATCCTTCCGGGTTGAAGGAGAAATTGTCAAAAACGGCACATTCTTGTAAAGGCGAAAGTACGAGCGTTCAATTGCCCGGCCAATAATGTTAAAAGGGAAAGGAAACGTTACATTCCAAAGTTCGTCTGCAACTTCACAAATGAGGGCAACCTTCCTTTCTCTCACATAGAGTGGGGTAAAAAATGGTATACCGTGAATTTCATCCAAAACCACGTCGAACTTCCCGCGGCCGTAGCGTCTGTACCACCCATACGCTGCCGCGTGTACGGGAATATGCGGATCCCGGACAATCGGCGACCCCTTGCGGATAATTCTCACGTCGTTGACTATCTCTTCCTTTTTTGAACCCGGAAATTCAGAAGATAACTGGGTCACCCCGTGGCCTCTTGCCGCCCATCGCTTTGCCATCTCATGCGTGAGAAGCTCAGCGCCTCCGGCATTCGGATTTTTTATATCGCTCCAGTTGAGAATAAGAATGTTCATACGAAAACGGTCAGAATCGGGTTTCAGCCGATGTTAATACGGAAATCAAGCTCCGGATCGTACCGCCAACGGCGTTTATTCGTGTCATCGTAATAGTGAAGGATTTTAAGCCGATAAAAAACTGCAAGGGTATCCCACATCATGTTCCAGATCTCCTTCCATACTTTTGCCGAGGTCAGGGTACTAAACCGAGAAAAATCCAGCTCCACGGGAGCCTCGTAAATCCGCGTGTACCCCAGCGAATGCGCCACCGCAAGCATCTCGATATCAAAGGCAAACCGTTTGACTAACAGACGCGGAAGGACGTCTACTAGAACTTTCCGCCGAAAGAGTTTGAGTCCAACCTGAGAATCGCGAATGTTCAAACCAAACAGCATCCTCATGAACTGCTGATATCCCCACGAAAGAATTTTGCGGAATGCCGGATAGCGCACTTTTGATGCGGGATGGCGCTTGCTGCCGATGACGATATCAGCGTTATACCAGTGGTAGTGAGCAAGAAGCATGCTCACCCCGCTCGGATCAATGTCGCCGCCTGCGTCGATAAAGACGATAACATCGCCCTTGGCACGAGCCATGCCGTAACGCACGGCATACCCTTTCCCGTGATTGTGCTCATACCCGATCACAATAATATGTTTCTTTTCTCCCTTTTTCGCCTTTTCAAACGTTTTGTCGTCCCTGCCGTCAACGACAACAATAATTTCATAGGGAATATGTAACCTGACCAGACTCGCGTCCAGGTCGCGAATGCTTTTTTCTATCGTTTTCTCCTGGTGGTAGCTCGGCATGATAACCGAGAGCAGGTTATTCTCTGGTTGCGTAGACATAGGAAATCAAAAGGAATACCGTGAGAACCGACGTGACGCCAACGGATACGTTAATTACCATGGCGAGCGACGAATGAAAAAACCACAGAAGCGTCGCTTGCGCGACCGCCGCAGCAACAAGGAAGTACATGGGAAATGTTTTCTGGATCGCCAGAAAAAAATAACCAAGAAACGTAATGATCGAGGCAAGGGAAAGGAAAACGGCAAATTGTCCCAGGTTTGGCGCCGCGCCCAGATACTGCGGACCGATAAGCACTTTGAGCGCGAGAACGGGGGTAAACGCATAGACAGCGGTAACTATTCCCGAAAGCCCTACGACGGAGAAAAGGCTAATACGAAAAATTCGCTTGATACTCTCTCCCCTGGCGTGCGCTTCGGATACAAGAGGAAACATGGCAACCGAGATGGGTGCAACGCCAAAATAAATTATCTTCCCGAGTACGGAAAGGGCGGAATAGAGCCCGGAGGTGTACGCGTCAAAAAAATGTCTCACGAGCACGACATCCGTGTTAAACAGAGACATTGTGCTAATATTTACGATAAAACTCGGCACTGCGTAGCGCGCTATGGAGCCAACCGGCAAACGGATGCCCGCCTCCCGCTTTCCGATAAATGCTCTCAATCGAAACTGCATGTAGAGGTAGGAAAAAACCGTTATGAGAACAAACCCGGCAAATGCGCCGGTAGTCCGAAAACCCAAGAAAACCGCAAAAACGCCCAGGATCAGTTTGCCGTATGCCTCAATAAACTGCGCTATCGTTAGAGAAACGAATTGTGACAGCCCCTGAAGCGTAGACCTATTGAGCGTCACCAGGAGTCCAAAAAAAAGTGCAAATTCCAAAAGGAGAAAGTCCGCTAGTGAACTAAGACGCAGAAACGCAAGGATCGGACGGGCAAAGAAAAAAAGAATTATTCCCCCGGCAACCAGCGCCAGGAGACAAAGCTTGCGCATAATATGGTAGAGCGCGTTAATCTTTTTGGGTTCGTTCCTGCCGACGTAGGCTGAAACGTATTTCGCGACGACCGTCCCCAATGTCACCAACGGTACCGTAAAAAGGTTGGTAACAGAAATAAGGCTCTGGAGCGCCCCATAATCTGCCGGTACAAGCATTCTCCCCACGCTGAGGTGATAGAAGTACGATCCTATGTTGGCAATGAAATTCCCTACCACCATGATGGAATTTGCTCGAACAGTACGATCGCCGGCAAACGTTGACCAGATTTTTTTCATGGATGACTTACGAGAAAAACCGACACCGCAAAAGAGTCAATAACGCAGTGACGCCGTCCCGCCATGTTAGCTTTTTCCCCTCTTCAAATTTCCGTCCGTAATAAGAAATGGGTACCTCATAGATCTGGTAACCGGCCAAGAGCGCTCTTGCGGTAAACTCGGGCTCAAAATCAAAACGATTTGCCGAAAGACGGATGCTCTCGATCACCCCACGGCGAAATACTTTGTATCCCGTCTCCATGTCCGTAATATTTGTGTTGAAAAGCACGTCCGTTACCCATGTAACGAACTTATTTCCCGCAGCATAAACATACATGGTAGAAAGATGCGGACCGAGGAACCTGGATCCGTATACAATGTGCACTTGAGGATTCTGAAAAGGAGACAGAAGCGACGGATAATCCTCGGGGCTGTATTCTAAATCTGCGTCTTGTATAAGAATGATCTCTCCTTGTGCCGCCTCAAATCCCCGCCGTACCGCCGCTCCTTTGCCCTGGTTCTTCTTTTGCAGGAAAACCCTAGCGTGTTTCTCCCAGGCCCGGAGCTTCTTGACAGTGCCGTCTGTCGATCCGTCGTCCACGACAATGACCTCCTTTTCCCAGCCGGGTAACTTCGCCGCCAAAACCCTGTGGAGGAGCGTATCAATCGTGCCAACTTCGTTATACACCGGGATGATGATCGATACTTTTTTCATGTCAGGAAATAAAATAGCCCCGCAAAAAAGCAGAACCAAAGTACACCAGGGTAGCAGCAAAAATCACAATAACCATACATTTTACCGCAAAAGGCAGTTTTCCCATAACAAAAAATAACGGAAAGGCTGCCTGGAGATAGCGGGGAAACGAAGAAAGCGTACCGGTGAGTGTCGGCGTTATAATCGCAGCAAGAGCGTAGAGCAAGTAGGATTTTTTAAGCCCTTTTTTCCAGGACGCCAAAAGAAGTATTCCTGCAAACACGAAACTTGAAAATTCCAGCGCCGCAACTTGATAAATGAACGTCGTCCGTGATGCGGTCACAAAAATCCTCCCGTATCGCAAAACTACCTGCGGAAGCATAATAAGCTCGCTACCGCTCCTGTTGGCTCCAAAGAGCGGCTGTTGATGGAAAAAAGCAAGCGGATCACCGAGAGAAATCCACAAATACGTCATGTAAGCAATAAGACCCACCGGCATAATGAATATTTTCCAGACGTGTTTTCTTTTTTCCGTTGATGGTAAGGCAAGAAATTCCACGCCTGCCGCAAGTATCAGATATACGCCGAAAAGGCTCGCAGCGCTGGCAAGTGCGCCCAAAATACCAACCCACCACCATCTTCGCTTTTCTATGGCATAGAGCGTCGCCGAGGCAAAAAGGAAATACAGACCACTCGGGTACATGCTTGCGTAAAAAAAACTGGCTGGGTAGACCAGAAGTATCATGAGTATCCAGAATGCGTTTTTCCGGTCGTAGAGCTGGCCGAGCTTATAGACGAAGTAGAGTCCAAAAAATGTTGCAATCTGCGATATGCCTAGTCCCGCAAAAACCATGTCTACTCGCAGGATATAGGAAAAACCGCGTATAAGAAGCGGATAGAGCGGGAAAAAAGCCTGGAGGTACTGAAGATACCCCACGCGTGCAATCGTCAGATAGTGCACGCCGTCAAAGTTTGCCCATGGCGTCGGCCCAAGAAAAGAAGTTTGGAGGGCAAAAAACTTGGGTGATATAAACTCAATTCCCAAAAGAAAAAACCTCCACGCGGCATAGATAATTGCAATCGGCTTGAAATCACGCCAAAACTCTTTCATAGACTTGTACTGTCTCCCGGGCCACGTTTTGCCAGGAAAACTTCCTTACCCACTCAAATCCCCTTTTTATCAGCTCGGTGCGTTTGGGGGGAGACGCTTTCAGTGTCTCAATAATCCCGCTGCTGATTGAAGTGATATCTGAAGGATCGACTAATCTCGATGGGCCTGCGATTTCCTTAAGGCTCGTGGTATCCGATGCGACAACCGGACACCCGCATGCCATCGCCTCAAGAACAGGAAGCCCGAATCCCTCAGCAAAAGAGGGCTGAACGCAGACAGATGCCATGGAATAAAATGTTGCAAGGTCCTCTTGTTCCACGTAGCCCGGACTCAATACGCCGCTTTTTAGTCCTAGATCGCTTATGAGTTTGTTTATTTGTTTCGTCTCATCAAGCTCACTCTTGCGAAACTGCTTCCCTGCCAACACGAGACACTCAGACGGAAAAATCTTTTTAACTTCGGCAAAAGCATGAAGGAGGCCCGGAATATTTTTGTTCCAATTTACATCCCCTACATACAATATAAATTGTTCCGGCATGCGGTATTTCTTCCGAACGCCCTCACGAATTCTTTTGTCGCTTACCGGTTTCATGCTGTCCGAAGGAGACAGATAGACGACGTGAATTTTTTGTTCGGGTAGTGCGGCAATGCGGGCGATATCTTTTTGAGATGCAAAAGAATCCGTGAGGATTGCACGGGCTCCCCGCAGCGACGTCTTTTGGACGCGCCATTTAACCTCGCCACGGATGCCTCGGGGAAAATGATCCTCATAAGCAATTGGGATAAGATCGTGTACGGTTACCACCGTGGGCCTGGTTTTAATGATGGGCAACGTTAGGAAAAACGGTTCAAAGTAGGGATAGTGGATGACGTCTATACTTTTGGGTAATTTTTGTCCTCGAGTAAATAAATAGTACGAATGTTTCCTTTCATACTTCCGCAGAGCCTCAATAAGTTGCCTCGTATAACTGCCTGTGCCGCGCAATTTATGTCCGCTTACGAGAGGAGATGTTTCTATGGCGATATGCATACTGACCTTGCCCAAGTATACCCAATCCGATAAGGCAAAACAAACTCAAAAGAGACAAAATACCGGCAAATTGTCTTATCGGCGTGTCACCGAAACGCGCTTCAACTCGGTGAGGGCCCGAGGGAACAGTAAAGCCAATGACCCCGCTTTCTTCGTTCATACGCTGTTTCTTATTGTCAATCGTTATATTCCAACCGGGGAAAAAACTTACGTTAAGCTTTAGCCAGCCATCCCCCGTTGCGTTCAGATTCAATACATACCCCCCACGGTCCTCTTGTACTCCTGATATCGCTACATTTGGAGACGATTCTATCTTGGAAGAGGATCTCGCAGACTGCCATGGAAGCCAGAGCGTACTGAAACTGTTGCCTACGGAGGTGGTACCATCGGTAAACTCTTTGCGTGTTAAGTAATATGAATCGGGACGCGGGGAATAGATTACGGGTTGCACGTAGGGAAATGCAAAAAAGAGCGCCGCCGCCGCCAAAAAAACAGGCAAAAAAATCTTTGAACTTTTCCATGCTATGTATCCTGAAAGCATCCCGGCGATAGGAATAAAATAGGATAACATCCGCCATGGATACTGAATAAATTTCATTGGCCGCAAGACCAGCCAAACCGGCGTAGAAACGTCAAGCATGAGAAAAATTGCCAGAGCGGCAAATGACAAAAAACCGCCGACAAGAAGTTTCATGTGGTTATTTTTCTCTTTCCACACAAGAACGAGAGACAGGAGGAGCGCGGTCCATACGCCAATCCCTACCTGTTGAGACATCTCGCCGGACGGCCACCCCGGTCCGGAAAATCCCGTTCCCCAAGAAGGAATGACAAGCTGCGCGAACTCCGGGAAATGGTCGCGGAAATCAAAATTACTCAGTCCCAAAACAAATCTCTGTTCAAAGAGCGCCGGAATCCAAAAAAAAGAGGCAACCCCAATTCCCAAAAAAAGAAATCCCAAAAAAGGCTTCCTCCGTAAAGCGATGTACAGGAGAAGAAACGGTAAAAAGAGCGCGGCTTCGATATTGTGACTGAGTATGAGTGCGGCAACCGCTCCTGCAAAAAGCAAGGCATTTTTGTATTCGATTGACGCCAGAGCAATGATCGCCCACGTTATGCCAAGCACCTCTCCGACAGAACCCCGCACGTAGATATCAACAAACCAATATGGAACGCTTAGAGCTACCAATGACCCGATCGCTGCGGCTTTCCGGTTAAACAGTTTTTTTAACCAAAAAAAAGAGGCTGCGATTGCGGTGAGATACGAGATTGCCATGGTAAGCTTAAATGAATCGACGAGAGAAAAGATTCCGTGAAAGGCCGATGCGACATAATACGGCAGGGGGTAATAAAAGATAAACAGCGGAATACCATACCCGCTGTTGAGATCCGGTGCCCAGCGGGGCAGAATATTTCCCGATAGCAGCACTTTATGAAATTGCCAGATGCGAATAATCGAAAATTCGCCGTCATGGGTCGGAATATATCCCGGCCGAAAGAGCGGCAATACGGCGTAGAGACCAACAATGAGCACCAGGGGCAGAAGATATTTCTTCATAGCCTAAATACCGTGATACTTCGATCTTTATACACCGCGGGCAGACTGCGGGTAAGGAACGGCTCATTGACCGCATAGGGAAAATCCGGGATGGGCGTATTTGGTATGGCGATATACTGTATTCCACTCCCCCTCATTTGTTCAAGCGTCGCTAGAGAGCTTGCCTCAAAAAAATCTTTGGCCCTGGCTCTCCTCGAGACGATGTCGTATCCCATGACTTCAAGATAATACGTTGCGCCAAAGTAACTCCGCCGTCCGGCAAGAATGACCGGATCATAAAGATTTTGCGGGGAAAGAAAAACAGCGTTCGGCAGCGTTGACTCTTTAATCCATTGGATGAACGGATTTCTTGGTGCATCGGCAACGCGATAGCGGAAATCGTTTTTTATGACCATCAGATTAAGAATTCCGGAAAACGTAAGTCCCATAAAACTTATGATTGCAAGCGCTTTCCCGATCAATTTCTTCTCCCATAACGAGGTAAGGCCACGGAGAAGAAATGGTATGGAAAGAACAAAGAAAAGCTCAAACAGAGCATAGTTATGTTCCATTCGAAAGCTAAACTGAAAGAGATTGGGGAGAATAAAAAGAGGGAGGATTGCAAAAAAGACTTTCCGCCTTGATGCGTCAGAGTATGCGACACCCAAAGGAATAAATATGAGCGCGAATCCCGCATTCAGCCACCAAAACCGCAAAAAATTCCAAAGGGTTAACGGAGGGGGAGTCAGAAAGCCCGGTCTGAAAAAGGCCCGGTTGACGCTCGGAAGTCTGAGGATTTCGCTGATATGCGGAAGAGCAAAAACAAAAGAAAAGGCGGCAAGAGGCACGACACGGCCTGCTTTCCTAAAAAGAAGAAAGAGTAAACTGAGCACTATGCCCGCGCCAAACGCAATAAGTATATGAACACGTGTACCCAGGCCCAAGAATATTCCCATGAGGACAACTTTTGTCTCGGATATTTCCTCGTTCCGCAAAAGTTTCCGCACCGCGTAAAAAATTATGGCGAAACCTATCGCCATTCCTACAATGAGATGCCGCTGATTGAGATAGGGATTAAGCGACGAAAAAATTGAAATCACCGATCCGTCAAACGGTCCTTTATAGAGGTAGTCGGGAAGCCTCCAAATTTTTTCAATGAGAGAAAAACGCAGCGGTTCTGCCTGAAAAAAGTTAACAAATGACAGATTACTGGAAAGGAGAAACAATGCGATTGCACCAAGACCCACTATTGGGGTACTTTTGAAGAAAAGCTGAGGGAACGTATATATCAGATACAATAGCGCCACAAAAAAAACGACACTCACACCATTGATTGCGATATCAATACGGATGCCACTGCGCTCTAAAAGTCCGGCTAGCGCATCGGTAGCGTAATGATACGGCAGTAACGGCCCGGGATAAAATGGCGACTCTACCGGAAAATTATTCCCCCAGGAAAACGAACGGATGAGAGCAAGGCGAAGTCCGAAATCGCCTACTTCGTTTCTGGCGATGACAAATTCGCTCGTTTTGGCATCATAGGAAAATGACTTCCACATGAGCCACCAAGAAAAAATGGACAGAAAAACGATGAGCGCTACTTCAAATCCTTTTTTTGCTGCCATACAAGATTACTGCAAGTGCGAGAGGCACGCCGGTTACAATTTTTTTGACGGCAGAAACCCATCTCCCCCACTCCCCTGCAAAGATAAACGGCGCAAAGCGCATGGGCAAGCCAAATGTCAAACCGTAAGAAACTGCGTGCAAAAACTCCTCCCTTGGGAGAAGGGTTATAAACGTCAATGGCCAAATGAAATACCACGCATAGAGTTCTTCCCGAAGAGGAGAAAGAAAAAAAACTGCAAGCAAGGCATAACCTGACCACCGCCAGACCGCATCCCAATGGATTTCCCTGCGTTTGAGAAATTGCATCCAGATAAAAATGTAGATTGGCAAAAGAACGACGGTTGCTCCCTTCACAAAAACGGACAACAAAAGAAAACTAACCCCCCAAATGAAACGTTTCTGCTTTGCTAAGAAAAACCCCAAAAGCGCCAAAAACATCATAACTCCGTCGTTATGTGAAGAAA
The DNA here is from genome assembly GCA_964442525.1 of uncultured Gammaproteobacteria bacterium. Lineage (GTDB taxonomy): Bacteria > Patescibacteriota > Microgenomatia > UBA10105 > UBA927 > CAYTZO01. The sequence goes on from CAYTZO010000008.1 coordinate 11,786, forward strand.
TGAGCGATTCGATAATAACAATAGGATTGAATGCAAAAAAAACAAGGGAAAATAAATTTTTCTTTGACATGCGCCAAATGAGCCATAACAAAAGCAAATAGCTCAACAGAATAAAAGCCTTAAAACTATAAAGAGTTACCAGGAGATTTCCTCTTCCAACAGCATAGGGAATCACCGTAAGGAAGATCCATGTCGGGCCATAAAGCGCTACTTTATTGGATGCATGAAGGAATGCAAGCATGGGTTCGTTTGGTATATCGACCGGCATGACGATGTACGGATTTTCTTTATACAGATAGGTTACTTTCGCTGTAGCAATGTAGTTAAAAATATCGTAGGAAAATGCAGGAAACGAAAGAAACAATATGACAGATGTCCAAAAAATTAATCGCCAAATATCTGCACTTTTCATTGACTTTTTTTTAACTTTGGCAAGTATCCATACATAAAAGACAAACGTGTAACTCACTATGGAGACGTAGATACCCGTTGCAAAAGGGCGCTGCGAATTCACGAAACGAAAGAGTACCGGCAAGAGAGGAATCGGAAAGTTTGCATCAACAAATCCAAAACTGAAAATTGTGAGCGCCAGGAGGGCTATGATATACAAAAAGATCATAAGGGCATTTTACCTCTCGCCAACAATTTTTGTAGAACGGAGAATAACAAAATATAAAGTATTGGCAAAAGAGGCAGGAGGAACCGTGTGGCCGTTATTCCCAACGACAGAAATGTTTCATACAACAATCCCCACAGAAGAAGTAATTTAATCTCATCATCCATAAAGAGACGCTTCATCTTAAAAAATAACAGCGTGATGAACGGCATGAGAACTGCTATCGGCCACAGTGCACTCCAATCATTTGCTTTCGCTACCCTCGTATCCCCCCACCAAGTCTGCCAACGATTTAGAATTGCAAGCTGCCAAAACGAGAGAGGGAAAATGAGCTTGCTTTGCTGATAGAGAAAGATCCATTTCTGAAATTTAAGAAAATCCCCAAACGTATATCCGTCCAGAAACGTCCGTGTATAGGAGACGAGCAGGATGAGAAGGCTCATCGGCAACCAAAAAGTAAACCTGAAAAGCGCAATCGTACGTTTTTTGAACAGAAAAAAAAGGGAAAAGCAGATACCTAAAAGCACGGCAGGCACGACCGTTTTGGTCGCGGCGGCAAATCCCAGCATCAATGAAGTCCAGAAAAACCTTTCCCGTTGTTCTTCCCGCAAAAATGCGTACAGGGAAAACAAAATAAACGGGAGCTGAATAATGTCCAAAAGAGGCGTAATACGCAGTTGATTCAGAAACAGGCGTTCTGAAGAAAATACCGCGAGCGGCAAAAGACTCCAGGCATTTGATTTCAGGACCAGTTTTGACAGTAACCAAACGCCTACCAGAGTGAGTACTGCAAAAAGAAGAATAACTTGCGCATCACTCTGAAACCAAACATAGGAAAGTCCTATAAAATATTTTCCGAGCGGTGTGTGTTCTGAATTGACGAGTATCGGATCAACGCCCCGCACATATGTTCCTGCAGCATATCGGAACACAATCTCGTCCGGAATAACGGAGGTTGGATTTTTTTGTCTATACTGGGAATTATTGTAAAGATATTCAAGGCGCTTGAAGTAGTCTTCTGTATAATATCTGTCAAAATAACGGGAGCCGGGACCCAGAATAACGGAGCCGATATTATAAAGTATCACTATACTGCTCAAAAGAATAACGATGATGCCAACAGAGTTCCTATTGTACATGAAATTCACGCACCGAAATCCTTTCTTCTTTTGAGGTTCTCAGGAGTTCGCCCAAAGGCAGGCTTGTCGGCGCGGATTTTTCTGGTTGCCAGAGGAATGTCTCGGGTAAACGGCCTTTGAGATCATCTAATGTGGCAATATGGGCCTCCATTTCTTCTTTAACAGTATTTTGCAATGTTTCAATATTCTTTCCTTCGTTTTTTGTCTTCTGCAAATAGACCGAAAGTTCCCGCGTTCGTCTATCTGAACGCTTTAATGCTTCGACGGCTAAAAGATATTGTTTATATTCAAACAGGGTTTTTGCTTCCACGAGATATTTGTCGGCAAGATTTTGATTGTATTTTACGGAAGCAATGCTTCCCCATGACCACCACCCTTTAACGGTATCGAAAAATCTCGAGACGGCATAAAGCTTATTTCCCGGCATGTAAGACGGGTACGGCAACATGTATGCTGCAAAAGCCGGCTTGGCAAACAACAACAAAATGGAAGAGGAAAATATGAAGAAAACAGAAAACCGTTTCATGACTTGGGTTTCTGACTTATGACGCCGATACACCAATTCAGGTAGAGTTTTGCCCTGCCCGATTCTATCCATTCCCAAAGTCTCGTATACCACGAGCCAAAATTGGCATTGCGCATCTGGAAGAGTTTGCCGTAGTATCCCCAACCGTATGAGCGAAGTGGCACCAGTCCGGCTCGTTTGAGAAGGCGTTCCAGTTCGGCCACGGAAAACTCCCTTTCCCACCCGGCAAACCACTTTCCTAACATCATCAACATATGCTTCTTTACCGTATATGTGGTGTAGCGCTGCGGAACATCGACAACCAATATTCCTCCCGGCTTAAGAACTCTCTTTTGTTCAAGAATAAGCTCCAGAGGACGCGTAAAGTGTTCAAGAAATCCCTGATGAAAGACAACATCGAACGTGTCGTCCTTCATTGGTAAACTGCGAGCGTCTGCACGGATAAGATCGATATGCACCCCGGCTTTTCTTGCATTTTCTTCAAGAATGTTGAGTGCTTCCTTGGTAAAGTCTACTGCCGTAACGCGGGCCCCTTTTGTTGCTAAAAAAACGCTGTCTCCGCCCATGCCGACGCCGATCTCGAGAATTTTCTTCCCTTTTACCGGGGTTACCGCAAACATATTGGCAAGCATCTCTTCGTGCCGGACGAGCGGCTGATGATCGGGTAATTGCCAATATTTTTGCCAGTGGGCTTTAGTTGAGATTTTTTCCATACAGATATTTTATATAAGCGATCTGTGGTTGCAAAGCGGAAAAAAACGCAAATAAGAAACCATATATGCCATCAATAAAACCCTGATGTCTTATAAATAAATTAAGAAACGTTAAAGCCGGCTTAATAAAGAGATATTCGAATGCTGAAAAAAGATTTTTAGGCTTGTGCACTGCTTCCAGTTCCCTGCCGACGAGATGACTGTAGCGTATAGCCTTTTCCCAATATTCATCTAATGTCTCATATGGGTAATGCAAAAGCTCGTTTTTGAGATACCCAGCAGAGCCATCTACGACTATCTGCTCATGAACGCTTTTCTGTGGAAAATGGCCTTTGCCTCGCTTAAATAACCGAATAACCGGATCAGGATATTGACCGCCCTTTCGCATCCAGTGACCGAGAAAAAAGTTTTTCCGGGAAAGATAATATCCGTCGTGCTTACCTTCGTGCATGACCTGTTTTATTTCCTCGCCCAACTCCTTCGTAACAACCTCGTCGGCATCAAGCTGCAGAATCCAGTCTTTTGTGGCCAAATCCACGGCTTTCTGCTTGTTGATATGAAAAATATACTCATTATCGACAATTTTTACCTTGGCTCCGAAGTCCTTTGCAATTTCAACCGTCCTGTCTGTTGACCTCCCGTCAACCACGATGATTTCATTTGCGATATCCCGAACGGACGATAAACAATCGCCGAGCCGATCCTCTTCGTTAAATGTCGCAAGCACCACAGACAGACTCATACTTTGCATTATACCTTACGAAGAAGGAGTTTATCCCCCGATTGGAAGATTATTTGAAAACGGATCTCCGGAAACTTTCCTTTCAGATAACTAAAGTCGCTTGTATTCGTATTAATAAAGACCCTCTCCTTTTGGAAAATGCTAGACCATTGATCCTTAGCTAAAATCCACCAAGACTCGGACGGATGATCACTATAGACGGCGTATGTGGTTCTTCTGCTGTAGTACACCGCCGTCGGATAATAATAATGAGTTAGATAGATAACATCACTTGACTTTGTGGCCCGGGCGGAAGCTAACGCGACCAATGCTTCGTCCCGACTCACGTCCGGCACAAAGTAATCTGATCGGAACCTCCATAGCTGCAATAGTGCTACGACCGTGAAGACGCTGATGACAACGAGCATGTATTTGCGGGCATATACATAGGCAGACCAGGAAACGGCTATTGCGACGAGCGGATATACCGGCATAAGGAACCAACTGCTCTGGACTTTAAGAAAAGAAAGAATTATGACGAATATCAGGGCGCATAATGCAATAAAACTTTCCGTTTGCTTGCGCCAGGACCAAATCATGGCGACCGTAGCGGGCACGGCTGCGATGATCCAAAACTTTAGCCCTGATTTAAGATAATCAAGCGTCGCAAGTCTGGCGTTACTGAGTAAAGTCAAAGGGGATCCGATCTTTTCGCCCTGCTGAGTGAAAAATTGTGTTAAAAATATCTGACCATTTATCGCATAGGCAACGAGTAACCATGTCAGGGCTATGAATCCGCCTACCGCGAGAGCTTTGAGGGTACGCAGAGATGCCTCCTTTTTTCGTCTAAGGAGATAGTAAAGGAACCCAAGAGCCGGAAAAATAAATGCAATCGAACCCTTGGTCAGGAACGAAAGCCCAATTGCAATACTGCAAAGAAACAAAGCATTCTTATTCTTTTTCAATTCAACAATTGCAATGACACTCGCGATCAGAAAAAATGTCAAAAGGCTATCCAAATCTCCGGTTCTGACACGCCAAAGATATGCGGGAGTACTCAGAAGCACAAGGGAAGATGCCCATGCCGCGCCCGGCCCCCAACGATACCGAACAAACCAAAAGACCAAAAATACGGTCGCGGCTCCGGCAAGGGCCGAAATAAATCTCGCTGAAAACTCATTGTCCCCGAACGCTCGGTATGAGACTGCCGTCAGCCAAAACCCTAGAGGCGGTTTTTCCAGAAACAGACGGCCGTTCCAACTCGGGGAAAAAATATTCCCTTTTTCGGCCATCGTGCGTGATATGTCAGCGTACCAGGCTTCATCCCAATTGGTCAGGTGAGTGCCGCCCAATTTCCAAAAAAAAAGAAAATAAGAAAGGATGACAACGATAACGGCCGGAATATACTTACCGAGTACGCGGGATGGTTGCATATGTTTTTTTCCGTAAAACCACAATGGTCGTTATAAAAAAGAACACCGCGCCCAAAGATAAACTATTGGCAAACGTCCGAAGTTTTGTGTCGGCAAAACGCACGACTATCTGATGGCTGCCCGGGTTCACCCAAAATGTCATGAGCCCGCGGTAGCTGGGGTCCTGAAACTCCACGGGCACTTGCCGGCCGTCAATAGTGACGATCCAGCCCGGGAAATATAACGTATTGTCAACGAGTCTTGTCTGCTTATCCGCTTCCACCGCATAGGTGTGCTCCGTGGTGGTCCTTTTGAACGAAGTAATCTTTGCTGCCCCTTCAATTACCTCTATCGCGGAGGCTGGCGTGCGTTCCATAAACCGAACTGACCAGATAGGACTACTTTCTCCCGTGTCCGTGGTTCCATAATAGACGCCGCCATAAAACGATTCCGGTTTTATGCTGTATCCCTTGGCTTTCCACATTGGGATTGAAGTAGCTAGGGAAAGAATAATGAGGAAACCACCGAGGAGCCATGTATATTTTTTTGGGACACTTGCAACAACGATAGCCCCGAACAAAGCGCTGAGAAAAGTAGTGAGAGAAAGAAATCGCCAGGGAAATTGAAATTTTTGGATGAGAGTGAGGGAGTTCCATATCCAACCCGACCAATCGGTCATCATGAAAACTGCTAAGATAAAAACGATGAGCGAACCGATGATGAGCTGCCGTTCCTTTGACCTTTTCAAAATGAAAAGCGCGCTGATAATTGCGATTATCTGCCCTCGCCCTAATTCTTTCGTAAACTGATTTCCTCCCCCATAATTCCACGGCGAATATAAAAACCAGCTCCAGGGAACAAAGCGGCCGGCAAAATCCCCTTTCGTCACTATATCGCGGAGCGTATATTTCCCTTCAAAAAATGCCGGTACCCAAAAAAATGCACTGAGGAGAAACCCTAATCCAATTGCACCTATACCTCTCAGAAAAAATATCCTCCTCTCTTTCCGAGACACCGCAAAGACCGTAAGATGCAGTAGATAGAGCACAACAAGCGGGAAAAACATGAGACTTATGGCATTATGAGAGAGGATGAGTCCGGCCGAGCTAAGGGAGAGCACGGATATATATCTCATTACGCGCTTCCCGTCTTTGGCCAGAAGAAAAAGGCTCCAAAAAATCAGAGGCGGAAAAACGAACGCGACGTGTTCGCCGATAGCGCCCCGCAGCGTGAAATCAACGAATCGATACGGCGCAAATCCATAAAGAACCGCCCCCACAAATCCGGCAGGACTACCCCACTGCGCCCGAAGCCATAGGTACATGGCAAGAACACTCGCAACAAACGAAAGGGCAAAAACAAGTTTTGTAGAATCGACGAACGTAAATCCAAAAAAATGAAATAGGGATGCAACATAGGAAGGAAGCGGGTAAAGAAACATGAGGACTGGGTGTCCGTATCCCCAATTAAGGTTTGCAGCCCACCGGGGAACAATATTCCCCTCCGATAAAGAAGCGTAAAAGTTCGCTATGCGCGCAACATGATCCTGTCCGTCGTGGGTAATTGGCAGACCCGGTTGAAGCAAATCCAGCGTCGGTAAAACGCTTAAAAGCACTAAAGCGATAAGGAGTAATTTACTTTTCATCGAAAATCCTTTTCTCAATGATAAATCCATACGTCAGTTTTTTCGTATCAATAACTTTTCCCGTCTTTATGACCGTTTCGAGCCACCCCTGATAGGTCCATGGCTGACGGGGATCGGGTTCTATGAGAAGATAGACGAGCCCTTTTTTCTCTTTGCCGGGCAAATACCCGTACCTGGGCAGTCCATACCACCAAACAAGATAATCATACGGATCGGTAAACACAATCGGTGCAAAAACGAGCAAATTAAAAGACTTCCCCGCCGCGTCCCGGTAAATTGTGTCTATCGCTGCAATTTTCCCCTTGATTTTTGCCGTCCCTCCCTCATCTGGTTTGCCATAGAATTTATACAGCCGTCCTCCCGCATCAATAAACAATATCGCGATAATAATGATGGCAAGCGGCCTTCCCCAATTTAACGAAAATAGTTTGGCTAGATATATGCCAAAAAGCACCGCAAAGAGCGCAAAAAAGGGCATAAGATACCACTGAAAAATCGTATAGGGATATGCCATATATGCAATATAGACTAACACCGGCATGACGATAAGCGCTTTTATCAATCTGTTTTTACGCGCGATAAGGTACAAGACGCTGACGATCGCTACTGCCTTGGCAAAAAAATCAGAAATCCTGCCGAAGCTGATAAAACTTGACTTCAAAACAGGAATAAATTGCTGGAAATGTTGCCGTAAGACAAATGCATATGTATCCCTCTTGTCTGCTACTCCCTGGGTGCTTCCTGAAAAAAATTTCATAAGCGAGGTAACGGTTATATGGTCATGCCGAAAATCAAAAATAATAAGCGGCGAGAGGAAGGCGCTAATAATTGCACCATAGATAAGATAGTGTTTTAAAAGATTTTTCCCCTTTAAAAGGTATGCGAAAAGGAGGATGTTTGCCAAAAAAAACGGCGTGGCAAAGGCTATCTCCGCATGAAACATGAGCCCGACAAAGAGGGAAAGAAAGAAAAACGAACGGCCGGCTTTTGTTTGAATCCAGTCAAAAAGAAAATAAAGATAGAAAAGCATATAGGGAATGGTAAAGTGGGGCGCCCAGATAAACGTTGCGGCCGCCGCCGCCCCGGGCGAGACGGCAAGGACAAAAGCAATCATGAGTCCGGTAAGGCGGGAAAAATATTTTTCTCCGATACGGTAACCCAGATATATCGATGCCATACTGATAAGTGTAAACAAATACATGACGCCCCGCGGGTCGCCGCGAAAAATAAAAAACGGGACCGCTAAAAAATAATAGTACAGCGGACCGAGAAACACCCCCCGCATGCCCGTATAGGGCCCGATGAGAGTAAGTTTTTTGTCTGCTACTATGGACTTTACGCCTACCATGTCCCTGCCCTGATCATTGAGGAAGAGGAAGTTATTAAAAAGGATCTCTTCACTGCGTAGGAAAAAGCCTAAGATCAGTATAAGGCCTAGGAGGAAAGGGTACGGATTTATGTTCTTGCCCATATGCTGTACTATCTACTGATTTTCTACCAAAACAACTCCTGGCAACCCATCAAGATAATAAAAAACCTTGATTGGGCTGACCGACGGAGGAAAGTCGGACGGGTTTCCGACAAAAAGAGTATTTTTTAATTTTCTGTCTTCCTGCCAATTGATCGGCCGAAAAACATAAGTATTAAACTTGTGTGTCTGGGCAAAGCCGCCCGATTTTGTCCCCCCGCCGCTTACATACGTCCGGGGATCATACTGACCGTAAAACAGAACAAACATATATGACTGGTAGAGATTGTCCTTATTAGAAAATATTATCTCCTGATACCTCTCCTGATTGGATAAAACGAACGGCACTGCTTTGGCAAGGGCGTACTGAAACGATTTCGATTGCTCTTTAGGAAAAACGGTAAAATAGTTTTCGTATAAACGCGCCAGGCTCAACACAATGACGATCGACAGAAAAATGATTCCAGCTAATTTCAACTTTTTCAGCGCATTTAGTGTATAGACGAGTCCGAACGACGAAAAAATCTGCCACGTGGGGAGAAAATTATAAGAGCGCATCGCATGGGGGGCCTGCGTGGCAATGGCCCCGGGGAGGGGGGCGAGAAAAAACCAAAGGAGAACAAGCCACTTTGCTTTTGAACTGGTCTCCCTGCTCATGAGAAAAGCTAATATGCCCAAAATGATGAGAGGAATTTCCCAAACATACAAAAGTCCCGTGCGGGGAATTTTGAACGGCTCTCCTCCCGAGTTCGTAAATAGCCACGATGGTTTAAAGTGAGAAAAGTACCCTTCCAGAAATACTTGTATGGGAAAAAAACGCCTATTATAAAGTATTTCTCCAACGATATCCTTCTTTGCCGCAGCCGCATTCCAAAGGAACACCCTTTTCTGGTACAGTTCCCAGTGGGCATCGGGTCTGAACGTGCTTGTCCCTGCAAATCGAATCATTGCCGCCGGCGAAAAGATATTCGCAAAAATTGGAATAAGCACAAGAAAAAAAAGTATAAATACCACTCTCATTGCTTTGCTTTTTTGCAGTATGCGGAGGAGATTTTCCCTATAAATAACTGCCAGCCCCGCCAAAAGAGCCGGAATCAATACTTGTCCGGAATAATAACTTATGGTTGAGAGGATGAAAAATACTAATGCCACAGAAACAAACCGTTTCTCTTTGAGCCCCTTGAGGAAAAACAATATACCGAAGACGAGAAAAGATAACGTGGCGTTGGATTCGTGTCCCAAACGGGAGATATACACATGCCACGGGCTTATTGCCAACGATAACGATGCAAAAAGTGCCGTCCCTTTTGCTACCGGCGTCTCCTTAGAAAACAAGAGAAGCACAAGGAAGTACGTGGCATAGATCGTCAAAATGCCGAGGATGACGGCGGGCAGTCGCACGGCCACTGCTGTCAGACCCAGCGCCCATACAAACGGCGTGACAAGAAACAGATACGTCGACCTTCGATAGTCGTCGTATCCGCGCTGTGACAGAAAAGGAAATTGCCCGTATTCATCAACGCCAATTTTTACGACTGAGTATGCGTTATACCCGATCGATGCTTCGTCAAGCGAGGCGGTCGGAGGAACTTCCCCTAGACGCCAAATGCGGAGAAACGCCGCAAGGACAACAATAGCGGCTAACATGATTTTTGTTTTCGTCGAGTTTGCTAGGAAATCCATTTGAGTAGTTTAAAAATTCCCATTTTGGGCAAACTTTTATTTGAAGATGCCTTCCCTGATCCAATGGCTGCAAATGTTCCTTTATTGTTTACGTACCACGCGTAGTTTTTTATGAACGTATCGGCGTTCGTTTTTTTCGGCTTCCAATGGAGCTTCTTTTTCACCTTCGTCGTGTCTGCATAGAGCGAACGGCCAATCATCGTATATTGATACACGCCCAAGGGAGAAATATTGAATTTCTCGAGCATGGCAAGAGTGAAGAGCGTCGCCTCCCGCGGCAGTGAGATTATTTTTGAGGTGCTGCCGGCATAATCGATGACCGCTTGAAATAGTTCCCTGAGCGTCAATATCTGATCGGCTCCAATGACGTACGTGTCAAGCCCTTCCCTATGACTCGCCTTCTCGAGTGCATCGGATAAATCGATGACGTCAATGAATTGATATTTATTTGAACCGTCGCCCACCACGTAGATATTTTTGTTTTCAGAAATAAACTCAAAGAGGATCGCCTGAAGGCCAAGCCTGCCGACGCCGCTCACGACCGGACAACGAAACATCTGGATATTCATGGAGGACGCAAACGCAGACAGTTCCTTCTCTGCCTGTACCTTACTTTTGCCGTAAATCTCAATGGGCTTAGGAAGTGTCTTTTCCGTAACGGGAAGTTCCTCGGGGATGCCATACATGACGTTCGTTGAAGTAAAGACAAACGATTTTACGTTGTGCCTGGCTGCCTCCCGCGCGACAAGCGACGTACCAGAGACATTCGTTTTCCAAAGCAGGTCGTCGGGGACTGATTTATCAGGCATACAGGCCGCCAAGTGATAGACGGTTGTAAACGGTCCATAGGCGTCAAAAGCGCGTACGACGTCTTTTTGTGAAAGAATGTCGCCGCGAAGGACGATGACGCTCGCTGAATTTGAACCCCCGGCAAGCCTGTCAAAGGTCACAATGTCCACGCCTCCCTTATCGAGTAAATACGTTGTGAGATTCGTGCCTATAAATCCCGCGCCTCCTGTGATGAGTACTTTCTGCTTTTTCATGTGCTCACCTGTCTGCAATGCGTATGGCTTCAGTTCCGTCGAGGTAGGTAATGGCAGAGAGCGGCGTACCGTCTATCTCCGAAGGCTTTCCGATGTAGAGCACGGTCCCGTCTTTTTCTTCTTTGGACCAGTCGATAGGCCGAAATTCGTAGTTTGCAAAATGATTTCTCTTTTCGGCAAAGCCACCCGAGGCAGTCCCGCCTTCCGCAAGATATGTTTTGGGATCATAGCGGAGATAAAATAAGAAAAACATATATGGTTGTTCGAGTTTTGTCGATACGACGATCTTTTTATATTGACCGGAGCGACTGTCTGCGTACGCCGCTGCCTGTTTATATCCGTACTGCCAGTACTGGGAAACTTCTCTGTTCATGTGGACAAAATACATGTGCAGATAGTAAATAAAACCAGCACCAGCGGCAAGGACAACAATTCCGGCAACGACGTTCTTTCCCAAGTTTGCATTTTCCCGTATCCAGACATAATAGTGAAAGAGGCCCAGAGCGACAAAGAATTGAAATGTAGGTAAAAATACCAACGTGCGAATTGCATGGGGAAGTTCGGTTGTGGGCGATGCCGCAATCGGGGAAATCAGAAACCATGAGATCAAAAAGGCTTTTGTTTTGTCTTTTCGCCAGACGACAGATGAAATTCCCCAGATGAGAAACGGCAATTCCCAAAGGTATAAGAGTCCCATGTCGGGTGCGTGATGCCGTGGATTATCGCCCGTGAGAAAGAGCCAGCGGAATGAATAATGCGATAAGTACCCCTCTGCAACGGTTTTAACCCATACGAGCCGCCTGTTATCAAAAACCGGCCCCCACGGATTGCCATTTTTTTTGTCTTCTTCCAGTTTTTTTACGCTTCGCGCCAAGAGTCCCGTCTGATCTGCAAGCGAGCTTGTCCCGCGAAGCCGCATGAAGGTATCACGATCAAAAAGTACCCGGGAAAGCGGGGCAATGGTCAGAAATCCAACCAACGCCGCCAAAACCAACTCCCTTTTATGTATAAGAAGCTCCTTCCGATAAATCCAAAATGAGAGAATGAAAAGAAGGGGCAAAAAGACCTTCTCGCTGTGATATGCATAGATGGCCAGTCCCGAAATAAAAGCAGATGCGAGGAGTCTTTTGGGTTTCATAAATGATTGGAAGAAAAAAACAAATGCCCAAATGTTGAGCGTCACCCCCACGTTCGCCTCGAATGCAATCCTCGAAAACTGTATGTGCCACGGGGATATGGCAAGAAGAAACGACGCACCGAGTGCTATTTCCCGTTTTTTGAAAAGAAGATACGCAAGCTCATATGATCCCCAAACGGCCAGAATTCCAAAAATTGCCGAGGGAAGCCGTACAACCCAGGTATCCAGACCAAAAAGTGCAATCGGCAGCGTAGCCAAGTACGCATATAGAGGAGGTTTATAGTCGTCAAATGAACGCAGCACTACAGGAAATAGCGTACCGTATTCGTCCCTGCCCGTTTTGAGTATGGAGTATGCGTTATATCCGAGCGACGCTTCATCCCAGTCCGGACTCGGGGGGGTTTGCCCGATTTGCCACAAGCGCAAAATCCCGGCTAAAAGAATAATTGCGACGAGAATGAATGTATGGATGCGTTTCATAATTTTTCGGATGAAGCGGGAATGTCAAAAATTACAAGAACCGGTGATCCGTTGAGAAGCCGGATCGTGGTAAGAACCCGGGCATTTTCCGGCACAAAGGAAGGCCGAAGCACGTATAAAACGCCGCCTGCAAAGGAAGGAGGCGTATCGGTAAACTGATACGCATCAAGATTATTTATGTGAAAAAACCCTGCAGCATCCGTTGACCAGTTGGCAACGCGCTGAAATTTTTGCGGGTCATAGCGCTGGTAGAACAGGACATAAATGTACGGCCGCCCGATCGTGTCATCCATTACAACGCGGGTATATTTGTCTTTTATCTGGCTTATGGCGCGGATAGCTTCCCGGTACCCCCATTGCCATTCACCCGAATATTCCGCAGCGTAGTGGTTATAATAGTTATGAACATAAAAACTTACATTTGCTATATAGAGCACTATAATGCCTATGAGAAGCAATGTTCTCTTCATTTTTCCCATACTTTCAACCGCAGATAAAATGCCTGATGCAATAACCAGTTGCCACATCGGCAGGCTATTCTCTATCCGCAAAGCGTGAGGTGTTTCACGAGCAGTTGCCGCAGGGGCAATTGCCGCAACGATCCAAAATAGTACCAGCCACGCAAGTGCTCTGTTTTTCTTAAACAGCCCGAAAAAGCCAATGACGAAAAACGGGAGTTCAATAAGATACATCTGCCCCACGTCTTGGATAGAAAATTTTGGATTGCCGTCTCCCCTCGTAAATAAAAACTGGGGTTCAAGGTTGTCAAAAAAGTGAATAAGATAACTTCTTGCGTATCCAAGCCTTCTATTGTGAAGAATCTTTGCCCACCAGGCTCCTCCGTCAACGGCAATGCGCTCATTCGACTTAGTAACGACGCTGGAGTCGGTAAAAATATTTACTTCCGCAAAGCGAAGCCGGGACTCCCGAGACACCAGGTAAGGAAGGAGAGGCAAAAAAACAAGAGATCCAACCAGCGCACCGGTGATAACTTCTCGTTTATGTTTTCGTACACTCTCCCAACAGTACCAGAGAAGTATGACAAGAAGAAGCGGGGCAAAAATCCTTGCACTGTTAAACGTGTACACTGCTGCGATAAAAGGAACGAAAGCGACAAAGAACATCTTTGGACTTCCTCTGGCCCGCAGCAAGAGAACGCTCCCCAACAAAAGGAGGGCTACTGCTATATTGGCTTCAAACATCGCACGGGAAAGATTTATATTCCACGGGGAGACAGCCAGAAGAAATGAGGTCAAAAGGGAGAGCGTTTTGTTCTTGGTGAGTTCACGGACCAAAAAATACGTGAGAAATACGGCCAAAACACCCGCGAGGACTGAGGGCAAACGGACTGCCGTCTCGGTTAGACCAAAGACGGCGACAAAAGGCACCGTCGCATAAATTGCCAACGGAGGTTTATAGTCACCAAACGCCGCAAACGCGTCAAACGGCAGAAGGCGGCCGTGTTCGTCTCTCCCCGTTTTCAGAATGCTATATGCGTTGTACCCAATTGAGGCCTCGTCCCAAGAAAGGGAAGGCGGGATTTCTCCTACACGCCATACCCTCATGAAAAATCCGACGGACACGATAGCAACCAGGATAAAGAACGGAGAAATTTTCTTCATTTAGACCCCTCATCCATATGCTTGAGCGCACCGATCGTAAAAATGTTCGAAAGAAATCCCCAATGGCTGTTATTAAAATATCTGCTCATGTACCAAAAAACGGAAAGCGTTAGTGAGTACCCTATGATTATTTTCCACATCGCGGGTTTCCGCAGAAACCATTTTACGCTGAAAAAAAGAACCGGCAACCCAAAAAGAATTTGCCAAAAAATAAACGGATAGTATGCATGGATGTCCGGAATGACACGCAACTCATAAAGAAGCATTCCGAGTCCGTATCCTGAAATCGGATACCCGTGTGCCGTATTGCCGCTCAGGTACAACACGGTACTGTCAAATAATGCGCGCCAATCCCACAGCAGGAACGGGCCGGCTATTAACAGTGTTACTGTAGCAACGAGAGCGGCATAGAAAAGGGTCGATAAGGTATTTTTCTTAAGCCCGGCCCACAATCCGGCGAGATAAAAAGGAGCGAGAAACCACACGGTCTGTTTACTCATGAGGGCCATGGCAAACACGATTGCCGACCAAAAATAGCTCTTTTTTTCAAGAAGGAACAGAGACCAAACGAGCCAAAAAAGAGCAAATATATCGCTCCTCCCCTCGATAAAATAATTTGTGGTTGCCGGACTTATAGCAGTAAGTGTTATGGCAAGAAGCGCCAATGGGCGCTTTTGGAACCATTTTGATAGAATTATCAAAAGCCCCGCAAGAGTCACCAGAAGCACCATCCTGCCGTCAAAATACCCCAGAACGGGAATGGTCAGTGCGTAGAAAGGCAGAGGAAACAAAAGATACCAGGGAGGCATGACAAAGTGGTAAAGCGCAGGGTTAACGGCCGATTTTCCTAGTTCTTCATAGCGCCAACCCGCAAGCGGTGTATCAAAATAGGTTTCTTTATAGGGATTTTTCCCCGACAGGAGAAATCTCATGGCCGCTTCCTGCTGGAGAATGATGTCATGCACCCCAAAGACCGGCGCGGTACGGCTTCTATCAACGATTGCCGTCACCGTTGTGCCGCCAATGACGATAACAAGAACAAGCCACAGGATATATGTTTGTATCCTTTCCATAACCTTCTGTTGTTTTCCAACGCTCGAGCTTACTGCGAGCAATATGTTAGCAACAAGAAGAAGAAAGAGGATGCCAAAAAGCCAATACGGGGTACCGGTAGCGGGCAATATCCTATACCCCATGACCACAGGAACAGAAAACGCAAACAGAAGAATTGCTTCAAGCAGTAATAAATTCATATCTCCCCCATTCTACAAAACCTAGAAAAAAAGACCAGTGTTACAAACGCTCAAGGAGATAAATGCGTGCCCCCAGCACGTCTGTCGTTTGCAGAAATTTCCACTCCTTAAACCATACCGAAGGGTACGTACCGCTACAGTGCGGATCAAAACAAATAAGCTGTGCACTTCCTGTCTTGGCCAGCTCGCCTGATGTCGGACACGCTGCCCCCTCACACACGAGGAAAAGTTTTTGATACCCCTGGCTCTGGTATGGAACAGCTTCGCGGCCGCTCAAAAGAAAAAAATAACGATAATGGAAGTCCAAGAAAGATCGTGAGGCAAT
>CAYTZO010000009.1:0-27525 GCA_964442525.1 uncultured Gammaproteobacteria bacterium
AACGAGGGAGCTTGAAGATTCCCTTGCCGCAGCTCGTGAGAGTCGGGGAGGGGATTGAGATCTTCAAAGCTAAGCTTTGATTTTCTGTAGAATGAAGTGTATTGAGGCTACCGTGCTTCCGTCTGCGCGCCGGCGACCTGGGGGGTACCAAACTGGCCGTTGAGGGCGGTTCCGACGATTGCGCCGACTCCCAGCATGATCGCAAAAAGCACAATGAGCATCCAGCTCCGCACAACAACGAGGTAAGATTCCTGAGGTTTGCCGTGGACGCGGACGGCCCGGTGGTGAACTCTGCGGTGAGAGGCGCGGCGCTTCTTCATATATCCAGTGTGTAAAGTTTTTACTCACTTGTCAAGGACCCAATTTTTAACCGGTACAAACCGACTCAAAAGCAACCCTCCGAGGCCTATGAGGGAGAGGACGAGAAGGAATACTTTCATTTTGGACGGCTGGTATGAGAAAACGACTTCATGGGTTCCGGACTCAGGAAGACCGATGGCGATGAAAAACGGAAAAACTGCAAACGGCTTGACCGGCGTTCCGTCGATAGTCGCCTTCCAGGAGGGATGGAAAGACTCTTTGAGGATAACCAGACACTGCCCGTTGGTTTCTTTCGCTTCGACCCTGGCTTTAAATACCATGTCGGCCTGGTTTTCCTGGGAAAGAATTGTTATATTGCTACATTGTTTATATTCTTTTTCACCAGTTTGATATACAGGGACTTCTGAGAGAAGACTCCTGGCATTGTTGTCAGGTCCGCCTGCAGGCTAGGCAGGAGTTTTGTAGGTAACCTCATCAAGCATGCGGAAGTTGGGCAGGCCTGCCTGCCTCGGGTAATCTTTTGCAAAAGTCAGCTCCGGGTAAAGCCCCTGTTTTGGATAATCGGACTGGATCCAAAAGCGGACGACGTTGGTAAAATCTTCCTTCTTACTGCTGACCACGGCCGGACGGATGCCGGCTGCGATATAGCCAAAGGGAGAAGAAGATGCAACTTCGTAAAGTTTCCATGAATTGGTTTCTTTGACAAGTTTCCAGAACGGTTCAGGCGTCCGGTCAGGAGGAGAGAGGACGTAACGGATATTATAAAGCTGGTAATCCGCAAGCTTATTTTCGCTAAAGTACTGCTCGGTATCGGAATTGGGCGACCACGTTTCGGGAAGCCAAAGGACGGTCGGAATGCCGTACGTAGAAAGCAACAGATAATAGGGCGTCTCCGCAATGCGCAAGTCCCGCCCCCAACTGCCCGGCCGGCCGGCAAACACCCTGCCCGGCCGAGCCAGGAGGAGGGCGTTTATTGTTGAGAGGAGCTCACGGGTATCCGGCTCAATTTTTTGATAATTGGCGTTGGCCCGCCTGATAAGGGTATCGTTGACCGAGGCGTAGCGGACGGTCTGGGGGAATAAAAATACTACCAATAATCCAATAAACAAATAAACAAATAACCCAATGCGGGGAGATACTTTTTTGATAATCCAATCGATACCCAGAGGAATGAGAAAGAGTCCCGCGATCTGCACTCCCACGATAAAGCGCGACAGATGGAACTCTTTCATGGTCGGGATGAGATCGATGAGTCCTCCCCACGTGGTTCTGCCGAAGTACATAACGAGCCAAAAGACAAGAAGGAGAGCAAACGGGAGGTACGGATAGTCACCGGCTTCCCCCGGGTTCTTTTTTTTACTAGAGCGCGTGAGTGCGGCAAAAAATCCGAGAAAGACCAATATGGTCAGGATGGGGAAGCGGCCAAAGTCAAAGAGATTGCCGTTGAAGAAATTTTTTAAGACCTCCGGTGCCCCATAGGAGTTAAACTTCCAGATCGGGTCCCAGACGGAAAAGTTGCGGTAGTCGCTTCCCGCGTAGGCGGGCAGTATCCAGTAGCCCAAAATGAACAGAACTCCGCCGAACAGCAAAAGTAATTTTTTGCATTGTTCGATCGTTACGTTTTTTAATTGCCCTCTCGTGAGCGGAATAAAACTACTTATCCATAGGATGCCGGTTGACAGGAAGGCGATAATGCCAATCCCCAGGTGCCCGGCGGTGGTAGCGGCGAGGAAAAGGACTGCCCATGCCAAGCTGCGGTCGCGACGAAAATTTTTTTGGATCCGCAATTCGCTTACATCCTGCGAAAATTTTGTCGCACCCTTCGCATTGCTTTGTGTTGTCACTCTAAAAAGTCGGTATGCATAGGCCAGAGCCAATGGTAACCAGATCATGGCAAACAGCTGGCTCGACAGCCCGTATCCCCGCCACAGAAACGATGACGGGTCCAGGCCATAGAGTCCGTCGGTTGAGAGTCCTGCCGCCCCAATCGCCCCTATGCCTGCGGCAACAGAACTCATTCCAATAACCCGCAGAGCCAGGAACACCGAAAGAGGGAAGAAGCTTAATAAGAGATAAATGACCCAGTGGTAATACGCAAAGAGAGAGACATTAGTAAATTGTTGCGTGGTTAAATTGTTAGAAAACCAAGAAAAGAAACGATAGCTTCCGACGATTACAATCTGCGGGATGTGGGAATAGTAATAGGGAAGGTTATATCCTTCCGCCCAGTTGGGGACCCAGTGATCCGTAAGAAACGATATGCGGCACGTGATACGCGAGAAAATAAATCCTGTACAATTTTTGTTTGCAAAATCCCAGATCTGATTTGCCCGGTCGACGAGGGCAAATTGAAAGGCGTTATCATTGGGATCTATGCGGGCTGTCGGCTCCGATCTATATATCCAGAGGTTGAATAGAATAGCTCCAACCAGCATCAAAAGACCAAAGATTTTTTCTACATTGTTAAATTGTTTCCTCATAATCATTGTTACATTGCTACATTGTTACATGAACAGGTTATCTCGTAAGTCTTTCATTCGTAAACTCTATAAGGCTATATAGTTCTCTCGGCAGTCTTTTTAATTCCTGAAGGATATGAACATACTGAACAGTAGTGAGCAGGTTTCTCGCTTTTGATTTTTCATTCCAATCTAAAGCCTCTTTTATTGAGCTATAGCCGATACGGTAGAAATTTACTTTATCTTTCTTTGTAAATCGCCCAAATCCTTCGGCTATGTTTGCAGCGATTGAGTCAGCCGCTCTTACAAACTGTTTTCCGACTGTGTCTTTTGCGAAGTGGTCCCATTTGAGTACTACGTTCCAAACATAGTTTGAAAGTCCAAAAGCAATTTTATATGCCCCAATATCATTTAAAAGTAAGTATTTTTTTCTGTTCATGTATTCATGTGTCAATGTAACAATGTAGTTATGGCCAAAGCGTTGGCCGTAACCAGTCCGTGTGGTCGTCCGTATTGCCGTCTCCCGCGTCGGTGGTAACCAGGGAGAGGAGCTTGACGCCCGTTATATCCACTTCGGTGTGGCGCGGCAAATCGAATCGGGTGATTTTGTCAGACCGCCACAAAAGCTTTCCGTCTCCATAGAGCTCAAAGACCGCCGAGCCCTTCGGGCCGGCTTCCGTATCAATGCCATAGTCGGCAGAGAATCTGGCAAACCGGCGGTTGATGTCGAATTCTTGGAGAGAATTGGTGTGCGTGCCCATGCCATATCGGTAAAAGACGTACTGCACGGAGAGCCGGTTCCAGCTTTTTATCCCCGATGAGCTATTGAGACTTCTGTTGATCTGAAGGCTCCCGTAGTCCTGTCGGCTGACGATCGGCGTCAGTGCGGTAAGGAAGACGGGGGTGCGCGTAAAAAGGGGCAGATTGGCTTTGAGCAGGAAAAGAAAAAAGATGAGAGCTGGGATCAAGAAAACCAAGGCAGGCGTTAATGGCCTGAGTACGTATACAAAGAAGGCAAAGAGTCCGAGGAAGGCCGTGGATACGCCGATCGTGACAACCGGACTCGTGAGAGAGGATAGGAGGGGAAGGCCGTTATTCGGATAATTAAAGACCATTGCGGTATTGAGGTTATAAAAATAAAGGAGAGAAAACAGAAAATAGAAAACAGTAAACAGGCGGAGTGTTTTGCTTATCGCTTTTCCCTTATCGCTTGCCTCGCCGGCAGGCGGGCTTTTTACTATATAAAACGGTGCCCACAGGAGGAGAAATACAATCAGAGGAAACGCATAGCGGTCGTGGGATTGGGTTTGGAAGAGGAAGAAACTGGCATTGACGATGACCAGTCCTTCTAAAAACGTTTTGAGATCTTTTTTTCCCCAAAGCCGCAAAGCCGCAAAAAGATAGAAGCTGCTAAAGAGGTAAAGCCCGACAGACTTGGCGTTCGTGATCCCAAGAACCGTTATTTTATCCGAGACAGCCATGCCGCGGCCGCCTGCCGCGACCCACCAGAGGTTAAATGCATTGAGACTCATGAGAGGAAAGTAGTCGTAATTGACGGTAATGGAACTAATCACCCTTTCCATATTTTTCGACAGAAAAAACTCGATATTCAGTCCGAAAAATGCCGCCCCCGCGCCGGCGAGAGATTGCACAAGGCCGGCAAAACCCACTTGCTGCCAGATGAACAGAAAAAATAAGGGCCCGTAAATCATATTCTGGAGTTTGGTCATCATGGAGAGCATGAATACGGCCCCTGCCCAAAACGGCTTGCCTTTGATGGCCAAAAAGAAAGCGACGAGAAAGATGAATACGCCGAGGCTATCCATCTGTCCCCACCATGCTCCCCCCATAAGTGAAACGGGGTTGAGGAGATAGAAAACAGAAAACAGAAAGTAGAAAGAGACGGAAAGAGCCGGAAAACCCAATGCTTTTGCCTTGGTGCCGATATATAAAATAAGTGCGGCAATGCCGAGATCTGCGAGGATAGGATAGAGTTTACTGATCGTGAGAAACAAGAGGTTGGTATTGGTCCAAAACTCGTTGAAATTATAAGGGTTTTTGAATAGACTGTAGATCCATACCATAGACCCCAAGGCATAGGCAAACGGCGTGGGGTAATTGTTGTTAGTGACTTTTATGCCCTCGACAATGCCACGGTCATACGTCGCCAGTCCCCATGATTTCCAAAAACTGATATCCGCTTCAAAGCCCGGGTTGGGAATAAGAAGGAGACGAAGGAGGAAGGCCGCAGCGAAGATAAAACTCAAGAGCATTTTTTTGGACATACTCCCATGATAAAACAATAAAGAGAGTGGGGGAAGATTTACGTACCGCTGGGGATGGGATGATGTTCGGATGCGCCTGGTATGCTGTAATCAATGCACAATTGATCTTTGACTTTGTCTCCAATGTTATATCTATGAACATCTTCTTTGTCGATCCTATGCACATACATATGCTGACATCCCATTGTGGAATATTCTCCTTCAAACTCCAACCTTTTAAGAGTGGTTTCTGATTCCTTAGCTCCCTTCGTAGCTGCTACCACCCGGAGTGTTTCAAGTACAAATGTTTTTGGTTGACATGCGCCAATAGCCATAGCATGCTGCAGTTTACTTTTTTTTCTTTTTCTTGTCAAATCGGGCTAAACGCTCAGGAGGATTATTTTGGCGTGGGACCGAGGTAGGTGGTGCCGCCGGGGATGACCACTGTGCCGACTCTGGGCCGGGACCATTCGACGATGACAAAAATGATAAGGATTACCGTGACGATTACCCCGAGAGCCAAAAGCGGTGTTTGAGAAGCGGATTTCTTCACGCTATGATAGTAGCACAATGCGCAAATGGTTGGCCATTGGGCTTATTACATTTTTTGTTGTTTTTTCTCTTACTCCAACGATCTATGAGTGGAATAATCGGGGTCGCATAAAGCCGATACGATATTTTGAGCTTGTTCACAATTTTCCAACAGACTATAACCTCTATCTTTCGCGCATCCGCGAGGGAAAAGAAGGCGCGTGGCTCGCCACAGAAAAATATACGTCGGAACCCCATGCAGGCAGTCTCTCGCAAATCCTCTACGTCCTTATCGGCCGCGCCTGGGATTGGTCACACGGCCAAACGCCGTATATCTGGCTAGCCTACCACGCCAGTCGCGTCTTTTTTGGCGCGTTATTTCTCTGGGTCGTTTGGAACGCCGTTCGGTGGCTTTTTTCCCATTCCCAAGGCGGGGCGTCGCGGGACAAACCGGTGTTCTTCTGGCAGATTACGGCGTTTCTTTTGGTCGTAACCGCCTCGACCTGGCCGAAGTTTGAGTGGGTGGGGGGCTACCCGCGGTTTGGGGGGTACATGAGCTGGTGGTCGGTCATTGACAGTCTCCAGCGGATTACGTTCCTTCCCCACGTAGTTCTGGGACAGGCGATACTCGTATTTATCCTGTGGGTAGTGGCCGGAGGATTTGTGAGAGCAGATAAGGGGCATATGGGAAATTGGGGGTTTTTGGGAGTGATCGGTTTAGTGCTCGGCATTATATTCCCGCCGGCGTTGTTGTTTATTTACGGCGTGCTCGCGGTTTTGTTCATCTGGGATCTCGTGGATAGGGGGGATAAGAGGAATATGGGAGACAGGATAAAGGGAAAACTCATTTTTGGTTTTGTTTCAGCGCCATCGTTTATTTATTATGCACTGCTATTTGGGCAGTATCCGTGGAAGCGGCTTGTCGAGTTTGACGTCCTGCACCCGACCAAGTTTTCCTTCCTCGAATATTTTTTGGCTTTGGGACCAACGTTGCCGTTGGGCATTATTGGCATGTTTGTCGCTTTTGCCCATCGCGACGAGATAAGCCGGAAGCTTCGGGTTTTTGCCGCGTGGATCATCGGCTGGCTCGCATTTCTTTTCCTTTTTGCAAAGATTCCCGCGCAGTCGCCGACACGGTTTACCGAAATGGCACCCCAAGTGCCGCTGGGGATATTCACCGCATATCTATTTTTCCGTTTAAGTCGCTTAAGATACTTGCGGTACTTAACTGGGATTGCCGCGATGGTAATATTGTTGGGGTTGGGTAGCATGTATTCCTCGTGGCTTTGGCAGCGGGACTTTGTGGACCACAAACTCATCGCCGACTATCCGCTCGTACCCCGGGGGGCGGAAGTGATGTATCCGCTTCGGGACCTTATTGATGCCATGATGTGGCTGCAGGTATATACGAGTCGGGATGCGGTTGTTCTTTCCGGCCAGAGTACGGGGAATCTTATCCCGGTTTATAGCGGCAATACCGTTTATGTGGGCCATGCAAACACCGTGAATCTCGAAGAAAAACTTCCGCTGGTAGAGAGTTTTTACCGCGGCGACATGCCGGCAAGCCAGGCCCGCACGTGGCTTGACGCGTCGCGGATTTCCTATGTGTTTTTTGGTCCTGAAGAGGCCGAATTTTCTACGTACAGCGCCAAAGAACTCACGTCTCTCTATCCGTTTCTTGAAAAAATATACCAAAACAGCCGCGTATATCTCTATCGCGTCGGTCCGAAATGAAGCTCAACGGGGATTTACTTTTTTCCTTTATCATCATAGGATAGGCCCGTATGAGTGTTCGGGCTTTTTCGGTTGTCGCTCCGGCATACAATGATGCGGATAAGCTCCCTTCCGCGCTCTCCGGTCTTGAAACTGAGCTTATTGGCAGCGGAAGGCGGTACGAGATCGTCATCGTTGATGACGGGAGCAGTGATGGGACGGCAGAGATACTCAAAAAGTGGGAGAAACGGCATCTGCGGGTGTATTTCCACAAAAAAAATCAGGGCATGGCAAAGACGTTCCGGCAGCTTAATAGCCTTGCAAAAAATCCCGTCGTCGTGCAGTTCAGCCTTGACGGAGAGTGGAATCCGTCAGACGTTATCCGCCTCATCGAGACCATGGAGAAAGGAAATTTAGACCTAGCTATCGGCGTGCGCAATAGGGGAAATTACGGCGTAGCGAGAAAACTTATTTCATATTCCTATCGAATAGCTACCAAACTCCTCTTCGGCATCGAAACGTATGATGCCGGAAGCATAAAGGCGACAAAATTGTCGCTCATTAAAAGCGTCCCTATTATTTCTGAGGGCGTTTTTGAGGAAGCGGAGCGGATTATTCGCGCAACCCGCTTGGGATACCGCATCGGAACAGTTCCAGTTCATTACCAGCCCGCACGCAAGGCATTTCGACTGCGTCCAAAAGTTCCCTTAATCATTCAGTCATGCATTGATTTAGCGCGCGCCTGGTGGGCACTGAACATTAAAAATGCCGATTCGGCGTGACAAAAATTTTCTTGGAACCGCAATTCGCTTGCATCCTGCGAAAATTTTGTCACGCCTGCTCTAATTGATTAGATTATTTTGAGGATTTTGATGAATGTCTCGATCACGTACTCCTGATTAGAAATGGATAAATCCGGGTAAACGGGAAGAATAAGAGTTTCCTTAGCCGCTTTCTCGGTTTCGGGAAGATGCAGTCGGGGATACATTTTTTTGTACGGCTTTTCCAGATGTGAAGCCATAACGCCTTCCCGCGTTGCAATGCCGCGGTTCAGAAGCTTCTGCATGATTTTCGTCCGGAATCTTCCGAGTCCGGGCAAGCGGATTTGGTAGGACTGATACGTATGGGTAAATCCTCTGGGAACAAAGGGAACGACGATTCTTGGATTTCCCCTGAATGCCCCGTTATATCTGCTGGCGATTTCTTGCCTTCGTTTCATAATAACGTCGAGTTTATGGAATTGACTGATTCCCAGTGCGGCATGGATGTCGCTCATGCGCCAGTTGTATCCGATAACCGGATATGATTCATGCATCACTTTTGTACTCAAATGACGTGAAGAGACGCTTTCTGACGCACCATGGGCTCTCATCATCTGGGCATATTTTGCCCATTTTGGATTTTTGGTAAGGATCATCCCTCCCTCTGCGGTGGTTATGGCTTTGCGCGGATGGAAGGAGAGAGCAGAGAAGGAGCCGAACGTGCCGGCGTTTCTGCCGCTGATTTTTGCACCGAGTCCGCAGGCCTGATCTTCAATAACACGGAGATTATGTTTTTGGGCTATCTTTATTATTTTTGGCATATCCGCCGCGAGTCCTATCTGATGAACGGCGATAATTGCTTTGGTTTTTTGGGTAATGAGGGGCTCGATTTTCACCGGATTGAGATTGTACGTCCGGGGGTCAATGTCCACAAACACCGGCGTCGCGCCCGCGTGTACGATGCAGTTTGCGCTCGCGATGAAACTCAGCGAGGGTACAATCACCTCGTCGCCAGGGCCGATGCCAAGTGCCATGAGACCCATCTGGATGGCCGTGGTCGCCGAGGAGGTGGCAACGGCATACGGGACGCCGACGTATCCTGCGATGAGCCGCTCGAACTCGGCAACTTTTGGGCCCTGGAGGATCCATCCGGAGCGAACGACCGAAGCTACGGCTTCCTCATCCTGTTTCGTCGTATAAATTTTGGCAACGGGGATCAATAACCGTTTCATATTTTGAGGGGCCGCACGGTTCATTTTTTATCACTTCGTCAATGTCCGGATCTCTCTTGACTCCATTATCTTCAGGCGCCAAGGCCGTGACGAAGTTCCAAAAAATTCACCGTGCATCCTTGACATTCTTTGAGAACTTTTTACTTGACCCGACAATTTTTCCCGGCACACCGGCGACAACAGAATGTGGGGAAATAACCGAGTTTTGCGTTACCACGCAGCCGGCGGCAATTACGCTATGGTGCCCGATGCGGCTCCCCATGAGGATAACTGCATTCGTGCCGATAAAACAATGATCTTCGATGACGACGTCGGCGGCGTCGATTTTGGCATACGTTTTTTCGCTGATGCAGCGCCGGACCGTTGAGTGGCTCAGAATTTGAGCTCCTGCAGAGATTTCACACCCCTTGCCGATGGTCACGTTTGCGTGGCGGGCATCGACCAGCGTGAACGGGCCGATCCAGGTGTCTTTGCCTATTTTTGGTTTTCCCAAAATCCATGCATGGGGATTGTAGGGGTTGGGCGGAATGCCATGATCAAAGGATTCCGTCCGATGGCTCGACAATACATTTTTCAGAGACGCTCGCCGAACGTTTTTTGGTAATATAGGTTTTTTCATATATGATCGCTGAGTTCGGCGTGCCGTGGTTCTCGCGCCGTCAAGGTCCAGACCATGAGTTTTCCCATATTGTTTTTCTCGCCAAGGCCATGACGTCGCTTCGAAACGGCACGCCTCTCCGCTTTATCCTATATTACCAATTTTTTTCCGGTATGCGCCTGAGAAGTGCCCTTTGGTCCGGATAGGTCGTTTTCAGCCAGGCAATATATCGTTTGAGACCCCTCTTTAGCGTCATTGTAGCAGAGTAACGGAGAAGCTTTTTCGCTTTGGCGGTGTCGGCTGCCAGGCGGGCAATATCATGCGGCCGGGCAGGCTTGAACAGAGGCCGAAAAGGAACGCCAAGGATGGCGCAGATGGTTTGTCCTGCCTCCCGTACCGATACCTCATGACCACGGGCGATATTTATGATCTCGCCCACGGCGCGGGAGTTTTCGGCGGCTTTGATAATCCCTCTGACGGTATCCTCTACAAAGGTAAAGTCGCGGGTTTGCCTGCCGCTGCCGAATATCAAGGGCGGTTTGCCGTTAAGGAGACGGATAACGGTCCGCGGAATGAGTTCGCCGTAGACGTCCTCAAAGTGGCTTCTCGGGCCGTACGTATTAAAGGGCCGGATGATCGTTACCGGAAGTTTTTCTTCGCGGTGAAAAAGGAGGCTGTAGCGCTCTCCCATAAGTTTGCTTTCTCCATAGACCGTCGTTGGGTGAGGCTTGTCCGTTTCCTTGATTGCATGGGCTATGGTCCCGCCATAGATCTCCGATGAGGAGATATAGAGGAAGTGTTTGACACCCGCCGCTTTTGCCGAAAGAAGCGCCGTGAGGGTGCCCGTGCAATTGACGGCATGGACCTGTAGCGGTTGGGAAAGGGAAGCGCGCACGCCGGAAACCGCCAGGTGAAAGACAATGTCAGCGCCAGCCATGGCCCGGGTGAGTTTTTTAAAATCGAGAATGTCGCCTTTGATTACGCTTGCGTTTCTTAAGTGACGTAAGTAACTTAAGGAGACCACCGAAGACGAAAAATTATCATAGACGATGACTCGATTATCTTTTGCGAGTGCCTCAGAAAGGTGCCCGCCGATGAACCCAGCACCGCCGGTTATGAGTATGGTTCGGTTTTTGAGCTTCATGAGAAAAAAGTTTTTATCGCCGCAATCACCCTGTCCTGCTCGCCAAGGGTAAGTTCGGGAAACATCGGAAGAGACAGAATGCGGCGGGCCCAGCGCTCGGCGCTTGGGAAATCCCCGCGCTTATAGCCGAGAGACCTGAGGCAGGGCTGCAAGTGGAGCGGAATAGGGTAGTGAATGAGCGTATGGATGCCTTTTTTCTCTAAAAATTTCCGGAGTTTATCCCGTTTGTCCGTTTGGATGACAAAAAGATGCCAGTTAGTAACTATGCCTTTTGGGGGAAGCGGCGGCATGTGTAAGTCACCTAAGCCACGTAAGTTACGTATGTACCGTCGGGCAAGGAAATCCCGCCTTTTATTCCATGCCGAGAGGTGCTTCAGTTTTACCCGGAGGATTGCCGCCTGAATGGTGTCGAGTCTGCTGTTGAAGCCCGGCAGAACATGCAGATACTTCCGGCTTTGGCCGACATTTGCGAGTATGCGGATTGTATCGGCGAGTTTCTTGTCATCGGTGACGACGGCACCCGCGTCGCCGTAGGCTCCGAGATTTTTGCCGGGGTAGAACGATATCGCCGCTGCTTTTCCGAAGCTCCCCGTTTTTTTCCCGTTGATGCTTGCGCCGATTGCCTGCGCGTTATCCTCGATGATGAAGGGGAGCGCGCGGCTCACTTTTTGATCCGCTAACATTGCTTTTAATTCTCGCATCGGCGCCGGGGAGCCAAAAAGGTGGACCGGGATAATCGCTTTCGTGCGCCCGGTTATGGCTTTCCTAACGGCGGCAACATCAATCTGCCCCGTAGACAGGTCTATGTCCACGAGTTTCACCCTGGCCCCAAGGTGAATCGCAGGCAAAACCGTTGCGATGAACGTGTTTGCCTGGGTAATGACCTCATCTGCCGGGCCGATGCCAAGCGCCTTGAGGATGAGAAAGATCGCATCGGTGCCGGAGGCGCAGCCCACCGCGTACTTCGTGCCGACCAGTCGGGCAAGGTCACCCTCGAGCCTTGTTACCTCTTTGCCTAAAATAAAGTTTCCGTCACGAACAACCGTCCGGATGGCCTGGTCGATATCCTGCTTTATCGTTTGATATTGCCGGGCCAGATCAACGAACGAAATGGCAAAAGCGCCCTGTTTCATACGCGGATTTCCCTGCCGTTTTGCCGCAGAGACGAAGTTGCCGCCTCAAGACAGCTGACGACCGAAAGCCCCATCGCTCCGTCCGAGGCCGGTGGCTTGCCTGTTTTTATTGCCCTGACAAACTCGCGGGTCATGCCGTCGAGCCCTTCGGCGACCGGTATGTGCGGCGCGACCATAGAGCCCGTTCGGTACCCGATGCGCATCTGCAGCCGTGCGCGCTTGTCAACTTTCACGGAAATGCTTTTATCGTATACTTGTACTTTTTCGCTTGGTTCCATGTCGTCATAGACAAGCATTTTTTTGGTACCGACGAATGTCATCGTACGGATTTTAACGGGAGAGAGCCAGCTTACCTGCATGTGCGAAAATAGCCCTTGGGGAAAGCGCGCAGTGATATACGCGACCGCCTCCTGCCTAATTCCGGTATGGGAAAATCCCGTGGCCTGAATGCGGTTCGGGCGGGCGCCGAGGACAAAGTTGATAATCGCAAAGTCGTGCGCCGCAAGGTCATAGATGACATTGGTATCCTGCTGGATAAGCCCGAGGTTTGTCCGGACGCTGTCGACAAAAAAGACGCGGCCGAGCTGCCCGCTTCGTATGATCTCACGGATTTTAATGACCTCCGGGGTATAGAGGTACGTATGATCGACCATGAGGATTTTCTTCTTGGTTTTTGCCAAGCGGATAAGCCCGGCCGCCAGGCGGCCCGTCGCTGCAAGGGGCTTTTCCACAAGAACGTGCTTTCCCGCCCTAAGCGCTTGGGCGGCAAGCGGGACGTGGGTGGAAAGGGGGGTCGCGATAACGATTGCATCGGTTTTGGGATCACGCAGAAGGTCGTTTGCGTCGACTGTCGTTTTCGTGGTGGGGTAAAGACGCGGAAGGTCGCGGAGAAGCGAGGTATCCAAATCACAAATCCAACTGATCGCCACTTCGGGAATGCGCGCAAAATTGCGTACAAGATTCGGTCCCCAATAGCCGTAGCCGATAATACCGATGCGAATCACGCTCCTACCTTACAGGAATGACCTAAATTATGCAACTAACCGGTTTCCATCCATGAGGACGAAAAGGTACAATAGGTAAAATGAAACGAGATCAAAAGATGCTTCTGCTTGGTGCAACCGGTCTTGTGGGGTCGCGGCTCGTTGAACTTTTAAAAGACCAGCCTCTTCTTGCTCCATCAAAAGAGGAGTTAGATATTACGAAAACGGATCAAGTGCGTTCCTATTTTCGCAAGTGGCGTCCTCGGGCGGTTATTCACTGCGCTGATTTTACTGACGTATCTCAGGCAGAACGGGAGCGGGGGGATACCAGTGGCCACTGTTGGAAGGTAGGAGTCGAGGGGACGAGAAATATCGTCGGCGCTGCAAAGCTGTGGGGTTCTTATGTTATCTTTTTTTCCACAGGGTCTGTTTTTGTGGGCGATGAAACCAAGCGGGGGCCGTTTAAAGAAACAGACAAACCCGGTCCGAAAACCCGCCTCTCATGGCATGCATATTGCAAGACGGTTGCGGAAAAACTCATTAGCTCCGACAGCGCGATTGTAAGAATTTCTCACCCTTTAAAAAAGAACACGGGAGGGGAGCGGTTAGATTATCTTCATCGGATGATAGAGCGTTACAAAAAGGGGAACCTTTATCCGTTGTTTACGGACCAGGCTTTTCCAGTTACTTGGATCGATGATCTTGTATCTGTTCTTACATCGCTTCTCGCAGAGAAGAGACGAGGCACATTCCATGTTGCGAGCCCTGATCTCGTTACTCCGTATGAACTTGTCCGCTATGCGCTGCAGAAATATTTAGAAACTCCGCTTCTTGAGACAACTACGTTTACCCGCTTTATTAAAAACCCTCCCTTGCCAAAGCACCGGTACAGCCAGTACAGTGCTCTTGATGTTCGTGGAACCGAGAAACAATTAGGTTTACACTTCGCGAAATGGCAGGAAATTGTCGATCGCGTTCTCTAGTATGAAACCTATTATGCTCGCCTCGATTATCCTTCCTACATATAACGAAGCAGGGAATATACAAGAACTTATTGAAGAAATTGACAGAACCGTTCGGTATCCAAAAGAGATTATCGTCGTGGATGATAATTCGCCCGACGGGACGAGCGGGAAGGTAGCTTCATACATGAAAAAAACCCATCGCGCCCATATCCGCCTAGAGACGCGAAAAACCAATCGGGGTCTTACGCCGAGTATCAGGCGTGGGATAGAGATCGCCAGAGGAGACGTCGTTGTCTGGATGGATGCTGATTTTTCTATGCCGCCGCGCGTTATTAACACCCTTGTTCATATGCTGGAACAGAGCTTTGACGTTGCGGTTGGGTCGCGATTCGTACCGGGGGGAGAGACAAAACACGCCAAAGGCGCGAAAGAGTCTCGTGCGGCAATAGTGCTGAGTGCATTATTCAATCGGATCGTGCCCATCCTTCTCGGACAACAATTTCATGATTATACGAGCGGGTTTATCGCGGTTCGGCGAGAGGTTCTCAGAGTTATCCCTCTCCGCGGATTTTACGGTGAGTATTTTATCGACCTGATAACACGCGCCTTTCGTCAGGGATTTCGCGTGGCCGAAGTACCGTATGTTTGTCTTCCGAGGAGAGCCGGAACTTCAAAGACCGATCTTTTGGCAGGGAGGCGCTATATTAGCGCCGTACTCCGATTGATGGTCGAGAAATATTTTCATCCAGTATGATTACAATCCGTCAAATGGAGACTACTGATATACCGGCGGTTACTACCCTTCATCGCATATCTTTAGCGCAAACATTTTCTTCTAAAATGGGCCCAACGTACCTTCGGCTGCTTTATCGTTGTCTTCTGGGTCAATCAAAACTTCATATCGCGTTTGTCGCCGAAGAGCGAGGTACTATCGTTGGCGCAACTGTCGCGACAGAAGATTTTACTAAAACGCAGTCTCTTCTCGCAAAAAGACTTTTTTGGTTGAATTCTCCACTCATCTTTTGGTCTATGGTAAAGGGAAGATTGGGATTTGCAGAGCTCATAAACTATATACGGTTTGAGATAATACTGCGTTCTCGTTTTTTTAAGCCTCGCCCGACTATTCTCGCGCTCTTTGTGGATACTAGGTTCCGTCGGCACGGAGTAGCGAAGAATCTCGTCATGACGGTTATGAAAAAATTCATGCGTCAAGGACACGGTCGTCTTTATGTAGACACACTTAAGAGTAATGAGGCAGCGCAGCAATTTTACCGTGCGATGGGATTTACGGTTGAAGAGGGTGTGTTTGATTCTGTGATGCTCGCGCGGCGTCTGTAGAGACGATACAATAAAGTACATGAAACGGGCAACTCAGCTTATACTTCTCGTTCTTCTTCTTTTTCTTCTGTACTGGCGGTTTCAGGTAAGCTTTACTCGTTTTTTTGACGTCGATGAGTTCACGTATACCCATTGGATAGCCCGCGCGGTTGCGGGAGAACGCCCGTACATCGATTTTTTCTTTTTGATACCGCCCGGATTCCTTTGGCTTATGTATCCGGTCGTTCGCCTCTTTTGGGGAAGCCCTGATATACTCATCGTTTCAAGACTCATTATGTTTGGCATGTTTCTCATTCTTTTGGCGCTTCTCGGGAAGCTCTTTGCTAAGTTAAGGTCTCCCGCTTACGCCTTATTGCCCGTAGTAATATTGGCATTTTTGCCAATGCCGTACGACAAATTTCTGGAAATCCGTCCGGATAACCCAATGGCACTTTTTGTATTTGCCAGTCTTGTTTTTGCACTGGAGGAGCATTGGTTTTGGTCGGGAATCCTCTATGGCATATCGCTTCTTATTCTTCCGAAAACAATCCCGATGGTTCTGGTTGCGGGCATTATTTCTCTCTGGCAAAAAAAATTTACCTCGTTGGCGCTCGGCATAGTCCTGTCATTTCTGCCATTTATTCTCTGGACGGTCGCTACCGGCCAGGCAGGAGTCATCTGGTATTCCCTGACGAAACTTGCACTCGAGGCCAACGGGATCGGGAAGTACTACATTATGGAGCCGCATCTGTTTTTCTTTCCCAACAGCTCGTTTTACGGGGGATCGGGCATAACCGCCCCCCTTCTCATAAACCACGCGGTCTGGATTCTGGGTATATTCGTTGGTATTGTGAGGCTGTTTACTCCCTGGATTACGGCAAACGGAGACAGAAAACGGGTGATGGCAGAGCTTTTGGTTGCCGGGTCATTTTTTGCCATGGTCGCCTCCTACGTCCAGTTTTTTCCGCTCAAACACAGCCAGTATCTTATCCCGATCGCAGTATTCGTGAGTTTTTACGCCGCAGACGGGCTCATCTCCTTTTTTGCCTGGCTTGCCGGCCGCTTTGGAGAAGCGTCTGTCGTACCGGTTCTTGCCGTTTTTTTACTCATCATGGTCGCTACTACCATTTCGGTCAATAAAGGGAAGCTCCTCGTTCCTAACACAGCGCAGATAAACGACTTTTCTAGGCTTCTCACTATAATTCCCCCGGATGCGCGGGTGTTTGATTTAGAAGGAAGGCTCATGTTTTGGAAACATTCGTACCCGATCTGCTGCCTGCCTATGGGGCAATTTTTGCCGCTTCTAAGCCAGCCGCCGCCGCCCATTGCCGGAGTCCTTGAGGCAGAGAGAACGCAGTATATTTTTCAGGGCGATACAGGCCGGCTCGCGTTCCTGTCGGCAAGTGACCTTGCCTACATTAAAACGTATTACCGGCCGGTAGCAGGATGGGGGGACCGTCTATGGCAACGGAAATGAGGCCGCGGTGCCTCGTCTGCGGGGGGAGCGCTCTCTCGCAGCTTTTTATGCGCGAGGACGGAAGAAGCGTACGCCTCTGCCAAACCTGCGGGCTTGGACAGGTCGTCCCCAGGCCAACTGCCCGTGAAGTAGCCCGACTTTACCGCGAAGACTCTGATCATTTTCGGCCGTATCTTGAGCAAATCGAGGTACACCGGTCTTACTTTCGAAGAAAAATTCAGGACATTTTTTCTTTGCTGGTCGCTCGGCGCGACGAAAATTTTCTTGGAACCGCAATTCGCTTGCATCCTGCGAAAATTTTGTCGCACCTCGCTCCTTTTATTAACTCACCGCCCACGCTTCTTGATATCGGCTGCGCCATGGGAGTGCTTCTTGAAGAGGCCCAGAAGCAGGGGATAGAGGCGTATGGGGTAGATGTGAGCGCGGATGCTGCTGCCTACTGTCGAAAAAAGGGGCTGCGCGTTTCTCAAACCATCCCCCGCGCGCGCTTTGACGTCGTCACGCTGTTTGAAGTGATTGAACATGAGGCGAATCCAATTGCACTGATGCGACGGGTATATAAACTGCTCAAAAACGGAGGAATTGCCCTTATTACTACTCCAAATCATGATACCTTCTGGCGGAAACTGATGGGAAAATGGTGGGTCGGGTACCGGCATCCGGAGCACCTGAACTTTTTCAACGAAACGTCGCTTAAGGAACTTATGAAAAGAGCAGGATTTACAAAAATCGTCCTTAGGAAAGATACCCCCCGTCCCTTTCCTCTCTCGTTTCTTTTTACCCGAGGTGCTGATTATTTTCCCTGGGCCGCGTGGTTTCTTAAACCGATCGGCAATATGCTTAAACATACAAGCATTGTGAATCCCATTAACCCCTGGGGAGACCTTCTTGCTCTTGTGAGAAAATAACTGGTATGTGGAATGTTAAATTTTATCGGACGAAGAGAGGTGACTATCCGGTTCAGAAATTTCTTGATGAGCAGGATACGCACACCAAAGCAAAAATTGGCCTTTCCATTCGCCTTCTCAAAAACGGCGGTCCGTTCTTAAAACCACCGTATATGAAAAAACTTCAAACGCATTTCTATGAGTTACGAATTTCCGCTTCTCCTCCTGTTCGTATTTTCTATACACTGCACCAGGGCGAGTATTATCTGTTACACGCATTCAAAAAGAAGACACAAAAGACTTCTTTAAGGGAATTTTCTACCGCTCTTGACAGACTGAAAGAAATTATATAGCATATATGCTATGAAACAAAGGCACTCTTTAACGTTTGATGAGTGGGAAAAAGAAGCGTTAAAAGATCCCGTTCTCAAGAGAGAATATGAGCGGTTAGAGCCGGAGTTCGCGCCGATTATGGCGATCCTTGAGGCGCGCAAAAAGAAAGGAATGACTCAGGCTCGGCTTGCCAGAAAAATGAAAACGACGCAATCGGTGATTGCCCGTGTTGAGTCGGGGAGAGCCAATCCCACACTTTCGTTTCTCCTGCGGCTCGCCGAAGCTCTCGGCCGGCGACTCATCGTTCGCTTCGCCTAAATCAAGAAAAGTTTAAAACTTCGAGCGGATATGGCGAGGGGAGTTATGCAAATCTTGATTCTTCGACATTGACGAATATACGGCCCACTTTTTCTGTAACTGTTTTGCCTGTTGGTGAACCATCGCGTGCAGTTACTCGTGCGGGTTTTTCTTGGACAATGTCCATAACTGCCGTTCCTGATGGGGATATAGCCTGGATTTTTGCGGCCTTCGTATTTCTTTGGAAAAAAGAATGAAACAACGGCACCCTTTCACCGGTCATTGACTCAATACTTTTCCCGCGCATCCCAGCTATTTGTTTTATGCTAAGCATAGAGAGGAGTTTACTTCTTCTTCTTGTCAAACCTACCCGGCCGAGATAGGATGGAGCTTGAAATGAAGCCGTACCTCTCTGTTATTATTCCTGCCTACAATGCGAGCGAACCCCTGGGCAGGCTCATCGCCTCACTTGGAAAATCCTCCTACAAAAGCTTTGAGGTTATTGTTGGCGATGATGCATCACACGAACAATATTTAGTGGAGAAAAAGGTCAAGATCGTGCGGCTGACCCGAAATAAAGGCCCGGCCGCAGCAAGAAATGCGGCAGTGAAAAAGGCGGTTGGGCACGTTCTCGTTTTTCTTGATAGCGATGTCACGCTCTACCCCGATACCCTGGCGCGCATTGCGGAAAAATTCCATGCTGATGCCGACCTTACCGCCATAACGGGCGTGTGGGACAAGGACCAGCGGACAGAACATTTTTTTCCTCAATTTAAGGCCATGCGGGACTGGAGTTATTGGATCAATGAACGGGACCGGGACGGCTATTATTACCTGTTTAGTACAAGAATCGCCGCAATCAAGCGCGACGTATTCAACCGGCTTGGCGGATTCAACGAGAGCTTTCGGCAGATGGAAGACGTAGAGATTACCTATAGAATTGCCCGGCGCTATGCGATCATATTTGCTCCGGAGGTACGCGTACACCATGAATTTGAAGGGTTTTGGCCCGTGGCGAAAAAATATTTTTGGCGAAGCTTCTACTGGACGAGGCTCTACAAAGAGCGCCGGAAGTTTGACCCTGTGGCGACCACCATGTGGGAGACCATGGCTGCGATTTCGGGAGTCGGCGTGGTTGTAGCAATCGCAACGATCCCTCTTGTCCCAACCATAGGGACAGTTGTGACGCTCGTGCTTTTGACGGTCCACGTGTTTCTTTTGAGAAAATTTTTATGGTTCGTGTACCGGGAAAAGGGGCTTGCTTTTGCCGTCAGGTCGTTGTTCACAGGACTTGTTCTCTATTGTTTTATTCTTGCGGGCGGACTCTATTACACGGTAAAGGAGCGTACGGCACCGTACCATATACTAAAGGAATGAAATCGTGGCTTACCCACCATACCGGAGTTCTCCTTTTCGTCGGTGTGATCATCATTGGGTATATTCTGAGCCCTTCCATCGGCGTCTCGTGGGATGAACCGGACAATATATTTGCCGGCGGTGTTTACTGGAATTTTTTTCTTAAAGGAAGAGATCCCCGCGTGCTCACGAACGGTCGTTTCGATACATCTTTTTTTAGCGGTACAATCTATCCGCTTGATACGAATTTGAACCGTTATCCTCCCATTCCGGCCTATCTCGGTACGGCTATTACGGCCCTCTCTCAGCGGTTCGGGCTCGCATTGAATGCGCCGACGATTATCTGGGCATTTCATCTTGCCACGGCGATATTTTTTGGTCTTTTCGTCGCCACTGTTTTTCAATTTGGAAAAC
This sequence comes from uncultured Gammaproteobacteria bacterium, assembly GCA_964442525.1. Lineage (GTDB taxonomy): Bacteria > Patescibacteriota > Microgenomatia > UBA10105 > UBA927 > CAYTZO01. The sequence continues at coordinate 20,186 of CAYTZO010000009.1, forward strand.
TCTTCGGGCTTTCGTATCCCATGAGTCTTTTTGCGGCATTGGTTGCATTTCTCTATCCGACTACATTTGGCTATGGATTTTCCAATATCAAAGACACCGCACAGGCGGCAATGTTTATCGCTTCTTTGTACTATCTTGTGCGCGGGCGATATACGCGATCAATAAAGGATCTAGTTATCGGGGGGATTCTGTGGGGAGTGGGACTGGCAACAAAGTTTAATGTGATTTATGTGCCTCTTATTTGGGGAATATGGCTTTTAATGGAGAAAAAATTCTCCGCTATCCGATTCATGGGAATGATCGCGCTTGGCTTAGCTATCTGGTTTTTTGTCTGGCCGTATCTATGGTTTGATCCGATACGTCGGGGGATTGAGGTAGTCGGCTATTTTACTTCCGTGGGGGAGAGGTATGCCTTTTTTTGGAATGGGGAGCTTTTTCGGGCTGGTATTGGTCGGTCACTCTGGTGGTATCCGTGGGCATATCTTTTCGTAAGTACGCCAATACTTCTTGTCGTCCTTGGGGTGATAGGGGCAATACGAGCAATAAGGGAGAAGGGAGGGCGACGCATTCTTCCCGTCTGGTTTATCGTGCCAACACTGCGGGCCATACTCCCTCAAGCGGGCCTTTATGATGGGCTGCGGCATTTTGTGGAAATCATACCGGCGGTTGCCCTTTTTTCCGCTATTGGACTTGAGACGATCTTGCGATTTTGGCCCAAGACCGGGAGAGTTCTTGCGTTCGTAACGCTTGGGTATCTTCTTGGTATCAATGGTATGCTTTTTCCCTATTCAAGCGGTTACTACAATGAGTTTGTTAAAAGTCCCAACAGCAATTTTGATCGGGATATTGAGGGGCTATCGATTAAAGAAGCCATGGACTGGCTGCACGCCCGGTACAAAAACTTCCGGGTGTGGGCGCCGATTGCCGGGCACCTGGCGTGGTACTGGACTCAGCTCGGAGACGCGTACGTATATTCAGCGCCGGAAGCTGATTTTATTATTTTAGTCAATAAATCGTCTCATATGCGCCGCGCTGAGCTTGAGGCAAACATCGGTCAGACCTTTGAACTTATCCATACGGTACGTCGGGGAACCGCACAGTTTGCGTGGATTTATAAGAGGAGATAAGAGATATGGATGAAGGAGAATATACTGTTCAGTTTGCCGTTGAAGAGACGCACTGGTGGTTTGTCGCGCGCAGGCGATTTATTGAGGAGGTTTTGTGGGCTTCGGGCATACGCGCCGGGCAAAACCGCAGGATTGCCGATATCGGAGCGGGCACGGGAGGAATGGACAAGCTTTTGTCCCAATATGGTCATGTTGTCGGCATAGAACCGCATCGTTTGGCCAGGCGTCTGGCGCGCAGGCGGGGGGTAGTGCTTCGCAGAGGAACCGCCGAAAAAACGGGTTTGGAAAAGGAAAGCGTGGATTTGGCATGTTTTTTTGACGTTCTTTATCACAAAGGAATACATGACCGGAAGGCGCTTACGGAGGCATACCGGATTCTAAAACCAGGCGGATGGCTTTGCATTACTGATTGTGCATTGCCGTTTCTTTCCGGTCCGCACGACGAAGCGATGCAGGCGCGGGAGCGGTATAAACTTTCCGGTCTTGCCGCAAAGGTCCGGAGGGCAGGATTTCGGATAGAAAAGCAAACGTATACGTTTTTTTTGTTGTTCCCGCTCATTGCGGTCAAACGCCTTTTCAATAAATACTTTAGCCAGAGCGCAAAGCAGTCAGACGTAACCGTTATACCTCCCCGGTTGAATATACTCCTTACGTTGGTCTGCAGTATGGAAGCGGCTCTCCTTTCGCGCATCTCTTACCCGTGGGGTTCGTCGCTTCTTATTCTTGCGGTCAAAAAGAAGGGAGTATGAAACACAAAACAATCTCGGTCATTCTCCCTTCGTATAACGAACGGGATAATTTGCTTCTGCTAATTCCGAAAATTTTACGGGTGTTTTCTGCTTTTTCGCAGAGGAGGGGAGAGATCATCGTGGTTGATGACAACAGCCCCGACGGAACAGCCCAAACGGTCAAGCTTGCGTTTGGCAGCCGCGTACGCGTGATTACCCGGTATAAAACGCGGGGGCTGGGGACGGCGATAGCGGAGGGCATTCGCTCTTCCAAAGGTGACGTGATTATCGGCATGGATGCGGACGGCAATCACGCAACCAAAGAAATTCCCCGGATGACCCGCGAAATTGAACGTGCTGACGTCGTCGTTGCATCTCGGTTTATCGGGAAAGGAGGTATGAATCCCCGTTGGCGTTGGTGGGGGAGTTTCCTCATGAACAGTTTTTTCCATATTTTTTTGGATTTCCCAATCTGGGATAATACCAGCGGTTTTTATGCGATTCGACGAGAAGCACTTATGAAGCTGCCGCTGACTTCTATATACCAGGGGTATGGTGACTATCATCTGAGGCTTATGTTTGCGTCAGACCGGGCGGGCCTGCGTATTAATGAGATCCCAACCCGCTACGAGCCAAGGCAGTATGGAGAGAGTAAATCGCGGCTTCTCGCAATGGCTGTTTCTTATTGCTCCGTCGCGTTCAAACTCCGTTTTCAGGGCAAGAGAGTGGGTGTGGTATGATAAGAGACCATTATGATCTTTGACGGGAAAGGGAAGACGTCATTCGGGCCGGGGTTTCAACATTTTGTTGAGCTTCTCGTTGTGACAACCAAAAAGGAATTGCAGACGCGGTACCGGTATACGGTCTTTGGATTTTTTTGGATCGTACTTATCCCGGTCCTTCAAATGGCAGTGATCGGTTTTATCTTTACCGCCTTCGCCAAAGAGCCAATCCCTGATTATTATGCATTCCTTTACACGGGACTTCTGATATGGAACTTTTTCTCGCTTTCCCTCTCCAAGGCAACGCCAAGCATCGTGTATGAACGCGACATGGTAACCCGGGCAAAATTCCCAAGGAGCATTATTCCTCTCTCGATCATTGCTTCAAATCTTGTTCACTTTCTCTTGGGACTTTTTCTCGTCATGGTGATCCTTGCCCCTTCCGGCAGGCTTACGGTAGCCGGTGGTATCGGGCTTATCATGGCGACGATTTGGCTCGTCATCCTCACCGTAGGCGTATCGCTTTTTTCGACTGCACTCAACGTCCGCTATCGCGACATTAATTTTTTTATTCAGGCGGGCCTCATCTTGTGGTTTTATGCAACGCCGGTAGTCTACCCGCTTTCGTTTATTAACTCCTCGCTGCAATGGGCGTGGCGTCTCAATCCCATGACTGCGGTCGTACAGCTTTACCATTGGTCTCTTTTAGGATTTGCCTTTCCCGGCACGGACATACTTTTGACAAATGCGCTGATTACTCTTTTGCTCTTTATCATCGGGACAGCCGTTTTCGGCAATGATAGTAAAAACTTTGCCGACTGGGTATGAGGAAACACACCGGGTCACCAACGGCCCTTATTACATTGGTAAAACTTACCAAAACGTACCGCCTTCATCACGAAAAACCGCTTCTTCTGGAGCAGCTTTTCCGAGGGAAGAACGAGCAGTTTCGTGCGCTATCCGATATAACCCTCTCGATTAGTCGCGGGGAAAAAGTTGGTCTCCTGGGGCCAAACGGGTCAGGCAAGACAACTCTTCTTAAAATTATCTCCGGCATAACTACCCCAACGAGCGGCGAGATGAGGACACATGGCCGGATAGTACCGATTGTGGATCTTGAGGCGGGATTTCATTCCGATCTCACCGGCGAACAGAATATTTACCTCGATGGCCTTATCCTCGGCATGACCAGGCGGGAAATAACCAGAAAACTCAAAAAGATTATCCGCTATGCAAACATCGGTCGGTTTATCGACGTGCCGCTTTTTACCTACTCGCAGGGGATGAAGTTGCGGCTCGGTCTCTCGGTAGCCATTCATGCCCAACCCGACGTGCTGCTTCTGGACGAGGGGATTGGCGCGGGAGATGAGACCTTTCAACGCAAGGCGCAGAAGACAATCCATCATATGTTTGAAACAGGAAAAACCATTCTCGTCGCTTCCCACTGGCTTGAGTTTCTTGAGACGTATTGCACGAGGATCATCGTTCTTGATAACGGCCGTATCCTGCGAGACGGCCCTCCGACGCTCGTTTCGTGGTACCGCAAGCGCTACGGGAGTCGCTGAAGCTTACCCGTTCCTGCCGTCCGGTTATTGCGGAAGGTAAAAAGATACATCCGGTCTCCCGCCACAAATGACCGCTCAAGGACATAGTCCGGGTTCTCTTTTCGATAGTATTGAATGCAAGAATCAACGGCACCGGTCCACGTAGGGAACTGCTGGCAGAGGAGATAGACATAAGGAGAATTTGGCCGCACGAGAAGCGACCGGTCCACGTCATTGCCTTCCGGGGTAATCGGCATACGGTAGCCCTCGATATCCCAAAGGAAATAGAGCACGGGAAAAATCGCATAATGGAAATTGTCCCTCGGAACGATCGCATCAATGACGTAGTCGGTGGGACTGATATTCCGTTTTGACCGGTCACGGGCGATGTACCAGGCAATCTCTCTTGCCGACTGGACCGGTGAGGTGGAGGAAGCAGAAGAGCGGATAAGTATCGCAACAATGTTACCGCTTACATACGCGCCGATCGTGAGGATCGTCGCGATTCTCCAGAGCCACGGTCCTTTTTTATTGGCTGTCCGGAAGCCAAGCGCCAGGAGCACGAGAACAAACGGAACATAAACCATCAGCCGGTAGCTGTACTGGTTTCCGGGAAAGAAAAGAAGGAAAAGTAACCCTCCCAAAAGGGTCAGTATCGCAGGATTTTTTAACGACGTTCTCAGAAACCAGAGCGTGGAGAGGATCCAACTCATAAGACCGGCGATGAGCCAGGGAACGGATGCGGGCGGCACAAGAAATGAGAACATCATCACCGTATCCAAAAAATCGCCGACGCCAAAAAATATCCTGAGTAGCCGGGCCCCAATTTCCATACCCGTCGGAGGCGTTTGTGATGCGGAAAAGAGGGAAAGAAGGTTAGTATATCCAAAAAAGAGCACGACAGAGAAGACGAGAATAATGCCGGCAAGCACAAATCGCACCCATCCGGGGTATTTCTTGGGAAACGTTTTGTATGTTATGTAGAGGGTGAAAGGCAAAAGGATGATTGGAGCAGGATAAACGGCAAACGCCGCGGCGTAGAGGAGTGCCCCGATGACGGTCGGCCAGGCGAGTTTTATGCGAAGGCTCAGGGAAAAGAAAAAGAGCGACGCGGACAGGAAAAAAAAGAGCGGGTAGGGTTGCCACATGGATTGGCTTTGCACGATGAGCTCCATAGAGACAGCCGCAAGTACTGCGAGTATAAGGGCGGTGGGAACATCAAATATGAGCGCAGCAGCTCCTGCCAGAAAGGCGATGCCGGCAATATCCATGAGCGCAAATCCGACGGTCGTGCCTTCCGGTGAAGGGGAGAGATAGAACCAAAAAGCGAGTATCTGGTAGTATGTCGGGGGAATTTTGACCGGCAGTGACAACCAGGGGCCGACCGGCGGACGAGCGCGGTTCTCTACTATTTCCCGGGCAATGAGAAGATCGCTTGCGCTGTCGCTTGTAAAGCCTGTCCGGTCAAAAAACCGGTAAAACCGAAGGCCTACGGTTGTGGCAAGAATAATGAGCGCAAGAAGTATAGGAACAAGAGAGGGGCGCACTCTTGATATAATAACGGGAATGATACGGAAATTCCATGGACCCAGGAAGGGTATTGCCATCATACGAAAAGGACTGCTTTCCCTTCTGGTCATTGAGATTGTCTTTCAGGTGCTTGTGTTTGCGCGCTTTGTTTCGGCTGAAGCCTTCCTTTTTTACCGGCGCTATACGGCAAAGCAAAATAACTGGTTTATTCGGCAGAAGGAACAACAGTGGTGGAACAAAGATTCCTATGTTATTGACAAAAACACCCGCTTTGATCCTTTCCTTGGCTTTCTGACGACAAACGTGGCAACCCCCAACGTCACCGTTGACGGTCGGGGCGCGAGAAAAACAATCGGGAATCCGGAGCCGAGTAAAACCGCCCGCTCCGTGTATCTGTTCGGAGGATCCACGATGGCGGGGTATTATGCCAAAGATGACGAAACGATTGCCTCCTACGTGGCAAAGGAATTGAATAAAGATGGGCCGCGCGTCGTTATTGTGAACTTTGGTCAAACGGCTTTTGTGAATAGTCAGGAGCTTATCTATTTTTTGCTCCAACTCAGACGCGGCGAGCGGCCGGACTTGGTCGTGTTTTATGACGGCTGCAACGAACTTTCCCTTGCTACCACTGAAGACCCGTTCCAGCAGATTCCCTATGAGCGCAGATTTTCATACGGCCCGAAGCAGTCAGGTAACAGCACGCTCATTTCACCGGAGTTTCTTCGCGATGTTGTTAATAGGATCCAGATTATCCGGTTTATCAAAAAAGTAGGAAGCCTGTTTTTCCCAATCAATCAAGCGACGGTAACTCTTGCCGATCGCACGAAAAAAATAGTGACTACCTACACGGAAAATATGTCCGTCGTCGACAATCTTTCCCGCTCCTATGGGTTTTCGTACGCATTCGTCTGGCAGCCGATGTCATTTACCAAACCGCTCACCGAGGATGAGAAAAAAATTTTTGTGGTAACCCCGTCGGAATACCAAAGCATGGGAGAAATTTACGGCGGGGCAACGGAACAACTTACCTCTCTTCGCAATCCTAATTTTTATGACCTGACCCAAATTTTTTCCAACGACAAAAATCAGTCAATATTTATTGATAGTTGTCATGTTTCGCCGCAAGGGAGTGCTCGCATTGCATCTGAAATCAGTGCCATCATTCGAAAAAATTTCGGCTGGGAAAAATGAACAAGATGACCATCTTCTATCTCACCCATCCATATTCTCGGCAATATCCAGCAAGTACGGTTAATAGCAAAAATCGCATCCGTATGTTCCGGAAACTTGGATTCCGTGTTGTTCCCTGTTTTGGACGGTTGTCAGGACATAGTTTTGAAAAAGACGTGACGCTTGTTATCCGCATTGACGGGTCCGGGGTGCTCGACCGGTTTACCCTAGTTAAGATTTTTTTCCCTCGGATTAAGATTTATTGGGAAATTCATGGGTCGAGGAGGGAACGGAAAGGCAGTGACATCGGGCGATTTTTTTTAAGCTGGTTGGTAAGCGGCTATATCTATGTATCGCCAACACTCCAAACCTACATGCAGGGGCGCTTGGCGCCAAAAAAAGCCACGGTGTTGCCGAATTTTGTGTTGCCGACCAAGATTTCTAAAAAATTCACTCGCTCATCCTTCACGGTTTTCTGGGGCGGCGACCCGCAGTATCCGTGGCAGGCTCTGGATATTG
>CAYTZO010000010.1:0-8499 GCA_964442525.1 uncultured Gammaproteobacteria bacterium
TCGGCGGGATTTCGCTCCCCGACGAAGCGAGGGGAGAAGACACCACGGGCGTTAGCCCGTGGAGCTTCATTTTGCCGTGCATAATGGTCCTCATTTCGCGCCGACCAGTTCTGTTATTTTTTCGGCAATGGCAACGCCGGCGACCCGATGGCCCTCCGGATTCCAGTGGTCATCAGTTTGAAAATAGAGTTTTTCATTGGGGTACTGGCTAAAAGCAGGAAGGAGATAGAGGTATGGGATGCCTTCTGCCTCAAAAAACGAACGGAATTCTTGATACGGGTAGATTTTCTCTTCGGGAGTCAGCGTATAAGGGATGCCGTATTTTGGCATACGTACGCCTTTATAGACGATAAATTCCGCGGGGCTAACCACGACAAGCACCGGGATATTTCGCGCTTTGGCAAGGTCGCCAATTGCCGCGAAAAGTTTTTTTACTCTTGCCTTGCCGGCATCCAAATCGCGACAGTCGGGTTTGTAAATGCAAATGCGAAGATACGAATCGGGAAGTTCTCTTTCCTTCGGCGGAAACAGTTGTTTGACGAGGCGGTATCCCAAAAGAACCAGTCGCGACTCGCGGATGAAGGGTATGCGTTTGAGGGCCGGAAGATACGTTTGGCGGATGTTGCCGCGCCGGTCAATGTAGGCGGTTGCCGATTCAATTTTTTCCGGCAAACCGCCGGCATCCATTTTTCTCCATACGCTGGAAAATTGTGTATCGTAAATGTCGTTAAACGGATAAAATCCCAGCACGATGACGTCGGGGTTGATCGTATCGAGATTGTTTTTGAGGAACAGATACTCATATCCTATGGCCGTAAAAACTAAGCCTGCATTGACTGCCTCCATTTTTTTTGCGGGATTTTTAGCATTAAACGCCAGCGCGGCTTGATTAGGGTATGATTCCTCCTGTTTAACACCCCAGCCCATGGTAAATGAATCGCCTAAAAATAAAGCACGGATAGTACCGGCGGGTTTAGGAGTTAAGATTTCGGGATTTCTGATCCCGATGCTATTGGACGTGATGGCAACCGGCGCAAATGCGTTATACGCGCTCGTTAACGTGCAGGTAGAATTTGGTTTGAGCCGGAACCAATAATAGGCGGTATCAGAGACAAAGCACGCAGCGCGATATGCTCCCGTGAGCGGAGCAGTTGTCTCTAACCCGGGAATAAGCCGAAGAATTATCTCGGCGGCGATCCCGAAAAAAAGCAGTGCGCAAAAAAAAATGAGTGCTTTTTTTGCTACTATCCTCATATGCCTCTATGATAAGCTAAGAATTGTGAGAAAAAAAGCAAGAGCGCTCACGTTCGTCTTTGCCGTTGTTTTTGCGATTTTTACCTCTGTTGCGCTTGACCGTTTGGCCGGAAATCTTCTCAACCGGTTTGGCTATTTTACGCTCATGCAACCGGATAAAAGCGAGATCTACGACACGTCGGAGTTCACCGTAGAAGCCCGTATTTCCTCCCAAGGCATCCGAAATCAGGTCATTAAACTTCCTAAACCCGCGGGGACCTACAGGATTTTGGCCGTTGGTGATTCGTTCACATTTGGATGGGGGGTTGCGCAAAAGGATACGTGGGTACGACTCTTGGAACAAAAGCTGCGTACCTCCCGGGCAAAAAACATAGAAATCATTAACGCCGGAGCACCCGGACTGGGACTCGATGGCATAGAAGAGGCCTGTGAGGCGTATAGAGACCGGTTTTCTGTCGATGCGGTTATCATCGGACTCTACAGCACCGACGATCTGTACCAGGCTGCCTCGACCAAACAAAACCAAACGCGCTTCGATGCCCTGGTCAATGCACTTTGGCCGACGCTGGTACGCATTGGTGGGCGGGTGATTATTGACGCGTGGTTTACCAGCGGACCGTCAAGGAAAAACGTCGTTATGTCCGAAGCATGGGCTAATTGGGTAAAAAATTATTTCGTTTCCCACCCTCGGGTCCTTTCCCGCCTTAACAGTGATCTGCGAAACCTTTTGCTTCGCGGCAAGATAAACCCGAGTTTTCTTCAGGGAGCGGCCCAGGATCCGGAGTATATCGTGAAGCTTCTCGATGAAAAAAACCTCTCCTACGCCACCCTCTCGGCAAAGGAACTGCTTGCGCGCATCAAAGGCCGCTGTACCATATCACGGCCCGTTTTAGTAATATACCTGCCCTCCAGTGAAACCGTTTCTGACTTTTTCTTTCCTTACCGATCGGCGTTCGGGTTCAAGGTAGATCCGCGGCTTGTTACGTTTCGTCCTGACGAATCGATAGGAAAGGTAGCAGAGGATCTGGGGTTTTCGTACCTGTCGCTTCTTCCCCAGTTTCGCGCCGAGCAGTGTCTCTCGTGTTTTTATCCCTGGGATATTCATATGACCGCCCTGGGGAATCAAAAAGTTGCAGATGCCGCAGCGGCGTATATACTGAACTATCGTCTCTTTACGGCACGGCCATGAAGCACTCGGCATTGTTTGAATCATTCCAAAGTTTTTCCCGTCGGCTGGCCGGCTTTCAGGCGGTTGTCGTCCTTTCCCTTGTCTACTGGCTGGTTGTTTCCTGGATGGCTGGTCTCTGGAGACTGTTTGGAAAAAAGTCCGTTTCCGCCGACTGGAGCAGATGGTCAATCCCATCAGATTCGTTAGATGACCTGCGGAGGCAGTACTGATTTTCATGAATATTTTAGGCATTTCCTGCCACTACCATGAAGCCGCGGTCTCACTCGTTCGCGATGGAAAGGTCATTGCGGCATCAGAAGAAGAGCGATTCACCAGAAAAAAACACGATGCCGAATTTCCGGCTTCCGCCATCCGCTTTTGTCTCCGGCAAGGCAGGATCGGGGTCCGCGATCTTGACTACGTGGTCTTTTATGAAAAACCCATGCGAAAGTTTGAACGGAGTCTTACCGTCAGTCTCGCCTATGCACCATGGTCCCGGTCGTGGTTTGTGGAGTCCATGCGAAGTGAACTTACCGAAAAGCTTTGGATTAAATCAACCATCGCAAGCCGGCTCGGAATTTCTCCTGATCGTGTGCTTTTTGTGCCGCAACATCTTTCCCATGCCGCGGCAAGCTTTTACCCGAGCCCCTTTGAGCGGGCGGCTTACCTGACGCTCGATGCCGTTGGCGAGTGGACGACCGGGAGCTGGGGGACTGCTCAAGGAAATCGTTTGTATCCTGTTGCGGAAATGCGTTTTCCCCATTCCGTTGGCCTTCTTTACTCGGCTTTTACTGCATTTTTGGGCTTTGAGGTAAACGACGGAGAATATAAAGTGATGGGTTTGTCTGGGTACGGCAAGCCGCGGTACGTCTCTAAGGTAAAAAAAACCTTCCGGCAATACCCTGACGGGTCGCTTGCGCTGGATCTTAACTACTTCCTGTTTCACAAAAGCACGAAGGCGATGTATTCGGATCTGTTTGCGAGAGAGTTTAGCGGTTGTGACCGGTTTGATCTGGCGGCGTCCATCCAGCACGTGACAGAAGAGATTATTCTTACCATGATGAACGTTCTTGCAAAAAAAACCGGCGAAACCAACCTGGTCTATGGCGGCGGCGTGGCACTTAATAGCGTCGTCAATGGTTTAGTAACAAAAAAAACGCCGTTTAAGCGTCTGTTTATTTTCCCGGCGGCAGGAGATGACGGCGCATCAGTTGGCGCCGCGCTCTATGCATATCACCATGTACTCGGAAACAAAAAACGCTACTCCTTAAAAGATATTTTTTGGGGAGAAGAGTTTACCGGGGCGGAGATTGAAGAGTTTCTCAAAAAAGAAGATGTCCGTTATAAACGCTATAATGATTATAACCTTTATAACTTTGTTACAGGAGAACTCATCAAAGGAAAAGTCATCGGCTGGTTTGAGGGCCGCGCAGAGTTCGGGCCGAGGGCCCTGGGCCACCGGTCAATTCTTGCCGATCCGATTCGTCCCGCGATGAAGGATATTGTTAACAAAAAAATTAAATTCCGGGAGGAGTTCCGACCGTTTGCGCCGGTCGTCATGGCCGAAAAAGCACGCGTGTACTACGAGATTACCGAGTCAAATCTTAGTCCCTACATGCTTGGCACGTTTCAAACAAAGCCGGTCGGCAAAAAGATTGCAGCGGCGACCACCCACGTAGACGGCACGAGCAGGATCCAGACCGTGGAGAAGGACTATCCCGGCCGTTACCGCAAACTTCTTGAAGTTTTTTACCAAAAAACCAGGCGTCCGGTTCTCCTCAATACTTCCTTTAACCTCAAAGGCGAGCCGATCGTCAATAGCCCCCAGGATGCGTATAAGACATTTATGAGAAGTAGATTAGACGTGTTGGTTCTCGGGAATTTTGTTATACTTAAGTAGCTTATGGAAAAACTCAATACCGTCAAAGAGCTCTTGCAATTTCTGTGGGCTGAGAGACTCTGGTGGATCATCCCGTTTGTTATCACCCTTCTTATTATTGCAGTCCTTCTTGTTTTTGCCCAATCATCTCCCGTGCTGCCGTTTCTTTATACTGCCTTTTAGTCTTGCAATCCGACCTGCGGTCATTATAATAAGGAAACATAATGAAAGCGTTCTTTGCTAATAAATGGGTCCGTATCATTGGAATCGTCATCCTCTTGGGGGCGGCAAGCGTTCCTTCCGTCTATTATTACCGAAAATATCAAATTGCCCGGCAACAGATCGCTAACCCCGTGGAACTGTCTCAGACGCAGACGAAAGACCTTATTGATGCAGTGGGGAAGCTTATTGAGCTGCCGGCAGACGAACAGCCCACGATTGCAACGGTGACCGATGCCGACAAGCTCCGAAGCCAAGCCTTTTTCCTTAATTCCCAAAACGGCGACAGGGTCCTTATCTATACGACCGCCAAAAAAGCGATTTTGTACCGGCCGGCTCTTAATAAAATTATCGAAGTAGCGCCGGTAAATATCGGCCAATCGGCAACAGCCTCCGGTCAGATCAGTACGCCGACGCCTCTGCCGACTTCTCGTCCTACCGTAGTCCCGTCGCCCACGAGATAAAACGCTAAACTACTTGTATAAACTTGTAAAAACTGTGAAAATTTGCCTATAAATCGGTAAAAACTGTGGCAAACGCCCCCTCGTTCATTTTTGTGGTTTTTGGCGCAACCGGAGACCTCATGGCGAGAAAACTTGCGCCCGCTCTCTACCGCCTGGTAGAAAGCGGCCACATCCCGTTTGCGCCGTTTGTTATCGGCGTGGGAAGACGTGATATTTCAGAAGACCAGTTCCGCTCCATGATCGGGAGTGAGGCAAAGGGAGCGGTGGGGCGGTCGTTTGATAGCAACATTTGGCAAGCCATTGCGCAGAAAGTTTCTTACGAACAGGGGTTTTTTGAGGATAAAGCGCTCTACGGGCGGCTGGTAGCCAAACTTACCGCTTTTGACAGGCAGGCACACGCGTGTATCCCGCGATTTTTTTATCTCGCGACCCCTCCCCAGCACTACGAAACGATTCTCACCCGTCTTGAGGAGAGCAAGCTTTCGATAGGCTGCGGCCAGGACACGCCGGAGTTTACGCGCATCCTTATAGAGAAGCCGTTCGGCAAAGATCTGGCAACGAGCCGGGAGCTTGAAAAGCTTCTCTCCGGAATATTTGCTGAAAAGCAGATCTACCGGATTGATCACTATTTGGATAAAGAAACCGTTCAAAATATCCTCGCGGTCCGTTTTGCGAACGGTATTTTTGAACCGACCTGGAACAGGGACTTTCTTGATCATGTGCAAATTTCGCTTCTCGAGCCGGACGGCATCGGCAAGCGGGGGAGTTTCTACGACGGCGTCGGGGCACTGCGCGATGTCGTACAGAACCATATGCTCCAGATGCTCGCTTTTACCGCCATGGACCAGCCGAAGGCGTTCGATAGCCAGAATTTGCGCCGCGCCCGGCAAAACGTTTTGTCTTCGATCCGGCCAATCGGGCCGGCAGATATCGGCCAGACCGTGCGGGGTCAATACGTAGGCTATACCAAGGAAATCAACGTTGCTCCTTCTTCGGCGACCGAAACGTTTGTCTGCCTTAAGCTCGCTCTCGACATCCCGCGCTGGCAGGGCGTCCCGTTTTATCTGCGCACCGGCAAAAAACTGGAAAGTAAGGTCACGGAAATTTCCCTTCACTTTAAAAAGCCGGTCGTTTGTACCGGCCCTCTCTGCTTATTCCCCGAGCCGCAGGTCAAACGGAACGTGCTCGTTTTGCGCATTAGCCCCGATCGCGGGATGAGCCTTCGGCTCATGGCTAAAAAACGGGGACTCGGCATGGACCTGGTTAGCATTGAAATGCAACAGGTCGGCCACGGCGAGCTGCCGAGTCACGGGGAATATGAACGGCTCCTTCTTGATGCAATCCGCGGTGACCAGACGCTTTTTGCGCATTCCGATGAAGTTGAATACTCCTGGCGGTTTGTTTCCGGAGTTCTCGATAGCTGGAAAGAGAAGAACCCGCCGCTTCATTTGTACACGGGCGGCAGCTTGGGGCCGGCACAGGCCGAGACATTTATCAAAAAAGACCAGCGGCATTGGTATTTGGCAGAAGATTGACGAAGTGCTCTCTTGTACCGTAAGATACGGGGGTACTATGAACTTTCACGAAGACAAACTCTGGCAGGCCTCCTTTGTTGCGCTTATGGAAGCCCATGACACCTTTGATTCCCTCAGGGAGGGAGAGCAGGAAGAGATTGTTGAGGACGTCCTCGAATCGGCCACGTCGGTTGCCGCAAAAATTGCCGACGGACTCTCCCGTGCGGACCGCCGGTTCGGTCGGCAGATTCTTTTGGACGCCATCGGACTCGTTGCCATTGTCCGCACCCATTTGGCCGTGGCGTGGGGTCGGGGGTTGGTGTCTGATGACGTATTCAAATCACTCGACGACAAATACGCTGCTCTTTCCGACTCCTTGCAGCGGGCCAAGTAATTGCCTTAGACTAAGGGTATGACCATCGGCATTTTGGGCCTCGGGAAAATGGGCAGCCGCATTGCCCGCAAACTTTCGGCTGAACATACTGTGCTTGCCTGGAACCGAACTCCTCAGCCGGGAACATTTCCGAGTATTGAGCTGCTTGCAAAAAATCTTCCCAAGCCCCGAATTTTTTGGATCATGGTGCCCTCTGGTGTTGCGACGGAAGAGGTCTTTGGGCAACTGATGAATTTCGCCCAATCCGGCGACATCGTTATTGATGCCGGAAACAGCAATTTTAAAGACAGCGAGCGCCGAAGCGCGATAGCGGCGAAAAAGGGAATAAAATTTTTGGGCGTTGGCGTTTCCGGCGGCATTATCGGCGAGACCGCGGGATATCCGATTATGGCAGGGGGCGATAAAAACGCCTACGATGCGGTTGTCCCGATTTTTGAAAGTTTAGCCAAGCCCGGTGGGGGGTACGCCTACTTTGGACCCGGCGGCGCCGGACATTTTGTTAAAATGATCCACAACGGCACGGAATACGGGATTATGCAGTCGCTTGGAGAGGGATTCGGAGTTTTGGCAAAAGCGCCCTATAAACTTGACTTACTCGCCATTGCAAAACTTTGGCAAAAGGGGACGCTGTTATCCGGTTTTATGCTCGATCGGGTCGTGGATGTGCTCGCCGAAAATCCTACTCTTGACAATGTGGTTGGCAACATTGCGCAATCCGGCGATGCCGTGGGAACGATTGCTCAGGCCAAGGCAGAGGAAGTGCCGGTAGAGATTATTGAGAGATCTCTTGACTACCGGATCCGCAGTCAGACTGATCCAGTGATTCAACAGTCCTTCACTGCAAAACTTGTGGCCAGCCTTCGCAATGCCTTCGGCGGACACGAGGTAAAGAAAAAATGATAACCACCCACCTCTGCCGCAATGCCGGTGACGCAGCAGAAAAAGCAGGCCTGTTTCTCGGAAAACTTCTTAGTCAAAAACCAGTTTTGTTTTTATCTTCCGGAGGGTCTTCCCTAAGTATCTTAAGTTACTTACGTTCCTTACGTGACTTAGTAGCTTCTGTTCTGGATGAACGCGGAGACAACCTTGCTAATCTTCAAAAGACAAAATTCTTTCAGAATGCAAAGCCGATGGATCTTACCGAGAAAAATTTGCGGGATTGGCGGGGGAGAATTGTTATTACATTAGGCATCGGGCCGGATGGCCACACGGCAGGGATCATGCCTTTCCCGGAAGACCCGCAAAAATTTCAGAAACTTTTTGACGACCCGGATCATTGGGTCGTAAGCTATGACGCGGCCGAAAAAAACGCATATCCCAACCGCACTACCGTGACCCTGCCGTTTCTTCGCAGGGTAGATCATGCGGTCGTCTTTGTCTGCGGCAAAGAAAAACAGCGGGCACTAGAGAAAACCCTCGCCCAAAAGGGTTCCCTTCCCCAAACTCCCGCGAGGATTATCCGGGAAATGGGCAAGATTGATCTCTTTACAGACATTGATCTTTCAGGATAGAGTAAAGCAAATGAAGGTTTATATCGGCGCCGACCACCGAGGTTTTTCCCTTAAAGAGCAATTGAAGAGCTGGCTTACGGCAGAAGGCTACGACGT
>CAYTZO010000010.1:8599-9794 GCA_964442525.1 uncultured Gammaproteobacteria bacterium
ATGGTGCGGAGACTCAAGAAGATCGAGGGGAGGGAAAATGGTTGACGTCATCCCCGCAATTCTCGAAAAAGAGTGGGGCGAGATTGAGAGAAAAATCAAACTCGTCGCGCCGCTCGTTTCCTGGATACAGGTTGATTTTGCTGATAATACCCTTGTTCCCAACGCCACTCTCATGGACTTTTCCAAATTTACAAAGCTTGGCAAGTCAATTTCTCTGGAAGCACACCTGATGGTCGCAAATCCTCACAATTTCATTCGGCCCGCAGGCAAGGCGGGATTTAAAAGAATTATTGCTCACGTTGAGTCGGTTGATCCGCGGCTTTTCCTTGATGAGGCTCGCTACGAGAGCGTGGAAGTGGGGATTGCGATCGATGGGCCCACGGAACTCGAACAGGTAGAACCTTTCCTTGAAGAAGTTGATTTTGTACTTGTTATGACTATTGAAGCCGGGTTTGGCGGTCAGCCGTTTCTTCCTGAAGCCGTTGAAAAGATCAAAGCAATCCACGCTCACCATCCGGATCTGCCGATCGAAGTTGACGGCGGCATCAGT
The DNA here is from genome assembly GCA_964442525.1 of uncultured Gammaproteobacteria bacterium. Classification (GTDB taxonomy): domain Bacteria; phylum Patescibacteriota; class Microgenomatia; order UBA10105; family UBA927; genus CAYTZO01. The sequence goes on from CAYTZO010000010.1 coordinate 9,150, forward strand.
GACGAAACGGCCAGGCTCGTCAAAGATGCGGGCGCCACACGACTGGTATCGGGAAGTTATCTTTTTAAAGATCCAGAGCATATTGCCCAGGCCATCGAACGGCTTAAGACCGCTTAGGGAGTAGCTCCTCAATAAGCCTCGAGAGAACATCTGCGGATTTATTTATTGCCCGAAGCTCGATCATATTATCCGTCGCGTGGTAGTCTTTTTCATGGGGGATGGGGACGCCAAAATAAAAAGCAGAAAGCCCCATCTCATGTCCGTAGACCCAGGTTTCATCTTCCGTTTCCTCAAAATAGCCCGGCATAAAGAAGATGTCTTTGGCAAATTTTTTCTTGAGAGGGGCAGGGTCAAAGTTATACGCATTGCCGATGTAGGCCGGGAATTTCCCTGCATCGCGGGTGGTATCGACGACGATAACTAAAGTATTTTTATCTATTTTTTTCGCAACTTCTCTTGCGCCCTTAAATCCTGTTTCCTCAAAATTGGTCAGATACAGGGGGACTCCGGTTTTTTTGTGCGCTTCCCAGCTGGCGAAAACTCCGGCAAAATTATCGACTAAACCCTTCATGCACCCTTCGTCCAGGGTGATAAACGGGACGGGCCTAGCAATATCAAAATGGGCCGACAGAACAATCTGCATGG
>CAYTZO010000010.1:9894-11672 GCA_964442525.1 uncultured Gammaproteobacteria bacterium
GCCGGCTCAGGCCATCCCACAAGCTCACTCTCCGCGGTAGAACTGATGGCGACGGTGTTTTTTAAATACCTTCGGGCAGACCTCCACCATCCCAAAGATCCCAACAACGACCGCGTGATATTCAGTAAAGGCCATGCCTCGCCCCTCTTTTATGCCCTTTACGCGGCAGCCGGCGCGATCTCGGAAGGGGAACTGGCCAAATATCGTTTATTCGACAGTCCCCTTGAGGGGCATCCGAGCATGCGCTTTCTCTATACCGAAGTGCCGACCGGATCGCTTGGCCAGGGACTCTCCGTTGGAGCGGGTGAGGCGCTTGCATTGCGGCGTCAGCACAAGGGAACCCCTCCGCGCGTATACGTCCTTCTTGGTGACGGCGAGCTTGCCGAAGGATCGGTTTGGGAAGCGGCCTCCTGGGCGGCCAAACAGAAACTTGATAACCTCGTGGCCCTTGCCGACATTAACCGTCTGGGGCAGTCCGAAGACACGATGTACGGCTATGACATTGCCTCGTATCAAAAACGCTTCAGCGCATTTGGATGGCGGACGATCGTGGTAGGCAGCGGCAATAGTCTTAGACAGGTTGATTCGGCTCTCAGGAAGGCGATGAAGACAAGGGGAAAGCCCACGATTATTCTCGCAAAAACCGTGAAAGGCAAAGGCGTCTCATTTCTCGAAGGGAAAAACGGCTGGCACGGGAAGGCGCTTTCTAAAACAGAGCTAACGCTCGCCCTCAAAGAACTCGGCGACGTGGATACGAGACTCCGTGGCACCGTTACGGCGTCCTCTCAAAAGGAAAACCGGGGATTTTTGCCTCATGGCCTGCCGGGGCTACCCGCAATACACTTTCCACCCTTTTCTTATGATACGGATAAACCCGTGGCGACACGGAAGGCCTTTGGCAATGCCCTTGCCCGCATCGGTGCGGTGATGGAAAATCTCGTAGTTTTTGACGGCGATGTGAAAAATTCGACCCATACCGAGGAGTTTGAAAAGGCATTTCCCGACCGGTTTTTTCAGATGTATATTGCCGAGCAAAATATGATCGGCGTTGCTACCGGTGCGGCCGCGAGGGGGCTTAAGTCAGTCGCGGCAAGTTTCGCGTGTTTCCTCACGCGCGCACATGACCAGATTCGGATGGCGGCAATTTCCCAGCTACCACTCGTTATTTGTGGTTCTCACGCTGGTGTTTCGATTGGTGAAGACGGCCCGAGTCAGATGGGACTCGAGGATTTGGCGCTCTTTCGGAGTCTTCCCAACTCAGTAGTCGTTTACCCCTCTGACGGGGTCAGCAGCGAACGACTGACGGAAGAACTTGTCAAACGAACTACGGGCATCTCCTATATCCGCACGACCCGTCCGGCTACTCCCATACTGTATACAAAATATGATCAGTTTCCGATTGGCGGGTCCAGGCAGCACCACATTTCAAGCGTCCGAAACTCCGGGAAGTTTGCCGCCACCATCGTCGGGGCGGGCATTACCGTCCACGAGGCGCTCAGGGCGCAGACGCAGCTTGCGGTAGAGGGGATTGCGGTCCGTGTTCTTGACTGTTACTCGGTAAAACCCATCGATGCAAAGGCCCTGCACAAAGCGGCAAAAGACTCAACTGTTATCATTGTCGTCGAGGATCATTATCCCGAGGGGGGACTCGGGGAGGCAGTGATCTGCGCCCTTGCCGACAGCCCGAGTATCCCCATAAAACACCTCGCCGTCACCAAACCTCCCCGTTCCGGCAAAGCCGATGAGCTTCTCGACTACGAGGGAATTTCGGCAAAAGC
>CAYTZO010000010.1:11772-26774 GCA_964442525.1 uncultured Gammaproteobacteria bacterium
ATCCTCAAAAAAGCCGGCTATCATGGTCTCGACGGACAGACGACCAATCCGACGCTCATTGCCAAGAATTTCGCCGGTAAACACGCCGGGACGAAAGTTACTATGGAAGAAGCAGTGGGGGAATACCGGCGGGTCGTGACGGAAATGAGCAAAATCATTCCTGAGGGCTCTATATCAATCCAGGTTCTTGGCGATCCGGCAACGCTCACCTCCGAACAAATGCTCTCGCAGGCCCGCGACCGGATAACCTGGATACCGAATGCGAGTATTAAATTTCCTTGCACGGAAAAGGGGCTGGCCGCAGCAGAAATTTTTTGCCAGGAGGGGCCGGTGAACGTTACCCTTAATTTTTCCCAGGAGCAGGCTGCGGCAGTCTATGTGGCGACCAAAACCCATCATCCGGAAAAAGAAGTGTTTATTTCGCCCTTTGTCGGACGGCTTGATGACCGGAGAGAGAACGGTATGGATGTTGTTGCGAATATCCTTGAGATGTACCGGGCTCTCGGCGACGGGCACGTCAAAGTGCTTACCGCCTCAGTAAGGAGTCTCAAGCACGTACACTACGCCCTTTGGCTCAAAAGCGACATTATTTCCATCCCGTTTAAGATATTCACGCAATGGGCGGATCAAAAGTTTGCATTGCCTCCGACTGATTTCATCTACGACGTTCCCGGGCTCGCGGAAATTCCCTATAGGGAACTCACGCTTGATAAAGACTGGAGGGAGTATGACCTCAGGCATGAGCTTACCGATGCCGGACTCGTCCGCTTCTGGGAAGATTGGAAGGCGATGGTTTCCAGTTAACTATGAAGTTTCCACATACCTTTGTAGCCGGCACGTTTGATGGGCTGCACAAAGGACACCGGGTTTTCCTTTCCGAGGCATTCAGACAGGGCAAAAGGGTTACGATCGGATTAACCTCGGACAAGTTCGTCAAGAAATTTAAAATTTTCAATTTGAAATTTTCAAAGAGAAAAAAACAGCTTGAACTATGGCTAAAAATAAAAAAATTTGATAAAAGGTCGACGATTATTCCGATTGACGATCCCCATGAGCCTGCCGCGTCGTTCTCCCAAGCGGGAGCTCTTCTGGTAACGGCAGACAACAAAAAGAGAGGAGAAGAAATTAATGCTTTGCGCCAAAAAAGGAACCTTCCCGCCCTGACGTTGGTTGAAGTGCCGCTGGTTATGGGAGAGGATCAACAGCCGATCTCAAGTACCAGAGTCAGGAATGGCGAAATCGACGCGGAAGGAAGACTCATCCTCCCTGATCGCCTGAGACCGGAGCTGCAACAGCCCATGGGGTTGGTTCTTTCAGGGAATGGTATTGCCGATTCTTTTACCAGGCATGCCAACGATGCTCTTATCACCGTGGGCGACGTGGCAACCAAAACCGTTCTCGATGCAGGACTCATGCCTGCCCTCATAATTATAGACAACAAAGTAGGCCGAAAACCATTTTTTGGACTGAGAAAATATCAGTCGCTGTTTACCCACAGTAAAAAGGTGAAAAGCGGTCCCGGGTATATCAGTAAAAGCGCAATGAGTGCGATTAGGAAATCGAAGGTTATTGAAGTTGACGGCGAGGAAGACCTCCTCGCTCTTCCAGCGATTGCGTATGCGCGGGAGGGAAGCGTTCTCTACTATGGCCAGCCCGCTCTTGCGGTTTTTGGTTGTGGACCAATTGTTTCGGGACTCGTGGAGGTTGTGGTAACTGACCAAAAGAAGAAAGAAGCTATTGCACTTCTGGGGCAATTCATCCAATAATAAATACGTGGCCAAATACGTTCCCGACATTAAAACGCAGCGGTGGGTGATTATTGCTCCCACGCGCACGCACCGACCCGAAGGAAACGGTCAGACCAAGGCGCCCGGTTGCCCTTTTTGCGTCGGGCACGAAGAGGAAACCCCGCCGGAAGTCTATCGTATCGGTCCGGGACAAAAGGATAAACCGGGGTGGCTCGTGCGCGTCGTGCCCAATAAATTCCCGATTACGGACATCCACGAAGTGATTATCCACAGTCCCGATGACACCAAAGATATTGAAGAGCTGCCGATGGAGCAGGTAATACGGATCCTGACAGCCTACCGGGACAGGTTCCTCGCGCACCAGGATGACGGGAACGTGCTTATCTTCTGTAATCACGGCATGCACGCCGGAGCTTCTCTCAAACACCCGCATAGTCAGCTCGCCGTTATTCCGAAGCAAATAAACCTCGATACCCTGGTACGTGAGCCGATTGTCAATACGGTGGACGAGAGCAAGGCGTTTATTACCTACTGTCCGGATTTTTCCCAATGGCCGTTTGAGGTATGGATTGCTCCAAAAGAAGACGGCGTCAAATTCGGGCAAATTAGCGATAAAGAAGTAATAGATTTAGCCTCTGTATTGCAGTTGACGCTCCAGAAGCTTGCGAAAGTCGCCGCAGGCGGGCTGCCGGGACTTAATGCAACGCAAGGAGCATTTGTTTATAACTACTATATTTACCACAAAGAAAACTGGTATGTCCGCATTACGCCGCGGTTGGTATACCGGGCGGGTTTTGAGTTGGGTACGGGGCTTTCGGTTAATATCACCGACCCGATCGAGGCCGCCAAAACCCTCAAAGAAATGAAGTTTTCTTAAACCGTAGTTTTGGTCTGTTGCCCCAAGAGCCACAGGACGGCGTCTTTTTTGTATCGTCTGTCTCCGCGGGAATTTATTCTGATCGCGGGAAGTTTCCCCCGTTTGCCCCAACGTTTGATGGTAAGGGGCGAGACGCGCAGGATTTTTGCTACTTCGCGGACCGTTAACAGGTCCGGCCATTGGTCACCAAATGCCATAAATAGTTCTTAGTGCTTAGGGCTTAGGCTTAGGGAAGATAAGACTAAGTGTAAGCGCCAACTCCTGAGCAGGCTTGCCCTCCGAAGCTTTAGCGAAGGAGGGGATCATTAATTATCATAACGGTACACCCTAGGTCAGATGTTGTCAAGATAGATCAAAAGGATTCTATTAGTACGATCTATATTGTTATTGTTTGATCATTGCCACAAAAAAATCTCCGGTAAGGGAGATTTTTTTGAAAATATATTGACTGCTTACTTGAGCTCAACCTTTGCTCCTGCCGCTTCCAGTTTTTTCTTGGCTTCTTCAGCAGTTGACTTATTTACCCCAGTCAAGACTTCCTTTGGGGCAGATTCGGCTAAAGTTTTCGCGTCCTGAAGTCCCAATGTCGGAACCAGCTCTCTGATTGCCTTGATGACGCCGATTTTATTTGTTCCGGCATTTGCCAAAATGACGTTAAATACCGTCTGTTCTTCTTTCGGCTCGGAAGAATCAGCTGGGGCAGCTCCCGCCGCGGGTGCGGCTACTGCCGCGGGCATCGCTGATACGCCGAATTTTTCCTCGAGTGCCTTGACCAGATCAGCTAGCTCCAATACGGACATTTCACTAACTGCTTTGAGAAATTCATCTTTGGTTAATTTTGCCATAACACCTCCTTTCAGGAAAATGTTACTAATTAATGGACTTAGTACTTTTAACGGCGTTTAAGGCCAATACCAATTTATTGATGTTCCAACTAAGCGCTCTGTGAAGGCCCGAAATGGGCGCTTTGAGCTGACCGGCAAGCAGGCCCAAGAGCCCTTCTCTTGAAGGAAGGGTCGCTAGGCGCGCAACTTCCTCGCTAGAGAGGATCTGAACGCCGAGAAGTCCGCCCTTGGCTTTACCTGCCCCTGCGGCTTTAAAGTACTTGAGAAGTTCCCTGAGAGGGGAGACTTCGTCGCCATAGGCAAAGAGAGTCGCCGTCGGCTCCTGAAGGGTTTTTTCGAGTTCCTTTCCCCTGTCAGATAACGCACGGAGGAGAAGTCTGTTTTTGGCCACTACAAGCTCTGAATTAAGCTTTTTGAGTAATTTTCTTACTTCCTCAAATTGCTTATGCTTGAGACCTCGATAGTCGGTCAAAATAAGTGCTTTCGCCTTAGTAACCTTATCGGTGAGCGCTTTGACGGTATCAATTTTTTTCTGAGTTGGCATAAAAAAATCTCACTACCGTGAGATTTATAGCGATACGGAGAAATGGCTTACTGCTTATTTCTTATCGCCCGTGAAATCCCTCGGTAGGTCTTGTATCCTTCTGGACTGCCTACGGTCTTTAGGATAATAGTAGTATAACGTAAATAGATTGCCTGTGCAAGGCCTCCGTCAATTTACTTTTTTGCCTTTGTAGCCGCCTCCGCGGCCAGTTTTTGAAGCCGTTCTAATGCAGCTTGCGCATCTTCCGGTTTCAATCTCATGTTATCAAGTGCCGTTCTCGTGAGGGCAATCTTAAGTTTTTCTTGACGTTCTGTTGGTTTTGCATCCGGCATAATGCGAAAAAGTGCGTGAGAAATAGTAAGAGGTAAAAAATCAGGGTGGATTTTCTTGCCCTGTTTTTGAAGACTTTCAATCTGGAGACGCACCCTGCCCAATGTCCCTTGTTCTTCGAGAAAACTTAGGGGAGGCATGACAAGTTGTGGTGTAGGCTGTATTTCAGCAATTCTCGCGAGCGAGGAAGCCATATGCCATTACCTTACCATGAAGCCCAAATCTTGTAAAGTTTGAGGATTTTTATGTGACGGCAATCTTAATCCCAGGCCCCATGGTGGCAGAAAGGGTAGCTTTGAGGATTTTGCCGCGGCCGATCGCATCAAGGGCTGCGCTTACGTTTTCGGAAAGCTTGCCATCATCAAACGAAGCCTTGCCTACACTGAGGTGAAGAATCGGATTACCAGGCTCTGTTTTGACGTTGACCTTGCCCTTCGACAAGCTCAGGGCGAGCCGTTCCGGGTCAGGTCCGACCGTTCCTGTTTTGGGATTGGGCATGAGCCCCTTGGGACCCAAAATGCGGGCGACTTTGGCTAAGCTGGGCATCATGCTTGGATGGGCGACCAGGACATCAAAATTGATTTTTCCCGCCGCGACTTCTGCTAAAATTTTGTCATCGGCAATCGCTACTCGTATCTCCTTTCCTGTGCCATGGGGAAGGCTTATATTTGTGCGGAAGTCTTTCTTTTCGCCAAGAGAGAGGGGATTAAGGTTGATGTGAAGTTCTATGGTGCCGTCAAATTTCGTGAGGCTCGTTTTTTTGACGAGATCAATGGCATCGCTTATGGGATAAAACTTGTTGTGGTCAACGAGCTTGGCCGCCTCCTGATAGCGCTTTGAACGGACTTTTACTTTTGCCTTTTTTGTTTTTTTGCTTTCTTTCTGGCCCTCTTGTTTTTCCACCTCTTCGACGAGCTTCTTAAACTCGGGTTTTATGTCCTCACCTTCGACGACTGCCACGCGTTCTCCGCCCTTGAGCCCAACGCCTTCGACTTTTTCTTTCTTACTTTTTTTGGTCTGTCGGCGCGCCTCGGCCCGGCGTTTCTGCTCTTTTTCTTCTTCGCTGCCCAGTGTTGCGACACGAATTTTTCCCATATTATTCTACCTGAATACCCATTGAACGGGCTGTTCCTTCAACGACTTTCATCGCCTGTTTCACGTCATCGGTATTGAGGTCAGGCAGTTTCTCTTTGGCAATCGTCTCGATCTGCGCCTTAGTGATCTTGCCGGCGGATTCTCTGCTTGGCTTGCCGCTGCCTTTTTCTAGCCCAAGAGTCTTTTTGATCATTGCGGCAACGGGCGGAAGTTTGGTGATAAAGCTGAATGTGCGGTCAACGTAGACGGTGATAACGGCCGGAATTGTCTGTCCTTTCATCTTGGCTGTGCGCTCGTTATATGCCTTAACAAACTCCATAATAGGGAGTCCGTGCTGGCCGAGCGCGGGACCGACAGGGGGAGCAGGCGTCGCTTCTCCTGCGGGAAGATTGAGCTTAATGATGGTTTTAACCTTCTTAGCGGCCATATTTTTGAGAAACGGAAGTTGGTTCGAAGGGGACCCAATACGAGGATTAAGAGGTCGCTTCGAAACCTAGATTCGGTTTCTTCCACTTTGCGGTGGTACGGTAACTATACCATACCTGATTAATTTTGTATATAGAGGCCAATTACCAACGTTCCTGTCTTCGCCGGTACTCACGTGCATCAGGGGGCTGTTTTCGTTCGGACATGATAGGAGGTTTTTCCAAGGCATCCCGAAGTTCATCAAGCGTCCACCCCTTCGTCGGCCGAATGATGCTCCTGCGCGTGACAGTTTCTTCGGCAACAGGCTCTCCGTGATCCGTAGAAAACCACCAGACACCGACATAAAGATGACGAATTTGTTCTACCACTTCGCTTGGTCGGACCCCTGGTACTGCCTTTATAATGTCTTCGACCGGTACACTAAAGTCGAGGTTATTATTCTCTGGGAGTCTGCTCAAGAGATAGCTTCGGATACGTCGGTCTATGTTGAAATTTATTGTCATAGAAAGGTTTATTCCTACAAAAAGAAGAAGGGAAAAGTCAAGGCCTCGGCTTTGCTCTGGGCGCTTCGTCAAGTGAACCAGGCTCGAGATGAAGTTTCTGTTCAATTTCTTCTTTCATCATATCGATGTATGCTTGCGCCCTGTTTGCTTCGACCTGGGCATATTCCGAGAGGCCCCCGTCCCTCCGGACCTTCTTCATTCCCTCCCTCACTACGGGTTTAATAAGGCCACGGTAGAAGGCAAAGATCTCTTGTACTTTTGGGTTGCTGTATAAATCTTCTTTTGAAGGCATGGGCTCAAAGACATCAGTTTGTGGATCGGGGTCTATAATAATGGGCGCGTTGGCCTCGGCTTTGTGGCGCGCGCGGGAGAAAATTCCCCAGAGCATCCTGCCGCCCTCGGCAATCGCAATCCCTACCGATAGCCCAACGGCAACCGTTTGGAAACCGCCCATCCATTCAGGGTGTTCTAGGGCGAAAACCACGGCCTGAGGCGTAAACAGAAGCGAAGCACCGACGACAAATGCTTCCGCCGGCTGAGCCTGTCTGTGCTGGAATCGGTCGATTGTGGATGTGACGACCATTCCCGCACCGAGCCACTGCGTCCAGGCGTGTTCAGGAGGAACGCTCGTAAAAGCCCAGGCCCTTGCCGCAAGCTCCGCTTGGAGCACTTGGCCAGATCTTTTGAGCGCGAGCGCCTGATTAAAGAAGGCAGGCGAGAGGAGCTTGTCAATAAATAAAGCAACACCGGATGCGCCGGCAACTTCAAAAAACCCTGTTGCCGCGCCCAGGCAGCCGCCAGTTTCTTTTCCCATAAATTTTTATTATATCCTATAACAATTATTACCACAAGCGTTCCATCCATCTTGCAAAATTGCCTCATTTCGTTCATGATGGGGAAAGAATACGATTATGGCAAAGAAACGGATGCGACGGAGATCGTCACCCTCAAGGAAGTCACGGACAGTTCTCCCATGGCAGGTACGCGCGCCGGCATGGTGGACGCTTACCATTTTTGTCATTCTTATCGGTGCAATTATCCTCACCATGCGGGCGGTCAGTCAGCCAACCCCTACGCCGCCGCGGGCTGCCAGTTGCAATGACAACGGCTGTCAGAATGTCCAGTGGCAGAAAAATCCTCCCATCTGGCAGATTACCAATTGCGCGAGCGACGTCACGAGTTGTGATGCAAACGGCGATCAGCAGATTTGTACCACCACCGGACGGATCGGAATGTGTGGGGGCCAGCAATACTGCTGTCCTGCACCGGGCGCTAAGTGGACGACTGACATGACCAAGTGTGCGGGATCGCCGCCGTACCAAAGTCCCTGTGGCACCACCGCGACGCCGACCAATACGCCCGTTCCTACGCCAACCAATACTCCGGCTCCTACCGCGACTCCGTACCCTACGAGTACGCCTTATCCGACCTCAACCCCATACCCGACCTCAACCCCGTATCCTACCTCGACTCCATACCAGTACTATTACTACACCCCGACTAATACGCCTACTCCCACACCGGTCAATCCCCTTGATTACTGCGGACGGGGATGTTCAACAAATACAGATTGTCCCGGCGGGCTCGTGTGTACCTCCATGTTTGCCGGGCTTTACCGCGCCTGCAGAAATCCGAGCTGTCAGGACAAACAAACGTGTATTTGTCAGGGAGGAACGGGATTTTTGGCGCTCACGAGTCCCTCACCGGGGCCGCTGCCTGCGGGAGCCACCGGAGGTCTGCCTGTAACCATCGCGCCGTTTACGGATGCACGCCAGGTTGCGGGAAGTCAAATTACTCTCTCTGGCACGACTGCGCCTGGCGCAAAAGTTACGATTACCGTTTCACCGGACGGCGTGGGGGGCGACGCATGGGCGGATGACAACGGACGCTGGGAGTTTAAGCTTCCCAAAAAGCTTTCCGCAGGCGCGAAGCAACTTTTGGTTGTTGCGACCAAGGACAATAGTCAGGGCCAGGTGAGCCAGGCCTTTACCGTGGCTGCAGGCGGGGGATTTTCATTCGGCACAATACTTCTTATTATGGTCATTGTCGCCGTGGTCTTTGGCGGCTACGTGCTCTACAGGTCTTCGCAATAACGCTCCGATTGCTCGGTTTCGCTTTTTTTGCGCATCCGTCAAACAGGCTTGTGTCTTCTCTCTCAATAAACCAAGGCCAGCCGAATTGAGTTTTTCTTGCGCGGGGAGGTGTGCCGTTTCGAGTCCCGTCACGGCCTCGGCAAAGGAGCGACGATGGAGATATGCCGCGATCCGGACCTTGACGGGACGAGAACCACGGCATACCGACCACAGCGCTCGGCTGGCCGCTCTAGAACGAAGTCCTCTTTTTATGCCGCCCTCTGGGAGAACTTGCGCATGACGGTGCTCAAAAAAGGAAATCTCGCTCGGAGAACGCTAGGTTTAAAGTTTGGAAACCTGTAAGAAGTCTAACTCGACCGGAGTTTCCCGGCCGAAGATGGAGACGAGGACTTTGATCTTTCCCTTTTCCTCGTCAATCGTGTCAACCGTACCCAAAAAGTCGGCAAAGGGGCCGTCGACGATCTTGACCGCTTCGCCGACCGAGAAAGTTGCTTTATACTTGGGCGCTTCCATGGCCATAAACTTCTTGATTGCCTCGACTTCTTTATCGGAGATGGGCGTCGGTTTGTTACCGGCCCCTACGAACGCGGTGACTCCTTGGGTCGTGCGGACGGCAAGCCAGCTGTCATCATCAAGAATCATGCGGACCAGAATATAGCCCGGGAAAATTTTTTCCTTAACCTCTTCTTTTTTGCCGTGGCGGACCGTCACCACGTTGCGGGTGGGCACTACAATATCAAAAATTTTATGGGAAAGCTTTTGGGTCTCTATGCGCTGCCTGAGGTTGGTCGCGACCTTATTTTCATGTCCTGAGTAGGTGTGGACAACGTACCACCGGCCTTTATCCTCCGGTGCTAGTGTAACTGTTGTCTCCTTTGGTTGGGTTGTTGGGTTATCCATAGTATTATTGCATTGTTAAATTGTTACCGTGTTTTTGTCATTATCGCTGAAACAGCAGGGACGTGATTTTGACCATTATTGCGTCGAGTCCGCCGATAAATGCGCCGACGATAAGCGAAATAACGATGACCACGGCGGTAAGTTTGACTGTTTCCTCCCGCGTCGGCCAGGTTACCTTTTTGAGCTCCGCAATGACCTCAGAAATGAACTTTATCGGCGAGACATTTGGAATACTAGGCACGTATGGTTTTTCCATAATATTTGGTACATCCCCCTACGCCAAGGCTTCGGGGGATTGTGCAGCAGTATTTACTCATTACTTCGTAAACTGCTGCTACAAAAAGCCCCCTCCCCGGGGACAACGCTTGTATAGTAACAAAAATGCAGGATATTTGTAAAGCACTTCTATGATTGAGTAGCAATACCAACCTTCTTTTCAAGCCTATCAAACCGGTCATTGATTTGTCTGTGTTGACCCGCATGAAGCATTTGTTCCTCACGAAAAGCCTTCATTTCGCCAATGAACGTATCAAGTTTTTCGTCAAGCCGATCTACCTTTTTGTCAAACTTTTCATTCGTCGGAAATACCAGCTTCATTGAATCTACCAACCAGTCAATATCAGCTTTCGTTAAAAGCGATGTATGTTTCTTCATGTCCTTACTCTACCTCGTGAAAAAAATAGTGTCAATGCGTTCATGGTTTCGGCAGGCCCACGGCATCAAAGACATATTCACAGTAAGTTTTTCCTCCAAGATTGGGCATTGGCACACCGACGCCGGTTCCGAAGTTACAGACTGCCGTATAGAGCTCGGAGAGAGAAGAGATTTTTACTGCACGGTTGTTTCCGCATTGATTTGGTGTGTATACCCAACGCCCGGCCGAGAAAAGAAGCGCCCGCACCGCAAGTTCAGCTGCGTCAAAAACATCACAACGGCTCAGGCCCGGTGCCGTACAATTCTTGATATCATCATTAATATACTCATTTGTGCAGTTATTCGTGATACTTTTATATGTTCCTGTTTTAATTTGAAACGGTCCCGCGGCAGTTGCCGAATTTTCTTGGCATGACCAGGTTCCACCCAAGTCGGGATTGAGGGTGTTGTCGTTACGAACTTCAATATCAAAAATGACGTTGAGCATGGCTTGCAGCTGTTCTTTTGAAATAGGGAAGTACTGAGCGTAGGTTCTTGCCGCTTTGCCGGCGGCGCCCTTGAGGTTTTTGGTGATATCACCCCAGCTACTTAAACATACGCCCGGCGGGGGCGTTGGAGATGGGGGTGTGCAGGCATCGGCGATGGGGATGGTGCCGCCGATTTTATAATCAGGGATGAGGTTATAGGCGGTAAACGAGCAGGCGCTTTGGCGCATGCCTTCGTAGGCTTTGTTAATGCCGGTTTCCGGATTTTGGTATTTGATTTCCTCGCTGACGCTGCCCAGGATTTTCACCGCATTGGACTCGCTCCCCGGGCCAACGTTGTCTTTTTTTTGTTTTGCAGAAACCCACATGGCGGAAAAGCCGTCGTCGGGGGTTATGGAATGTTTGGTAACGACGTCAGCGCTTTCACGGATGCCGCAGCCGTATCCAAGGAGGCACAAAAATCCTGACCATGACATGGACGATTTTTTCCACAATACCAGTTTCATTTTGATGTCGAGGGTATCCAAAACCCAGGTGAGGACGCCGTCGATGAGTTTCTGCACGTATTGGGTAACGCTTACCGCACCCTGTATCGCCGAGCCGGCGGGGAACACGGCGCGGCTGGTAACATCGACGCTCGCCGGTGAGCGCTCAACCCCCACGGCGGTGCCGCCGCAATCGTCTTTGTATATTTTGGCTAAAATGTCTTTGGGTTTGTTGTACTCGAGTTTACCCTCGGCATTGGCGGTTTTTCTGTAACCGCTCATAACAGAGCCCAAAAGCTGGGCATAGGTATAAAGATCCTGCGTCCAGGGGATATTCTGAGAGATCTGCGTGGTGTTTTCCGTGAGATAGTAGAGTGACAGGTTCGACGGATTGGTATAGGGAGAGTTAATCGTCAGTTTCGCGCAGTATTTGGCGCTTTCTACATTTGCTTCGGTAAAGGGAATAATTTTGTTATTGGCCGTATACCAGCCGGACTGGAGATTGGTGAAGGCCGGTTTAAGCCAGATGTTAAAGGGGGCCATGTTAGTGTAGTTAAGCGTATTGGGGGAGACGACGAGGGGGATGACGTCTCCCGCAACATTAAATCCCACGAGGGTTCCGGCAAGCGCCTTCACGGCGGTGGAGGTATCAAGCTCCATCTGCACGATGGTGTTGTGGCTGCCCCCCTCGCGCGGCGTGGGCGTCGGCACCTGTGCAAAAACCGGGGTAACCATGCCGGCAAACAGTCCAAAAATAAACAACAATGCCACACCTTTTTTCATATGTTGAGGCCTAAAATCATCTTAGCAAATTGACAATACCAGTGCACCACAGATAAAATTACAGATACGTGTTATGAACAGCACCGGCAAAATCAGAAAAGCAGTTATCCCCGCCGCTGGCTTTGGGACGCGCTTTCTTCCTCAGACCAAAGCAATGCCCAAAGAGATGCTTCCGATTGTCGATAAGCCCGTGATCCAGTACGTTGTTGAAGAGCTCGTCGCAAGCGGGATAACCGATATCATCATTGTTACCGGTTGGCATAAGCGGGCGATTGAGGACCACTTCGATTATCCCAATGAACTTCTGCAGATCCTTGAAGAACAGGGGAAGCACGAACTCATGGCAGAGGTCAAACGGACGGCGGAGCTAGCTAATTTTATCTATATCCGCCAGAAAGGCCCCTACGGCAACGCAACGCCGGTTCTGTGCGCGAAAAACGTCATCGGAGACGAGCCCTTTGTCGCCATCTGGGGTGATGAGTTTATCTACAGCCACCCTCCGCGGGCCAAACAGTGCATCGATGTATTTGCCAAATACGGCGATCCCGTGATCTCCGCGGTCCGCGTCCCGAAAGAAGACACGAGCAGATACGGCATAGTGGACGCAATTAACGTAGAGAAAAATGTCTGGCAGATAAAGAAACTCATCGAAAAACCGAGCGTAGAAGAAGCGCCGAGCACAATGGCGGCCCACGGGTGTTACGTCCTCACGCCGGATATTTTCCCAATTCTTGACGCCTTAAAACCCGGCAAGGGCGGAGAATTTTGGCTTCCCGACGCGATTAAAGAACTTATGAAAAGCCGCCCGGTGTATGCCTGTGAAATCGTCAACGGTAAATACTACGACACGGGCAATAAACTGGAATACCTGAAAACCGTGGTCGAGTTTGCACTCGCCCACAAAGACCTCAACGGCGACTTCCGCAGATACCTCAAGGGTCTCAAGCTTTGAAAGAACGCTTAACCAGTGCGGCGAAAGCATTTTGTCTCGCCGTCTCCTTGCAGAGCAGCGAAACTTCTTTTACGATACACGTATGCGGATGAGTCTTGCGAGAATTCGTGGGCTGGCATTTATTACCTGGCAGGCGCGGCACATGCTTTACCATGTCCTGATTGGTTTGGTGTGGGCGTGGTTTCTGCGTGAGCGGTGGCAGTCGTTTAATCCCAGATGGATTTGGACCGCTATCATTGGTTCCATGATTCCCGATATTGACCACTTTAACTATTTTTTTGGTTACGGAAGGCATGACAGTTACACCAAGACCATGGTTTCGTACTTTAAGAAGCGACAGTGGCGGATGCTTGCGTATTTTCTCGCGACCGGTCATAAATTTAATACAAATCTCTCCTACCACAACATCTACGTCGTGGGGCTTCTCTTTCTCTTTTCGATTGCCGCTTCGTTTGTTGACTGGCGCATGGGAGTAGTCCTTTTTGGCGCCATGATTCTCCACTATCTCTTTGATATCGTCGACGACATCATGCAACTGGGAGCGGTTAACCCCAACTGGAGAAGGTGGGGAAGGCCGCGCTAAAGGCGTATATGTCTCGTGCCGATCTCAGGACCGATATCTGGCACCACAAGGGGGTTGCCGCTTTTACGCTCATACGGGCGCTTGCCGCAGGGAGCATCCTCATATTTCCGTTTTGGGGATTTGCCGTATCAATCGTTCTTGATATTTTGGACGGCAGGTTTCTCCTCACTTTCGGCCGGCTCGATAAGCTTGTCTATGATCTCTGGGATAAAGTTCTTGACAGCATCACGTTTCTCGCAGAACTCGTCGTTGCCGCTGGTGTGAACGGGATGCCCTTGTTTTTCTGGTTATTTTTTTACCGGATGATCGGACACGTCGTTTTTTGGATAACGAAGCGGCCAAGCATACTCGTATTTTTTCCTAATTTGTTTGAGTCGGCATTCCTTTGGCTCCTGATTCCGCCCGCCTATTACAACCGCTGGATGACACCGACGTCCTTTCTGTGGCTCCTTTTCGCGCTCAAGCTCGGACATGAGATCATTCTTCACTGGATTTGGCCAACGTATTGGGGGCGAGGCTGGGGCCGGCTTATGAAAAAGCTCTTTGGTCAACAGAGTTTCCTCGCAACGTTTCTCTCTACTTCATATCCTTCCGGCTACGACCACCGTTCGTCTCTGTTTAAAATTTTCAAAGCGAAGCGTTGATTTCGTTTAGGCCGCTGGAGCCCGAGAGAAAAGTTGTCCCTAGCCCTAACGGGTTCCTTCTAGGAGGAAAACAACCAGCGCCACGATCCAGATAACCAATTCAACATAGATTACCCAGTGTCGGATATACCAGAGAGCCCACTGACGGTTATTGGTTGGTTGACGCGGGGCACGGGGGATGAAGCTGAATTTTTTCTTGTTCCAGGGGCCAAGCCATGCGATGCCGCCATAGAGGGCGAAGGTGTCAAGGAAAAAATGCCCGAGGATATTGGTCGCGATAAATACAAGCGTTGGAACAAGGAAGGGAGGGCGAAAGGGAAGCGCGGCGAGACTCACCAAGGAAAGGAGTCCGATCCAGGTAGAAGGATAATGGGAATAGGTTTTAAGCCGGTCATGATGGCTGTAGAGGTGGCGGGGGGCAATAATGCCATCGATATCGGGAAGGTTTGCAAAGATAAGACCGGAGAGGTATGTGTTTGGGAGGTGTGGGAGCCACCCATTTGCCACGAAAAATCGGCTTGTCAGATAGCCAAGGGCGATGTGGGAGATTGTCGACATGGGGAGCCTACGCCTTCGGGTGTGTCTTCCGGCGGGCAATTTTCCGCAAGGTATACATCACGCGTTTGTGAAGATCGATGTTTTTGATCCTGGCAAACCGGAGAACCGCTACAATGATGTCTCCGAGTTCTTGCTCGTACGTCTCATCCGCTTGAGCGGCGAGGTTCGTGGGTTTTCTGCCGTGCCGGGCAAGATATGCCCGGGCCATTTCACCGACTTCCTCAACGAGGGAAAGGATGAGGATTGAGCCAAATTCTTCCTTGTCTTTTATCCCTTCTTCCACGCGGTCTAAGTACTGGATGTAGCGGCCAAAGGGAGTTCGCATCGTCGGTTTCTTCATAAGGTTTAGTAGCAAGCATGTAAACTGCTTGTGGCAGGGCCGGAGGGAATCGAACCCCCAATAGAGGTTTTGGAGACCTCTGTTATGCCATTTAACTACGGCCCTTCTCAGGGGTTATTGTATCAGGTTCGTGAGCGCGAGCAAACCGGGCGAGATT
>CAYTZO010000011.1:0-8794 GCA_964442525.1 uncultured Gammaproteobacteria bacterium
CTAACGCCCGTGGTGTCTTCTCCCCTCGCTTCGTCGGGGAGCGAAATCCCGCCGACCGTGTCCTTCCGAAGTCTGCCGACAGGCGAACGAAGGAGGAAGCGGAAAACGCTTCGCGTTCAGCCACGAGCGTACGCTCGTGGTTTTCCGCGAAGGGGGATAAACCACATTCCCTGGACGTACATCCTCCTGACCGCTGCCCTATTCGTTCTTGCCTTGGGTGTCCCCGTGGATTTGGATCTTGGCTGGCACCTGCGATACGGCCAGTATTTCTGGCAGACCGGAAGCGTCCTGCGGGAGAATATCATAAGCTTCGTCTGGCCGGGCTATCAGTGGGTCGAGGCCTCCTGGGGCTATGATGCCATCCTTTTCCCCCTCTTCCGGATGACGGGGTTTTTAGGCATCTCTCTTTCCGCAGCCCTTGCTACTGTTGCCACTTTCGTCATTGTCTCTTGGTCCAGGCGCCGGGATGCTCTGTTTTTTCTCGCTCCCATCGCAGCCGTATTTTTCCTGCATACCCAGCCGATGTTTATTGCCGGATTTCGCGCGCAGACCCTCTCCGCGGTCTTTTTTGCGATCGCGATCGTTATTTCAGAGGGAAAATGGCGCCCATGGCTTCCGGTTGTCTTTTGGATATGGGCGAATACCCACGGAGGCTTTGTTCTGGGGCTTTTCCTTCTCTGGGGCATGTGGCTTGCGGAGGGAGTCCTCGCTTGGGCTTTGCACCAAAAAACTGAAGGATTTTGGCAATCAAAGGGCATTGTCTTGCTTTTCTCAACGATTACCCCGCTTCTCAATCCTTTTGGCGTGAGACTCTATGAGGAAACGCTCCTCCATGCTACAAGTAACAATCTCCCTACTATCGGCGAATGGATGCCGCTTTTTTCTGCACCACTCGAGACCTCAATCGTCATATTGGTATCATTGGCAAGCATCTCCCTGGCTTTGCGCGCAAAAAAGAAACGTGCCGTCCCGGAGATCATAGGCATTGTGGGCCTTACGTGGCTTGCTTTAAGCGCCATCCGTTTTATTGTTCCGTTTGGCATCTTTACGACGCATGTCTTTGCCAAGTACTTCGATGAAAAAACCGTGCCGATAGCAAAGCCTTTCTTCCGGGTGCTTTTTATCATAGGACTTGCTGCTCTCGTACTCTTTGATGCGATCGGACCGAAAAAATATTTTGTTTTGCCGCAGAAAACCCTTTTTTCTTTTACGTGGAACTCCTACTGCCAAACGCTGGGCACCTGTTCGGAGGCTATTGCCCAAGCACTCCGGCAAACCAAGCCAAAAGGAAACGGCTTCCACACCTATAACTGGGGAGGGTACCTTGCCTGGCGCGTCCCGGAAACCAAAACATTTGTTGACGGCCGCATGGCCGCCTGGGAAAAAGACGGCGCTTCCCCCCCGATCGAGGACGCGGAGCGTGTCGTAGAGGAAAAAGATCCCATCGCCTGGCGGCGGCTCGACAGCCACTACCGCTTTACCTGGGCAATCGTGCCGGCTGACAGCCCCATTGCCTCATACCTCGCTCAACTTTCCGTTGCAGGATGGAAAAAAATCGTAACCGACGGGCAATTTGTCCTTTTTGTCAAATCTCCATGAACAAATTTATTTTTGTCGCTACGGTTCTTATCGTTTTTATCCTGGGTTTTCGGCCGATCGGCGCCTACGATACGCTCTACACGGCAAAAGTAGGGAAAATGATCCTTGAAAACCGCACCCTTCCGAAAACAGAAACGCTCTCCTGGTCGGCTGCCGGCAGGCCCTGGCTTATCCACCAACCGATAGCTGAGATGGTTTTGGGAGCAATTGATATGGCTGGAGGGCTCCCCGCCCTTTCCTGGCTGGCATCGGCTATGTTGTCCATTTTTTTCATCCTCACATACGTTTTTCTCGTCCGGGTCTGCCGCTCATCAAAAACTATCGCTCTCGGGTTATCGTTTTTTACCGCCTCGGCCACAACAGAGTTTTTTATCCCGAGGGCACAACTTTTTGCCCAGGTATTTTTTAGCGCGTTTCTCCTTATTTTATATCTCAAACTATATAGCAATAAGGATTTCCTTATATTACTATTGCCTCTTTCTTACCTTTGGGCAAACAGCCATGCATCATTTATCCTCGGACCGTATCTCTTGGCTGCAACCGCACTTACCTCGTGGTGGTACTGGAGAGCCGTCGGCAAAAAACAAAAAGCTACCCAAGCTCTTCGCACGTTTTCTCTCTGGACCTTTCTAACGCTTGCAGTAAGCATCCTGCCTCCTGTCCGATTACAGGGATGGGAGGTACTCATACGATTTGGTCGGGATCTCACGTTCCTCCGCGCCTATATTACGGAATGGGCACCGCTCTCAAGCGATTTTACCCATTTTTCATTTTACCTGGGTGTTGTCACAACCTCTTTTGTCCTTGCCGGTATGATTTGGTGGCGCCACAGGAACCACAAACCATATATTCTCCTCCTGCCGCTCCTTCCCATCATCGCTCTGGCATTCCCCTCACTCCGCAACGTTCCTTTTGGCATTATCGCCACAATCTATGCATTGGGGTTTTTTCTCTCGCTCGTACGTTTTCGGCCTGTTCCCGTGGTTTTGATCACACTCTTCCTGCTTCCTCTGTCCCTCTGGCTTTTTATCAACAAAAGAGAGGTCGCCAGAGAAAGTGCGTGGTTTTTCCCCTGGAAAGCCGCATCATTTCTCAAAACCAACCGGCTGTCCGGGCGCATGTTTAATGAAATGGCTCTCGGGAGCTTCCTTCTTTATACCCTCTCTCCTCAATACCAAATTTTCTTTGACGGTCGGGTAGAAATGTTCGGCTGCTGCGAAATGCGCGATTTTTACCGACTTATGCAATACAAAACCGCCTCCCGGGAGACGTTCCGAGCTGCCTGGGATGCGTTCGACCAAAAATATCAGTTTTCCTATGCGCTTATCCCCATCAGCTCCTATAATCCCCTGGTACAAAATACCGTTGACCGGATAGGAGACCTCCTTCTTGATGATCCCCAATGGATATTAGTCTACTTTGACGATTCCATGCGGGTTTTCGTACGAAAAGACGGAAGAAATGATACGATCATCTCCCAATTTGGCATGGATGCGATAACTCCCCTCCGATTCAGGCAATTTCGACAGGGAAAGGAACAGGAAGCAAAAAGAGAGCTCCTGCGCATGATTTCTGTAGACGATAGTGCGATAGCCCGCACAATACTGGGCACCATTGAGATGGGTGAGGGCGAGATCGCTCCCGCGAAGGCCGATTTTGAAAAAGCGGCAGATCAGAATCCCTACTACGGATTGCCGCTTGTGGGTCTCGCGCAAATTGCCCAAGAACAACAGCGCAGTGATGACGCTCGCCGACTCCTGGCAACTGCACTCACGCGTTCTCCCTATCTTGGACAGGCATACCTCATGCTCGCCGACTCTTTCCTTACAAACGGCCAGAGAAGGAAGGCGGCGGAAATCCTGCAAAAAGGCCTTAAGTACAATATAGATTTTATAAGCAGACGGGATATCCTCCAAAAACTTGAATCCCTCAGGTAACTAATTGTTCAGGGAAACATACGTTCCGCTCACCCACCCGGTGAGGGCATTATAGACGACGTTATACCAGCCGTACTGAATGTCCGAATACGGCACGGTCGTGCCCGACGGAATGGTTCCTGACTCTGTGGCCTCGATACTTGGCCCTTCACGCATCCGGACAAAACCAAGCTCATTGGGAAGCACCGTGACCGTGCGGCCACCCGCTTGCGGGGTCGGCGCAGGAGTGGGAGTAGGTGATGCTATTGGCGTCGGGGTTGGCGTTGGTTGTGGTGTGGGAGTGGGACTGGGCACGACCGTCGGCGTCGGCCCTGAGCTTGTCGACTGGGTTGCCGAAGGAGTTACGGTAGTCGTCTCTCCAAGTATTGCGGGAAGGGTCGAAGGCGTCGGGGTGATACTGGCGCCGCCTAGCGATTTGCCCACGGTCACCTTGAGATTTTCTACTGCCAAAGCAACCCAATTATACGAGAGGTCGCGCGGCACCGGCTGATTAAGGATAATGGTAAATCCGTTGGCCGTCACCTTGGTAACCGCAGCTTGTACCCCTTCGGCCAAAAATGCGCTCTCCGTCGCCTCAGGAAGAACCAGCGACACGGTAACAACCGGTGGAGCTTTATACGGAATCTCAAACGAGACGTCAACGGAAGTCGCAGACCTGGGTATCGTGGCTATGCCTGCCGTATCGCGACCCACCGTCAGGCGACCTTTAAAGATGATATCAGACAGCACGGTCACCGGCGCCTCCATAATGACCTCGCCGACGAACCGGGTAGCGCGGCGGAATGTTGACTGGCCTTGTATGGTAATTGCGTTAAAAAAGGTAACGACATCGCCGAAATTTGCCGGTCCGCTAAAGGTGCTTGTCCCGGAGGCAACAAAATCTCCCCATACGCGCAGGCCCTGTGCCGCAAGTTTTGTCATCGCGCTCTCGGTAGCACCGGCTACCTGGTTTGTGAGAGCCGTCAATTTATCGGTATAAACCTCCAGTCCCTTTATCTCGTTTGCTTCTATTCTGTCGGCGTAGAGAGTGCCCGAGATGGTCGCGTCGCCAGCCGGGGCAAGACTAAAGACCGCGGCACCTCCGCTCCCCGTTACCGTGAACGCCCCGTTGTCACCAAGAGCAATCGCAACCTGCCCGGCCCGTTCGCCGCTCCCGACCGTTAAGGCGTCGGAGAGTATGCCGCGGGCGGTCACGAGCCCGATAGCCGCCTGGTTCCCTACCAATGTGTTGGTCGTAACTTCTTCTGACAAAAGGGAGCCGGTTTTCAGATTTGCAATAATCCCTGTCGTAAACGTACCAAGCGTCTGCAATACGCCCCGAACCACTCCCTGGAGGGAATATTTACCAAAATTCGATGCCTGCGAGGCCGAACCGGTCGCCGCATAGGGAATTTGCGCAGTATAGGGAACTGTTTTTTGCGCCTCAAGTGAGAGAGAGGCAATATCGTCGCCACCAGTTTCGGTCACCGGATCAAAGTACGTCGGCGAAACCAGCACGGTAATCCTGGAAACTTTTGCAGGATCAGCATCGGTAAACGTCCCAAGCGCGCGCCCTAATATCTGCCCGGCACGGGTTGCTTTCATCGCAACTCCGGGCGTATCGGAGGTCGTCAGCCGGTCACCGGGGTAAATCGGGCCGTTTTGGGTATTTACTTTCACTTCCACCTGACCGAGCATACCGACGTTGGCCCAGGCGGGATTATTGGACCGGTCGCAGGATACTTCGTCCCAGCAATCGCCGTTATTATAGGAAGTCCCGTGCGTCGAAATGGCGCCCAGGATGTTTTCTTCGTACGGGCCGCGGGATTTTCGCACTGTCTCCGGGCGGTTACTGTCGACTACCATAACGTCTCCCGCTTCGCTGGGTTCCGACTGCGCGATAAACTCGGAAAAGTCGGCAACTGAGGAGGCGGCGTTAAAGCGATAGTTCAGGTTATTTGCGCGTACCCAAATGCGGCCGCTGGTTGCGGCAGTACCCACGGTACCGACAAAGAACTGTCCGTTGGTGGCAAGTTCAGCCCCGGGAGCTGCCGTCTTTTGATTGAAAACAACTTTCGTGTTCGCATTCCCCGTACCGATATTGATCGTATCGGCGGTCGTTGCATCGGTGCCGATGTTTACGGTATCCGCTGCCGTACCGGTCCCGATGTTTATCGTTTTTGCATTATTACTGTTGCCAATATTTAGCGTGCCGGTCCCCGCGTCTACGGTGATGGTTTGAGCTGCGGTAGCATTTCCTATGGTGACACCTCCGGCAGCAGTGGTATCAATAATAGTGTTTCCCTGCGCTACCACTTTGAGCGGCGCCGTGGTGGAGGTGGCTAAGGTACTGATAACGTAAAGATATTGGCTTCCGGCACCATTAAATCCAGCTGCACTTTCACCTATGGTAAACGCTGTCTTTGCAGCCGTTGTGAGCGCCCAGTTCCAAACTTGAGCATTATCACCACTCGCAATCGTGTTGGCGGCGGTGGCTGCGGTCATACCGCTTAAAACCGTCGAACCCGTCGCACCGGTCGGGCCGATCGTACCGCTCGCGCCCGTAGGACCGGTCGTGCCCTGGCTGCCCGTGGCTCCTGTCGGACCGGTTACTCCCTGGACTCCTGTGGCGCCGGTTGCGCCCGTCGGCCCAGTGACCGCTGCGCCTTGATTGCCCGTGGCTCCCGTCGGACCTTGGGATCCTGCCGAACCTGTTGCGCCGGTCGATCCCGTAGGACCCGCCGTTCCCTGCGTTCCCGTCGCGCCGGTTGCGCCTGTCGGACCAGCGTTCCCTTGTGCCCCCGTTGCTCCCGTGGCTCCCGTCGGCCCCTGTGCTCCCCCTGAACCCGTTGCACCTGTTGATCCTGTTGGACCCTGAGTACCTTGACTTCCGGTTGCTCCAGTTGAGCCTGTAGGTCCCTGGGTTCCGGCTGTACCTGTGGCTCCGGTACTTCCGGTTGGCCCTTGCCCTCCAGCGCTTCCTGTTGCACCCGTCGGGCCGCTGGCACCCTGACTTCCGGTAGATCCGGTTGAGCCGGTAGGACCTTGGACGCCGGCGCTACCTGTAGCACCTGTTGAACCGGTCGGGCCTTGGGTGCCCGCGGTACCTGTAGCACCGGTACTTCCGGTTGGTCCTTGGGTACCGGCTGTACCGGTAGCTCCGGTCGGACCGGCTGAACCTTGCGTTCCCGTGGCTCCAGTTGCTCCGGTCGGACCGGCTGAACCTTGCGTTCCCGTGGCTCCAGTTGCTCCTGTTGGTCCTTGAGTGCCGGCTGTTCCTGTGGCGCCGGTAGGTCCGGCTGATCCTTGCGTGCCTGTTGCTCCCGTGGCGCCGGTTGGACCTTGAGCGCCTGCACTTCCCGTCGCGCCGGTAGATCCTGTTGGGCCTTGGGTTCCAGCGGTGCCGGTGGCACCGGTTGACCCCGTAGGACCGGCAGTTCCTTGACTACCAGTGGCTCCGGTTGCACCGGTGGGCCCCCCAGCGCCAGCGGATCCGGTAGCACCGGTACTTCCCGTTGGCCCTTGCGTGCCGGCGGCACCCGTTGCTCCCGTAGATCCTGTCGGACCCTGCGAGCCGGCTGAACCGGTTGCTCCTGTTGGACCAGTGACCCCCTGAACACCGGTCGCTCCCGTTGAACCTGTTGGCCCCTGCGTGCCAGCGGCACCGGTTGCGCCGGTAGAGCCGGTGGGACCTTCCGTTCCCGCCGCTCCGGTAGCCCCGGTCGGACCTGCAGAACCAACGGAACCTGTGGCGCCGGTTGCACCCGTTGGGCCTTGGCTACCGGCATTTCCCGTCGCGCCGGTAGCTCCTGTAGGCCCTTGAGTTCCTTGACTTCCCGTTGCACCCGTTGGGCCGCTAGCACCTTGACTGCCAGTAGCTCCCGTTGAACCTGTTGGCCCCTGGGCACCCGCGGATCCGGTGGCTCCCGTAGATCCTGTCGGACCCTGTGTTCCTGCCGATCCGGTTGCGCCTGTGGGACCAGATGATCCTACCGAGCCAGTAGCGCCTGTGGATCCTGTTGGACCTTGGGCTCCGGCTGAACCAGTTGCTCCAGTCGGACCGGCTGACCCCGTAGCACCGGTACTTCCTGTCGGACCCGCGGTCCCCTGAGAACCCGTGGCTCCCGTTGAACCTTGGATACCCGCACTTCCCGTCGCACCCGTCGCTCCTGTCGGACCCTGCGAGCCGGCTGACCCCGTCGCTCCTGTCGGACCTGTTGATCCCTGAGTGCCTTGACTACCGGTTGCTCCTGTTGAACCCGTAGGCCCCTGAACACCGGCAGCACCTGTTGCACCGGTAGAACCGGTTGGCCCGGTAGTTCCCTGTGATCCGGCGGCGCCGGTACTCCCTGTTGGACCCGCAGCCCCCTGACTCCCCGTTGCTCCCGTTGATCCCGTGGGACCCTGGGCTCCAGCCGAGCCGGTGGCACCGGTACTTCCCGTTGGTCCTTGGGTTCCGGCTGTACCTGTGGCACCGGTAGGTCCGGCTGATCCTTGCGTTCCTGTTGCCCCGGTAGATCCGGTCGGACCCTGGGTGCCTGCACTTCCAGTTGCACCTGTCGATCCTGTGGGACCCTGCGAGCCGGCTGACCCCGTCGCGCCGGTGGGACCGGTGGTCCCCGCACTTCCGGTTGCACCGGTACTACCTGTTGGGCCTTGTGTTCCTTGACTTCCTGTAGCACCCGTTGGGCCGCTAGCACCCTGACTCCCCGTTGCTCCTGTTCCTCCCGTGGGACCCTGCGTTCCTGCGGCTCCGGTCGCACCAGTACTTCCGGTTGGACCTGTACCTCCCTGGCTGCCGGTTGCGCCTGTACTTCCCGTGGGGCCAGTTGTCCCCTGGGAACCGGTGGCACCGGTTGCTCCAGTCGGACCTTGGGTGCCGGCTGACCCGGTCGCACCCGTTGGGCCAGTGGTTCCCTGTATACCAGTCGCACCGGTTGCTCCAGTCGGACCCGTTGTTCCAGCAGAGCCCTGCGTTCCTGTAGCTCCGGTCGCGCCGGTGGGACCGGTGGTCCCCGCACTTCCGGTTGCACCGGTACTACCTGTTGGGCCGGCTGCACCGGTGGCCCCTGTGGCCCCACTTGCGCCCGTCGGTCCCGTTGTTCCTTGACTCCCGGTCGCTCCGGTGGGACCGGTCGTGCCACTTCCTCCGCTTGCCGCCGGTCCGGTTGCCCCGGTGGGACCGATACTTCCCGTTTCTCCCGTTGAGCCTACTCCGGTTGCGCCGGTGGGACCGCTTGTACCGTTACTCCCATTTGACCCTGCTGATCCTGTCGCTC
>CAYTZO010000011.1:8894-16590 GCA_964442525.1 uncultured Gammaproteobacteria bacterium
CCGGTGGGACCGCTTGTACCGTTACTCCCATTTGACCCTGCTGATCCTGTCGCTCCGGCTGCTCCTGAAGCTCCGGTGGCGCCGGTTGCACCTGTTGATCCAAATCCGCCGGTGAGAGAAAGCCGGGAAAGGTCAATGCCCGGCGGCAAAGAAAAATTCTGGAGCTGTGTCGTAAAATTGGAAATTGCCGGCGCGGCAAACTGCGGGACAAGAGATGAGGCGGCCGGTACACCGGCAGTTGACAGATTCTGCCCGGAGGCAGTGTTCGAAAACAGCCGCACAACGCCTTCCGCATCGTAGCGCTCAAGCGCGACCCCCGGCTGAAAACTGAAGTCCCGAAAGGTTGGAGTCTCCTGGGTCGCGTCGGTCGTTGCCGCAAGTACGTTAGTTTCTTTCCCGTTCTCCGACAAAGCCATCTGGAGAAGCCCGCGGGCAATCACTGCCTGGATAGCATCAACGGTCTTAAGCGTCGGTGTAATTGTTACGTCGGTAAGGTTTCCGGATAGTAAGCGTTTCCCCTCTATTTCCGATTTTTCTCCAAACGCCTGCGCCTTAAAGTTGCCGATGACCTGTCCGTCAATAAGCCGAACGTCATGAAGCGTAACGGGTAATGTGGCACCGCCGGGCAGCGTCACGCCTCCGATTGCGGGACTGACAATTCGGACCACTTCAGGTACTCCCCTTTTAGTAAAAAAGATTGGCAATATGCCCTGGTTTTCGGCCACAATGCCCCGGTCACGGTTGGCATATTGAAAGGTTACGTCGCTTGCAAACTGATCGTTGACAATGGTCGCCTCAACGATGATGGCGTACGCATACGAGCCGTCTGCCCTTTGCACGACGGTTAAAACCGGACCCGCGAGCTTGCTCTGCATAAGTACCTCTGCCGAAAGAGTTCCGGCAGTTGGTGTCGGGGTATCAACCTTCTGCGTTTGCTCGCTCAGCTTTGCAGGCAAAAAAACCGGAAACCGGCCGTTCTGAACCACGCTTACCGCAAGATTTCCGATAAACGTAAGAGCCAGAATCACAAACAAGGAGATAAATCCTTCCTGCCCGCCCGCTGAGAGAGGCTTGTTTCTTTTCCCATTAAGACGCCAAAATCCGCCTAAGGCGGACGGGCAGAAACTTTGTGGTATACGCGTTTTCATGGTCCATCTCCAACAAGCCTGGTTTTGAACCAGTGTTCAAGAATGCATCCGGCTACCATCGCAACCGCTGTAATCGCAATGATGACGCCAAACAGAAGAACGGTCGAAGACGCGGAAAGCGCAAACACCCTGTTGGCAGGGGCCGAAATACTGATTGCCCACCCGAGACCGTCCACCGGGCCATAGGCAGTCATGCCGGGCGTTCCGTCGGGAAGATTCCCGTAGACTACCCCCTGCTCCCCGGCAAGGGCGCGGCGCAGGGGATCCTCCTGCGGGACGGCAGCCCCCGTCTTTCTTTCATCGTCACCGATGAGCATGTTCCCGCTCCCGTCGGCCAGCCGAAATACCTCCTGCTGATCGACTACCGTCGAACGGGCCAGCTTAAGTCCAAGCCTCTCAAAGTCTATGGAAAAAGCAAGGACTCCCGTGAATGTCCCTTTCCCGTCAAAAACCGGCACCGACACGACCGCGGCATAGCGGCGAGCATTATCAACAAGCGCCGTAAATCCGTTCGACAAGTAGGGCTTACCTGAATCCCGTGCGTTTATAAAATAATCACGGAACGAATAGTCAGCGACATCAAACGTGCCATACGGGTAAAGAGCGACACCACGGCCCTTTGCATCAAGGAATACTATCCGTCGCACGGTGTCGGTACTTTGATAAAACACTTTGAAAAGAGATGTCAGCTCCGAAGCGTCTTTCTTTAGAGATGCATTGACAAGGATGGAATTTGTCGCTGCAGTCGCTCCGGTACTCTCAATTGAGCGGACCGTCGACTCAACAAGGCTCGATCCAAACGATAACTTTGCCATAAATTCCTGTTTATTGCGCTCCCAAACCGCTGACTGCAGGAGTCCGACGATAAAAACGGTAAAGAGAAACACGATGCCCATGCCAACCGCAAAACCGTGGATGAACAAGCGCCGCCTGTAAGAGTGCGCGGTAAATGACCTCCAAAACGGGGCAACCGCCGTAAAAAACCCCAGCGTGACGACAAAAAATGACCGGCTCCACATCTGGAGTTGTCCGTACCAGACCGCTATGCCATAAAACACGATGGTGCCGATAGTGCCGGCGAGAAGTCCGGCAAACCTGTTTCCACGGTACCCCAACCAAAAACTCACAACATAGATAATTGCCCCAAAGCCGGTGAGAGCGACGATCAGAACAGGCGATATGCCGGAGGACCGCAAAAATGCGCGGTACGCAGCGTCATTTTGTGCGAGAATTTCCACGAGAGGCAAAAGAGAGAGAACGAGCGACGTGTAAAGGCCAAGTGAGGCGAGTCCCCGCAAACGGAATATCACATAGAACCAAATGACGAGCCCCGCCCCGGCATAGAAGAGTGCTGCGCCCGCCTGACCTGCCCGCAGCATAAAAAATCCCAGCGCGAGCTCTCCCGTCGCGAGCGCTAATAAACATATGCGTTGCAGAATGGACGATCGCGGAAGCACGTTCCCCAAAATTATCCCCACACCTGTAATGATAAAGGTCGTCCTTATGACACCCACGTAAGCCGTGAACAGGCTGAATTCCGCCATGGTAAACGTTTTGTTAAAGACAAAAAGCGCTGCGCCGCCGGTTATGGCAGACAGTCCTATAAACCAGCTAAAAATGTCGGGAAAAGTCAATCGGAGTGAAAGTATTTTCCCTGCAAAACCATCTTCTTGTAAACCCTCTGCCCGCTTACTCGATGGGGCCTCCTCTGAATTGCTCAACTGGCCATGCTCGGGATTTTTTGACAGATGCAATACGCGGCGAAGTTCTTCTTCCGGGATCCGAAATCTGCCCCGTCCCACCCGCACCCCTTTGATGCGCTTTTCTTTGAGAAAGCTATAAATGCTGTTGGTCGAATAGCCCAAAATTTCTGCGACTTCACGGACGGTGTAGGTTTTGGGCATAGGCAGTCCGCCAGCTGGCGGATTTAACAGTTTTTACCAGTACGCACAAATAAGTTCACAAGTTTATTACTATATAAAGAAGTCTCTACATCTACTGTAGAACAAGTTTTCACAGCTTGTCAAGGTACTATTTATTCTTATCATTATCTTATCATTAAATTTCAAATTTATTGTCAGATCAGTGTATTTCATTACTCTTATAAAATTTGACAACCCTGATAAGATTATGATATGAAATAATTATTGCATGATTCGACTTACCTATACGCTCACCCAAGAACTTCATGATGCTTTTCTCTCTGTCGATGCTCTTCGCCGAACCATTCTCACGACGCCCATCCCGCCAAAAACAGTGCTGGAACTCCAGTTTCAAGCAACCACAGACCGTATCTACGGATCGCTTCTGCTGGCCGGGATACCTATCAGCAAACACGATACTGCGCCTATCCTCATGCACCCGCCCAAAAAACCAACACCGATTGCCGGCGACATCATAAACTACCGAAAGGCTCTCGCCTACGTCAGTCAAACGTGGTCGGCAAATCCTAAGCCGATTACCTTTACAAGCGTTGAAACTATCGCCTCTCTCGTCCATCCAGAAGACCGTACTATCCGTCAAAACCTCCGCGCCATGGAGGGGGCCCTGCGCAGAATTCTTGAATGGGGAGACCCACAGCACGATCACCCGGTGCTTCAGGCCGCGGTTATCCAAGCTTTAGCAACCGATGCCTTCGCGTCCAAAACCGACCGGGGACAGATCGCGCGGCTCATAAGCTATCTCATTTTTGTAAAATATGGGTTTGATACTTGGGGAATGCTCGCGCCGGAGCGCGAGTGGGCGCGGGCAACCGATTCATACCACCGCGCGTATGAAACAATAGTCCGACACAACCAACTAACGGCCTGGATACTCTACTTTGCCAAAACGGTCCAGGGGGCTCTCGAAGAACTACGCGACACATTGTCAAAACACGCGGCAGAAATTCATGTCGATGCACCGAAGCAGTTTTTTGATTTAAGTCAGCGGCAGAGGGCAATCCTTGATCTTCTCGCCCAGCCCACGGCACGGATTACCAACCGCGACGTCCAAAAACGATTTAAAATATCTCAAATTACCGCCTCACGGGACCTCTCGAAGCTCGCGACTCTTGGCCTTCTTTACTCCCACGGCAAAGGACGATCAGTCTCCTATACGCGGATATGATGTCTTTGTGACGAGCAACCAACACGATCAGGAGAGGAGGCATGGCGTTTCGCCGCACCATCACGGCCTTGGCAATGGAGGCCTCATGGATTGTCAGCGATCTGGACCTTGATGGTGCAAGAACACGACATGCCGACTCACCAGCTCCATATCGCCTCACACGTGAGATACTCAGCGGAGCAATTTTTTGTAGAGGCCGATGTAGTCCTCTGTGCGCTTTTTCCAGGAAAAATCCTGCCGCATGACCGTCCGGACCATGGCGTGCCAGGCGTCCGTTTTTTCGTGGTAAAAACGGATGGCCTCTTCCATTTTTTTGGCCAGAGCAGTGCGCGTGTACGGTCCGAAAACAAACCCTGTTTTCCCCTCATGCACGCTGTCGGCAAGTCCGCCGGTTTTGCGCACCAGTGGGATAGTGCCATAGCGCATGGCGATCATTTGCGTGAGTCCGCAGGGCTCAAACTTTGACGGCACCAGCATGATGTCGCTGCCGGCATAGATGAGACGCGCAAGCGGCTCGTTGAACTCGTGATCAAAAAAAACGTTTTTGTACTTTTGTCTAAGATGCCGAAACATGGTTATCATAGGCTTGGGGCCTGTGCCAAGGAGAATGAGTTGGAAGGTGTTGGCGGGCAAAAGCCGTAGGGCATTGGCAATAAGGTCGAGTCCTTTTTGCCTGCGTTCAAGCCTGCCGACAAAACCAAAGACGGGGACGGGGCGCAAGGGAAATTTGCATACCTTTTGCAATGCTCTTTTTACCAACGGCTTCTTCACAAAAACGGACTTTTCGCTGTAGCGGAAAGGCAGATGGGAATCACGCTGAGGGTCCCATGAATCCTCATCAATGCCGTTGAGAATCCCCACGATGCGATCGCCTCTCCTCTTTATGATTTCCCGGATGCCGTCGCCGTGAGAGCCCCGCATAATCTCCCGTGCATACGTCGGCGAGACGGTCGAAATAACATCAGCATAGGCAAGCCCTTCATGGAGAAATCTGATCTTCTTCCCGCCCGCCGTATGGGTGGCGTGAAAAAGAGACAATGGCAGGCCAAGATTTTTTACCACGTCAATGCCGCTTTCCCCCTGGTAGAGCAAGTTATGGATCGTGACGATCGTTTTCACGCGGCGCGATTCTACGGTCTGCCCGTGACTGGGAGCATCCTTGGAAGCATCGCCGAGCATGAGGGGAATAAGGCTTGTGTGCCAGTCGTTACAGTGGACAACGTCATATGGCCCTCCCAGGCCTTTGGTGCTATAAAGATACAGACGCGCCACGGCCATATCGAAAAAGGCAAACCGTGCCGGCATGTTCCCCCCGTTATAGGAATTGAGGAGCGGATGGCGAAACAGGAAAAGCGGTACTTGGCTGTCCGGAATGGTTGAGGCGAAAAGAAACACGAGCTCCCTGCGGCCGGCAAAATCTACCGTGATTTGTCCGACGCACGTGGCTTTCCCCACTCTTGCGTCGCGATAAAAGGGCATCGCGACGGAGATGGCTACGCCCTTCCTCGACAGCGCCAGAGGAAGCGACCGGCTCACATCGCCAAGTCCGCCGAGTTTATAAACCCGCGCGCATTCACTGGTAACAAAAAGAATCCGCATATTGGCAGTCTAAACAGATATGATTTTACAAGTTTGTACAAGCAGTTTTTACTTTCGGTTGCGGCGCAAAATTCTCTGGTAAACTTTTTCGTACCCCGCAACCATATGTTCGATGGTAAAATTTTCCTGCACGTGTTTCCTGCAGGCTCTCCGATCGATTTCTCCGATCCGGTTGACCGCCTCAACAAGACCTTCGATCCCGCGCTTCTTGATTCGCCATGGTCCGGCGCGCGAAGGGCCAGAATCTTCTACAATAAATCCGGTTGCCCCATCATTGACGATTTCCGCTACGCTCCCGCGATTAAAAGCAATCACCGGCGTCCCTGTGGCCATAGCCTCAACTAACACCATGCCGAAAGGTTCTTCCCAATGGATCGGGAACATGAGCGCTCGAGCTTTTTTCATCCACGCATCTCTCGCCGGTTTTCGCATAAATCCCGTCATTGTAGCCCCGGATGCGGCAATTAGTGGCTCAAGCCGGATTTTGTAATAATCTGTGTCAAAGTAGTTATCACTTGTGGCTATATGGAGCGGAATCCGTGTTTCTCGGCTGACTTTGAGGGCATCCTCAATCCCCTTTTCCGGAATGAGCCTGCCGACAAAAGCTAGGTAATCGCCGCTCACTTCGGAAAAAGGAAAACCATCGGTATTAATCCCGTGGTAGACTACGTCTATAATATTGAAGTCTTTGCCGTAGAGCTCCTTTTGGCGGCGGCTAATGGCCACGTGGGGCAAATCTTTAAAGTGCCGGGCATGCCAGCCTTCAAGGGTAGTCTCCGGAAAGAGCGGATCATGGATGGTTGTCACAGAGGGAATATCGCTCATTCCTGCAAAATACTGGGCAACCGAATCCATGTAGATGTGCATGACGTCTACCTTGTTTTTTCCCGCATCCAAAAATGCGCGCTGGGCAAGGTCTGCTTCATATTCCGTCGCATTCAGGCGAAAAAGGAGCTGCCACGGCGCATCGGAGCGCACTTTAACCGAAGAAAGCTCACGCTCGGAAAGAATGGGATCTCCGATGTCATAGACAAAAACCGTGTGCCCGCGCTTCTTTAATCCATCTGCAAGAGCCAAGAAGAGATCTTTCGGCGCAAAAATCCGGTCGCCGAAGCGCGGCGCCATGAGGATCGAAGGCAAAAGCAAGCCTATTTTCATGCAAATTTTTTGTAGAGAGCTTCGTAATCGTCTGCCATTCGTTTTTTGGAAAACCGGGCGACCGCATCTCTTCGACATTCTTCTGAAGTAATTGAGGATAGTTTGTTTATTTTTGATACCAATCCATCTATTCCATCTTCGGGACTAACTATAAATCCATTCTTTCCGTCAACTACTATCTCAGACACGCTCCCTCGATTAAAAGCGATAACCGGAGTGCCGCAGCTCATGGCTTCTGCCATCACGAGTCCGAACGGCTCTTCCCAGTTGATCGGAAACAGGAATGCCTTTGCTCCCTGGAAAAGCTTAACTATTTGTTCACGGGTGAGCGTCTGTTCTGAAGAAACTGCGCCGACAAATTCAATCTTGTCGTTTAGATAAGGCTTCACAAGCTCGTCAAAGAAGGTCGTATCTTCGACGTTGCCGACGATTTTAAGCCGCTCGCCGCTCTTTTGGGCTGCGGCAATAGCATTTGTGACACCTTTTGGATCAAGGAAATTGCCTTTGTCATCTTTTGCTTTGCTCATCCGGCCGACGAATAGAAGATAATCGCGCTTGACAAGCGGATCCGGCTTAAACAAGTCTGTATCGATGCCGTTGTGGACGACGGGAATATCCAGTCCGGAGAGTTTTTTAGCAGATTCAGAGATTGCGACAAGATGGGCACTGGGAAAGGCCTTAAG
>CAYTZO010000011.1:16690-26384 GCA_964442525.1 uncultured Gammaproteobacteria bacterium
GGCTTTGACCATCGGCAGGTACTCGCGCATGGTGAAGGCGTTATTACGGTAAATTTCACTAAACCGCTCGGCGATTTTATCCCAGGTAAATTTAGTAAGGATCGTCTCATAGGCCCGGTCGCTCAATTTCTTCCGGAGTTCATCATTAGTAAGAAGGAGATTGACCTTCTCAACGATTCCTTTAGAGCTTCTTGCCCGCACTAAATAGCCGTTGACCCCATCTTTAATAATGCTCCCGATGCCGCCTTTGTTGGTGGCCACGACCGGGGTTCTCGCGGCCATGGCCTCAAGGATAACGAGCCCCAATGGCTCATTCCAGGTAGAGGGCGCGACATACGCGTCCGCCCGGCCATAAAACGCTTTGAAATTTACCTGTTCCGTTGGTTTCATATAGCCAAGGATTCTGCAATTGGTAAGATTAAGTTTTTTAATGAGCGCTTCTAAGTTTGCCCGCTCCGGCCCGTCTCCCAAAATAATCACCTCGCCCTTAATGTCGCGAGCGGCTTTAATGAGAAAGTCAACGCCTTTGTGATTGGTGAGCCGGCCGGTGAAAAGCACGACTTTTTTGCCGGTGAGGTTGTATTTTTTGTTGATCTGGTCAATCGCTTCCTGATTCCTCTGGTACTGCTCGATATAGACGCCACCCGGGATGGTTCGAATTTTATGTGACCACTCAGGACCAAACATTTTGATAAACCATTGCCGGGTGAAGGTGCTGTTGGCCGTCACCATGCTCGAGACACGGATGGCGTCTTTGATAAGACCGATGAGCCGTTTGTCGCGGGAAAGGTAGTGGAGGTCGCTTCCGTGGGTCGTAATGATAAATCGAATGCCATAAAGGACTTTGACAAGCCGGGCAATCGGCGGCAAAAACGCGGTGTGGAAGGCGTGAATGATCTCCGGCTCAAACTCTTTGACCGCAGGAAGGGTGGCATCGACGTAGCTTGTGTAGACGCGGGCAAGCTCAACGCCGTTCATCTCCTCATATTTCTTGGCTTGAGGAAGCTCCGGATTGCCCACAAAGACGCCGGTCTGGGAAGGTTTAACAATGTATTGTTTGACGCCGTCAAACTTTCGCTTTTCCGGAGAAACAATGGCTACAGTATGGCCGTCTTTGACCATTTCCTCTGAAAGGGCCCGAAGCCACGCCCCAGAGCCGTTGCCCCACAGCGGGAACATATAGAGGAACATGATCCGCATAGGTGGGCCAATTATACCGGACAAGTCAAGAGGAACACAAGGAAGAAAAAGGCTGCCAAAACGACATAAATTTGATTTTTTCAGGCCATCAAAGCAATCGTTGCAAAGCATTGATTTTCCGTAGAAGTGCGCAACGCTGTCGTCTACGATTTACTTTTCCCGGTGAGAATGATATTGTATGCGGGTGCTTAACTCGACTCCGCCAGCAGATGGACCGGGGCTTCAGCCTAAAGAAATATATGATCAAAAAGCATCGCCGCCAAATTCGCGTTGCCATCGTTGGGCTGGGCAACTGCGCCTCTTCCCTGGTCCAGGGACTCACGTACTACAAAAATGCTCACGATGATAAGCCGATCGTCGGCCTTATGCACACGGTTTTGGGAGGATACCGTGTCCGGGACATCGAGGTGGTTGCCGCCTTTGATATTCATGAAGGGAAAGTCGGCCGTGACGTAGCCGAGGCGATTTACAGAAGCCCCAATAACACCAAAATTTTTGCCA
Organism: uncultured Gammaproteobacteria bacterium; assembly: GCA_964442525.1. Lineage (GTDB taxonomy): Bacteria > Patescibacteriota > Microgenomatia > UBA10105 > UBA927 > CAYTZO01. The sequence goes on from CAYTZO010000011.1 coordinate 18,392, forward strand.
ACGTGACAAAAACCGGTGTAACCGTCGTCAATAGTCCCGTGCTTGACGGCGTCGGCGAATTTTTAAAAGGCGTAGTTATCCCGTCAAAACGGACTATCCCCGATCCCGCCGCGGTCCTGGGGAAGTCCGGCGCAGAGATTCTCATTAGTTATTTGCCCGTCGGCAGCCAGAAAGCAACCGAATATTGGGCACGGGTGGCTCTTAAGGCCGGGGTGGCGATGATCAACTGTGTGCCGGTGTTTATCGCAAGTAACCCCGATTGGGCCAAGCGTTTTGCCCAAGCCAAAATCCCGATTATCGGCGATGACATTAAAAGCCAGGTCGGAGCGACGATTTTGCATCGGACGCTCGTGAATCTTTTCCTTGACCGGGGGATGCCGATTGACCGGACGTATCAGTTAAACGTCGGCGGCAATACGGACTTTCTCAATATGCTCGAATACAGCCGTCTCGCCAGTAAAAAACTCTCCAAAACCCGCTCGGTTACCTCTCAGATAAATTTGCGAAAACAATCGATCGACGCGGAAAACGTCCATATCGGGCCGAGCGATTTTGTGCCATGGCTCAAGGACAATAAAGTTGCCTTCATTCGTGTGGAAAGCCGGCACTTCGGTGACGTACCGATGAACGTGGAACTTCGCCTGTCTGTCGAGGATTCTCCCAATTCCGCGGGAGTCGTTATTGACGCGATTCGCTGCGCCAAAATTGCTTTGACGCGCGGATTAGGCGGTCCGATTCTTCCCGCTTGCGCATACTTTATGAAGTCTCCGCCGGTTCAGATGAGAGACACAGAAGCACGACAGGAGCTTGAAGCGTTTATTCAAAGCCCGCTCAAAGCTAAGCTTTGATTTTATCTAGAGCGATAGAATCTTCTCTTTCAAAACCAAAACCATGAATTTTATAAGCGTCAATTGTCGCCGCCATCGCCATGGCTCATTGATGAGCCGCCATGCCCATTCAAACCCTATCAATCTGATAATTAGTGGTGCACGGCGTATTCTGCCGGCAATGGTATCAAATGACCCCCCGACGGCCATCAGGATGAGTTTCGGGTTTCGGGTTTCGGGTTTCGGGGCATGTCCGCCGATGCTCGATGCTCTGTGCTCGATACTCGACAGGAGTTTTTCGATGAAAAACTCCTGTTTTGGCGCGCCTAAACCCACAAAGACAATGCGGGTTTTTGTTTTTGCGATCTTCTCGCTTATGTCAGCTACGTTACCTAAATTACGCAGAGAAAGATCCCCGGGGTCTACCGCCCACCCATGAAGCCCCGGGTACTTCCGGCGTAAGCACTCGAGCGCTTCGACTGCTACTTTGGCTCTTCCACCGATAAGTCCGATTGTGGCGCCCTCTTCCGAAGCAATTTTTGCTAAGTCTTCAGCGGTCTCCACCCCGGGGATCCTTTTCTCTATGACTTCCGTCCGGTTTTTTTTAAGAATTCTGCTCGCCCATACCACGCCGATACCATCGGGGATTGCTATGTCGGCCCGATTGAGTATGTCGCGAAAATGTTTATCGCCCCCTGCATAGACGATTTGTTCTGGGTTGGGAGTGACAATAATCAAGGGTTTTCCGATTTTTTTGGTCGTTGAGTTCTGTATTTTGTGTTTTGGATCTAGGTACTTTTGAATATACTCTAAGATTTTTTCTTTAGAGTCTGACGTTATCGATATTCCCAGCACTTTTACCGCATTTAGTCCCATAGAATTATAAAGAATCAATAGTTAATAGCAGCGAACCTATGGAAAGAGAACGATTGAACACAAAAAATCGTATCTAATTTTTTCGGAAGTCCCTAAAGCCCTATTTTTTAGATAATTGCTATAAGTTTTCTTAAATTAAATGATAAAAATGGCTGTTTTTCCCCGAATTTTTGATCTACAAACTTTTATAGGCTTTCCCACTTTCTATAAACCGCTCTCCGTAAACTTCGTTACTATTTTTTGCTGATACTTCGCTTATAAAGCTCTATGTGTTCGATGGCAACCCCGGTCCCGCGGACGACGCAAAGAAGCGGGTCTTCCGCGACATGCGCCGGAACGCCGGTCATCTGCGTCATCAGTTTATCGAGGTTGGTAAGAAGGCTGGTTCCGCCCGCCATGACAATCCCTTTATCAATGATATCGGCCGCAAGCTCCGGCGGAGTATCTTCTAAAACCGCCTTCACTGCAGCGATAATCTGATGGAGGACGGGGGCAAGCGCCTGCCCTACTTCCGCCCGCGTGAGCGCAATCATGCGCGGCAATCCCGTAATCGCATCACGGCCGCGCACTTCCATGGCATCGACGGTCGACCCCTGCGCGTAAGATCCTGCTGCGACAAGCTGGGAGAGATGCTGTTTTTTCATTTCGCCGCCTGGCGTTTTTTCTCCTCCGGCCATGGCATCACCGATCGTAATTTTAATGAGTTCCGCCATGCGCTCGCCGATAATCAGGTTGTAATTCCTCTTTACAAAGTTCGCGATGGCCTCATCAAGCCTGTTGCCCGCGACGCGGGCACTGTGATGGGCCACCACTCCGCCGAGAGAGATCACTGCGGCCTCCGTGCTTCCCCCGCCGATATCGACAATCATGCTGCCGGATGCCTGGGCAATCGGAATTTTAGCACCGATTGCCGCGGCCAAGGGTTCTTCGATAAGATAGGCGACTCTGGCTCCGGCTGAAAGCGTCGCATCAAGGACAGCCCGACGCTCGACCTGCGTGACCCCGGTCGGCACACAAATCATCACTTCCGGCTTAAACAAACGGTTCCGGCCCACCGTGCGGTCGATAAAGTGAGAAAGGAGCGCCTCGGTAATCCGGTAGTCGGCGATCACTCCGTCGCGCATCGGACGGGTAGCGGCGATGTTAACGGGAGTCCGCCCGAGCATCTCTTTTGCCTCATTCCCTACCGCCACGACCCGATTATCATCCACCGTGACGGCGACAACCGTCGGCTCATTGAGGACCACACCGACGCCGGCAAGCCAGACGAGGCTATTGGCAGTACCGAGATCAATACCAAGTCTTTTAGCAATACCGAACATACGTTCCTTCTCAAATTGAACATTATTGTAGTGGTATTCTACCATACCGCACGATATAATAACGAAGCTCCTCCATGAGGAAGGGCGCGAGGAGGAGCAAAATTTTTGAAGATCGCTTCCCAAGCTAGCAAGCTATACTATCGCATCAAAATAGCATAAAATAATGCAACTGACTGGATAAAAAAGTAGAACTAGCGAGCAGCGGAGCAAGAAAATTTTGCTACGACTTTAGCGCTTTGGTTTGTATGGCTGCGAAAATCCGATCATTTCTGATACCTTTTGTTACAATAAGTGTTGTTCTGGGTGTAGCAATCGGAGTGATTGCCTATGGACGGGGGTACCGCTTTGACTTCTCGGGAAGATCACTTAAAGCCACGGGTCTTCTCGTAGTCCACTCAGACCCTTCAGGAGCGCAGATTCTCATTGATGGCAAGCTCAATTCCGCCACTTCTGCCACGCTCAATCTCCTCCCCGGCTGGTACGCGGTGACCGTGAGTAAAGAGGGGTATCAACCTTGGAGTCAAAAGGTTAAAGTCCAGGGCGAAGTAGTCGCCCACGCAGAAGCGCTCCTTATCCCAACCAATCCGTCTCTCACCGCAATTACCGCAAATGGCGCCGCAAGCCCTGTCCTTTCACCCGACGGCACCAAACTTGCCTATATTATTCCCATTCCGGCTCCGCAAACCAATGGCGCGCTCCTGACTTCGACTGCAGGGGTCTGGGTCCTTGATGTCGTCGATAAGCCCCTCGGCCTCAATCGCGATGCGCGTGAGATTGCCAAATCAACCGTTGTCGACTTCTCTCCGGCAATACTTGCCTGGTCGCCAGACAGTAAACAGGTTTTGGCAACTATTGGGACAAAATCAACTAGCAACTCGTATCTTCTCGACGCTGATAAACTCAATGAACCGGTAGCTCTCGTTGCTGACATAAAAGCGCTTCAGGCCCAGTGGGCAGAACTGGGCAGCCAAAGGGATAAAGAAAAGCTTGCCACTTTGCCCCCTGATCTCGTAAAAATTGCCACAACCTCCACCGGATTCCGTTCGTTTTCTCCGGATGAAACCAAAATTCTCTACGGGGCAACGGCATCTGCAACCATTCCTACTATCATCAATCCCCCTCTTATCGGATCAAACTCCACCCAGGAACGCCGCACTTTGGAAAAAGGAAAAATCTACGTCTATGATATCAAGGAAGACAAGAACTTTGTGATCAATCTGGAAATCGCAGCAAATAATCCCCAGGCTCTTCAGTGGCTTCCCTCCTCGCGGCAGCTCCTGTGGGTGGGCCGCGATAAGATTGAAATTCTTGACTATGACGGTACGAACGCCCGTACGGCCTATTCCGGACCCTTCTGGGATTCCTTCGCCGTCCCCTGGGCATCAGGAGGCAAGCTGGTCATCCTGACAAATCTGAATCCCTCGGCGTCTGTCGTAAACAATTTATACGCGGTAAACCTTCGCTAAGCTCTCTCCTTCAATAAAGAAACCCCACGGGATCCGAAACGTATTTTATGGGATTGCGGTGAAAAGCTACTTTCCCGTTAAATGACCAAGCCAGGACGTCAGCATCCTGGTCAAGGTGATATTCTTGCCGGATTTGTTCCCAGGCATGAACGTCGTGATTGTTAAGCTTAATCTCGTCTTCGAGGCTGCGGCTCTCAGGTTTTTGATCCAGGGCACGGCCGGCCTGATCGAATATATCCGCGTAAAACAAAACCTTTATCGGTGATATTCCTTCTTTCTGAAAATGTTCAAGGACTACCGGGTGGTGCGCATACGTCCCTTCAACGACGGCAACCGGCCTCGGTTGATGCACAAAACGCGTCATGGCCCACGAGTCGCCGCTTTTGCTCTTCGTTGTTCCTTCAAAGCGAACATACATACCATCCGTATGTCTGAGAGTAATTTTTTCCTGACCGCTTTTCATGCCGAGAGTCAACTGATCCAGTATTTCACTAAGGACACCCCAACGGTAAAATTCCTCATACGGACGTTCGGGGTCCCGATGAGGGGAAGTTCTCGGGTGTAATGCCCAATCGACCTGAAAGATCATGCGCCTGCTCGGGGGGTTACGGCCTAAAACGGATTCGGCATAGTCGTTAATTTTAATGCTATTGGTCGTTTTGCCGCTTTTTCTGCATCCTGCGACTAAAAAAACAAGACAGGACTCACCGCCGGCTAGCCGCGAGTCCATAAATTCTTTGAAGACATCAAGCCCTTCGTACGCAATCTCTTTCTTGGGGAGTAGACGGGCCCGATACTCTGCAAGTATATGACTGGGATTACGAATCTTTAATGCACCAATCGTTGTTTCTGCTATCACAGAATCAATGAACCATGGCAATGGTATCATTACTCCTTTATATCTTCATTATTTTACTCCGGACGCCCCTTCTGTCAAGAAATGGTGCCCCAGGAGGGTCCCGCCAAAGCGCGGGATTTCCCCGGCAACTGGCCCGTCAAAACAATACCTTTGTGCCCCTGATAGGAATCGAACCTACATCGGAGGTTTAGGAAACCTCTGCTCTATCCGTTGAGCTACAGGAGCTCTGTCCGTTCCCTTGCCCTGAGTCCCCGAAGGAAACTATGGGGGCTGGTCGGGATGGCCAGACTCGAACTGGCGACCTCACGGTCCCGAACCGTGCGTTCTACCAACTGAACTACATCCCGCCTCATCGCCGGATCACAAGAGGTGACCCGATCCCTCGTATTGTAGCAAACGCGGACATTTTGCGGTATAATCCATTCATGGCTATCCGTTTTACCTCACCGCACGCCCCTCCCGTGGAACCGCCCGTCGACGTTATCCTGGCTTCTCAGTCAATTGGACGCAAAATGCTTCTCGAGAAGCTTGGACTGCGGTTCCGCGTAATCTCAACCAGGATCAACGAAGACAGCATTTCCGCCTCCGACCCCTTTCAGACCCTCAAAAAACGCGCAACAGCCAAAGCTGGCGAGATCGTCGATCATCCGGGCGTCTACGACATCTCCGAAACGGCCAAAACGCTCGTTATTGCCGCTGATTCTATGGGTGTCATGGGCAAAAAGACCTTTGGCAAGCCCAACGACCGCGAAGACGCCAAGCTCATGCTCAAAAATCTCATGGGTAAAACCCACACGTTTGGTACAGCCGTCCACCTCGTGTACCTTGAAGCCGGCAAGGTCAAAAAGCGCTGGGAAAAAACGGTTAAAACCAAGGTGACACTCAAAAAGCTCGCACCAATTGAAATGGAAAGCTACCTTGTCCGCTACGACCTCACCCGCTTTGCCGCGGCGTACGCATTTAACGAAGCCCCCTGGGATCTGATCGGGAAAATCGACGGAAGCTACACCAACGTCATCGGTCTACCCTTTGAAGTGCTTCTTCCAGTTCTAAGGCAGCTAAAGATTATCTCCTGATATGCCCGAAGCCGGCAGACATTTTGACAGTCTTGTAAAAGCAACCGTCGCGGCAGAACTTTCCGCAAAAAAAGTCCCCCTCGGAAACCATATGAGGAGGATACTTCAGGTGGTCAAAGGATCGGCTCAATATGTTGACAGTCCTTGCCCGGGTTCGGGAAAGCGCCCCAAAACGACCTTCCTTGAACAAACCGGCTACGAGCCCCTCACGATTTTGGTAAAAGGCATCTGCAGCGCATCCTGCGGCAAGGATCTTACCTGGAATCCGGCATCGGAAACGTGGGACATATCCTAAACTCCGGGGTAAAAGGGAGCTAATACCGTACATGGAAGTTGTGGCTTGCTTCCTGCGGCATCCCAACAAAGATTCTGCCAATAAAGAGGTTTGGTTTTTTAGCGATCGCTTTATCAAGATCGGTAAATTGGCCCATGACCGCATCGACAATAATCCTGCCGCAGCCGAGATAGGTATGTCCTCGCTGCGTATTTTCCCCTGTCGAGGCATCTTTAAAGTGCACGGTCTTTTCTCTCGGCCGATTTGCTCCAATCCTCTGCATCGGCCCCAACTCATCTTCGGGTATGTCAAAAACCCAGACGCCGCAAAACCGATTGGAAAACGGGTCATCAGACAGATGCTCCTCGGCAAGGGCGGTTTGGCGGTCAGTACTGTACTCGGCGAGTCTCATATCGAGCCTGTGTTTGAGCGATGAAAAAATAAGGTCATAATGCGCCCGCACCCACTGCCGAGCCGTTGCACGCTCCTCCTCAACTGAAGGTTTTTCCTCTCCCATAGCCCCATTGTATCACGCCAAAAATCACCGTTGACAAAAATGTGCTGCTTCGTTAGTATGTCCAACTATGAGAAACTTTTCCGGTCCGGAGGGGGTTGCGTATCGCGACATCATTGCTGAAGTTGAGACGAAAATCCCAGCACCACCTGGAGCCGCGTGGCGAAAAAGGAGTTGGCGATCGCACGCTATCCGCAAAAACGGCCTAACCCATACCGAGCTTGCTGCAGTTACCGATAATCAAAAAGGATCTGAACCAAAACAACCCGCCTCAACGGGTGCCGAAACAGAAAGTCCGGATAGCCCAGCGGCCGAAGATTTACTCAAAGATTCTTCAGAACCTCAAGACGCCACGGAGTAAGTTTAGTGAAAAAGTTCGCCTGGCGTAAAAAGAAGGCCAATTTCTTTGGCGGCAGCCTCTGTTGAATCTGACCGGTGGACGACATTTTTAGGCTTACTCTCTCCAAAATCCCGTCGGATGGTCCCGGCAGCGGCTTCCGAGGGGTCAGTAGGACCACATATATCAAATACTTTCTGTATACTACCCTCTCCTTCTAATACCATTGCCACGACCGGAGAGGCCATCATGTCGGCCAGAAGTTGTGGGAAAAAGGGTTTATCCGCGTGGTGGGCATACCAAACTTTGAGGATGTCCTCGGTTAAACGGATCATCTTAAGGCCGACAAGCGTCAGTCCTGCCCGTTCAAACCGGCTGATAATCTCACCGACCACGTGTTTGGCCATGCCGTCGGGCTTAATGAGAACCACCGTGCGCTCAA
>CAYTZO010000012.1:0-7064 GCA_964442525.1 uncultured Gammaproteobacteria bacterium
TGTCGCAATCCCAACCTCCCGTAATGCGGCAATAAGTTCAGCTTTCGTCAACACACTGTGTTTTGCCATACAACCATCCTACCACGGTATATTGTCTTTCACAATCCTCTTCTAAAAAAGTGGTTTTATATGCCTGGACAAGGCCAAAATGGTAGTGTACAATGGAACTATAGTTGCCCCGGTGTCACGCCGGGGTTCCTGATTTTCCAATGGCAAAATCTACTGATAAATATACCGGGAAACAAATCGTTGTCCTTGAGGGCCTCGAGCCGGTCCGGAAGCGCCCGGCAATGTACATAGGGACGACCTCTCTCGCGGGCGTACACCATTGTCTCAACGAAATTATCGACAACAGTATCGATGAAGCCCTCGGTGGTTTTGCCAAAAACGTCTGGGTCACGATCCACAAAGACGAAAGCGTCACAGTAAAGGACGATGGCCGCGGAATACCGGTTGATAAAGTCCCAAAATACAACAAGAGCGCACTGGAGCTGGTTATGACCAAGCTCCATGCCGGAGGTAAGTTCGACGGCAAAGCGTATAAAATTTCAGGGGGCCTCCACGGCGTAGGAGCCTCCGTCGTCAACGCGCTTTCCACGTTTCTCAAAGTAGAGGTACACCGCGACGGCCACGCCTATGAACAGGAGTACAAACGGGGCGCACCGGTTCGGCCGGTACGCGCAACGGGCAAGGCAGGGGATACCGGCACCATCGTTACCTTCCTTCCGGATAAAGAAATATTCCAGGAGAGTATCGCGCTCAATTTTGACACCGTTAAAAAACAAGTCCGCGACCGTGCATACCTCATTGCCAAACTCGCATTCCACCTCACCGACGAACGGAGGGAGGAGGAGGCGCACTACTACTTTGAGGGGGGGATTGTCTCGCTCGTATCTGCCCTCAACAGAGATAAAAATGCATTACACCAACCCATCTATATTACTAAAACCGTAGACGGCGACCGTGCCATCTCCGTTGAAGTCTCCCTCCAGTATAATGATGGGTTCTCCGAAACGGTCGAGTCATTCGTCAACGTCATTCCGACCGTTGAGGGGGGGACGCACGTGACGGGGTTCCGCATGGCTCTCACCCGTGCGATTAATGACTATGCCAAAAAAATTGGGGTAGCGAAGAACGGAAATGATGCGCTGGTGGGAGATGATACCCGCGAAGGACTGACTGCCGTCGTCTATGTCAAAATGCCGGCGTCAAATCTGCAGTTTGAAGGGCAGACCAAAGGAAAACTGGGCAATGCCGAAATCCAGCCTATTGTCGCAGCCGCAGTGAAGGACGGCCTGGATACGTTTTTTGAAGAAAACCCCGCGGACGGGCGGCGGATACTGGAAAAGATCTTCCTCGCAGCCAAGGCGCGGCTCGCCGCAAAGGCAGCCAAAGACGCGATTATCAGAAAAGGTGCTCTGGAGGGGTCGACCTTACCCGGGAAACTGGCAGATTGCCAAGAGCGCAACCCCGAGGTATCGGAATTGTTTATTGTGGAAGGCGATAGCGCAGGCGGGAGCGCCAAGCAAGGGAGAGACCGCAAGTTTCAGGCAATTCTGCCGCTTCGGGGCAAAATTCTCAATACCGAACGGGCGAGACTCGATAAAATTATCGAATTTGAAGAACTGAAAGCCCTCGTTATTGCCCTTGGTATGGGGATCGCCGACAGCCTCAACCCGGAAAAACTGCGCTATCACCGAGTTATCGTTATGACCGATGCCGATGTAGACGGCGAACACATTATGACTCTGCTTCTCACGTTTTTCTACCGGCACATGCCCTACATTGTTGAAAAGGGCCATCTCTATGTTGCGCAGCCGCCTCTCTACAAAATCACTGTTGGTAAAAATGTTTCCTACGCATATTCCGATGAAGACCGCGACAAAATTCTCTCTGCGCTCAGGAGTGACACGAAGGTCGGACCAACGATCCAGCGATACAAAGGCTTAGGGGAAATGAACCCAGATCAACTCTGGGAAACGACCATGAACCCGGCAAATCGGATCCTTCGGCAGGTGACCGTGGCCGACGGGGCTGCCGCAGACCATATGTTCGCGATGCTTATGGGCGACGAAGTGCCTCCGAGAAAACGATTTATACAAACGCACGCCAAACTCGCTACGCTGGATATATAATGAAACCCAAGGAGGAATAATCATGACGCAATTCGTGAGTTATGCATTTTGGTCAAGCGCTTTTGCCATCTTCTATGGACTGTTTCTTACTCAAAAGATTCTCCGAATGCCGGTCGGAACTCCTGACATGAATAAAATTTCCGACGCAATCAGGGAAGGAGCAGCAGCCTTTCTCAGACGTGAATACACGACGGTCTTCTGGTTGTCAGTTGTTATTGTCGCGATACTTGGGATAACTCTTGGCTGGCCTGCCGCTGCCGGATTTGCGATTGGGGCATTTTGTTCTGCCGCTGCCGGAGCAATCGGCATGAATGTTGCGGTGCGCGCAAACGTACGGACGGCTCAGGCAGCAAAGGAGGGGCTTCCTCAGGCTCTTGCAAGTGCGTTTGCCGGAGGGTCCGTTACCGGGCTTATGGTTGCGGGACTCGCGCTCGGAAGCGTTGTCGTAACGTACAATTTTTTCTCCGGAGGCGGCGCGAATATGCTCCCTCTTGTCGCCCTGGGATTTGGGGGATCACTTATCTCGGTTTTTGCGAGACTCGGAGGAGGCATTTACACCAAAGGCGCCGATGTGGGTACCGATATGGTAGGAAAAATCGAAAAAGGTATCCCTGAAGACGACCCGAGAAATCCCGGAGTCATCGCCGACCTTGTTGGCGACAACGTCGGAGACGATGCCGGTATGGCAGCGGATCTGTTTGAAACGTACGTCGTCACGACGGTCGCCGCCATGCTTTTGGGGCGGTTGACCATGCCGGGGAGTGCCAATGCCCTGATATTCCCCCTGGCTGTCGGAGCCGTCGGCATCCTCGCCTCCATCGTCGGAACGTTTTTCGTGAAACTTGGCCCGTCAAAAGATATCATGCGCGCTCTTTACAAGGGGCTCCTGGCTGCTGCCCTTTTGGCAGCGGTGGTATTTTACTTTATCACCAATACGCTCATGTCAGGAAACGGTGCGTATCCGGCCGTGAATCTCTATTGGGCAAGTCTTCTGGGGATTATCGTAACCATTGGCATGGTCGCGATTACGGAATACTTTACTTCCAAGAGTTTTCCCTCGGTAAAAAAGATTGCGGAAGCCAGTAACACCGGGCACGGCACCAACATTATCGCCGGACTTGCGGTATCGATGAAATCAACCTTTCCGCCGGTTCTTCTGATAGCAGGCTCGATACTTGTCGCATATTCGTTTGCAGGGCTTTACGGTGTGGCTCTTGCTGCCATGACCATGCTCTCGCTTGCCGGAATTGTAATCGCCATCGACGCATTCGGACCAATCACCGACAATGCAGGCGGCATTGCAGAAATGACCAACCAGCCCGAGAGTGTTCGGGAGGTCACGGATGCACTCGATGCGGTCGGCAATACGACTAAGGCAGTCACCAAGGGGTATGCCATAGCTTCCGCAGGACTTGCGGCGCTGGTCCTTTTTGCCAGCTACACCCAGGAGCTTGGAATAGGGGGAAGGGGAGGGTTTCGATTGGATGATCCCAACGTCCTTGTCGGCCTTTTCGTCGGCGCAAGCCTTCCGTACCTGTTTGGGGCGCTTGCCATGGAGGCAGTCGGAAAAGCCGCAGAGGCGATCGTCATCGAGGTTCGCAGACAGTTTAAAACAATAAAGGGAATTATGAGCGGAAAGGCAACGCCGCAGTATGGCCGCGCCGTTGACATCGTCACCAAAGCAGCTATCCGAGAAATGATTATCCCTGCGGCGATTCCGGTGGTCGCGCCAATCGTAATCGGGTTCTCCTTGGGAAGCGCGGCCCTCGGCGGGCTTCTCATGGGAACGATCATTACCGGACTCTTTGTAGCCATATCGATGACGACCGGCGGAGCAGCATGGGATAATGCCAAAAAATACATCGAGACCGGCCGCTTTGGCGGAAAAGGCTCACTGGCTCATCAGGCCGCAGTCACGGGCGATACCGTCGGCGATCCGTATAAAGATACGGCCGGCCCTGCGATTAATCCGATGATAAAAGTCGCCAACATCGTGGCGCTTTTAATTGCCGGATTTTTACGATAACTCAACATCGTTTACGCGCGTGGTGAACTTTTTTGAGCTCCGTCACGGCCTTGGCAGAAAAGAATTGATGAAAAAGAAAAAAGTCCGGACCTTGACGGAGCGAGCAAAAAGCCAATCACGCAAGATGTGAGTAGTTCCATATGAATATCGGTAAAGTCAACCCAACGGAAATAACGAGCGAAATGGAGAAGTCGTACCTCGACTACGCCATGAGTGTGATTGTGGCCCGGGCTCTCCCGGACGTGCGTGACGGCCTCAAGCCCGTCCACCGCCGGATCCTTTTTGCGATGCACCAAATGGGCCTCTTTCACTCGGGCCGCTACACCAAAAGTGCTAAAGTGGTCGGAGAAGTACTCGGGAAGCTTCATCCCCACGGCGATGCACCCGTCTATGAAGCGCTCGTTCGGCTTGCGCAGAGCTTTTCCATGCGCTATCCCCTGGTCGACGGCCAGGGAAACTTCGGCTCGATTGACGGCGATCCGCCGGCGGCGATGCGCTACACCGAGTGCAGGCTTGCCGCAATAGCAAGCGAAATGCTTCTTGATATCGAAAAAGAAACGGTCGATCTCCTGCCGAACTTTGACAACACCCTCAAAGAGCCCGTGTTTCTACCGGCAAAACTGCCCAATTTGCTCCTGATGGGATCCGAGGGAATTGCCGTCGGCATGGCCACCAAAATCCCTCCCCATAACTTAAGCGAAGTCGTCGATGCGCTTGTCGCAATGATCGGGAAAACAAAAATCTCCGCTGCTGAGACGGCGCTGCCTCACAAAGAAAAACCTGCGGGCCCGGAGTATTCGCTCCGTGTCGACGTAACCCTTGATGAACTGATGGCGTTTATCCAGGGACCGGACTTTCCGACGGCGGGAGCAATCTACGACATAGGCGAAATTAAAAATGCCTACGGAACGGGAAGAGGGAAAATCGTCATCCGCGGCAAAGCCGAGATAGAAGAGACCGGCCAGGGGAAAAGCGCAATTATCATTCATGAACTTCCGTACCAGGTCAACAAAGCCACTCTTGTCGCCCGCATCGCAGATCTTGTGAAGGATAAAAAAATTGAGGGCATTTCAGACCTCCGCGATGAGAGCGATAGACGGGGTATTCGGGTGGTCGTAGAGCTCAAGCGGGATGCCCAACCCAACCGCGTTCTCAACAATTTATATAAACACACTGAACTCCAATCGACCTTCCCGGTCAACATGGTCGCCCTTGTTGATGGCACGCCGCAGACCCTCACGCTTAAGACAATTCTTGAGGAATATCTCAAACACCGCCACGCGGTCATCCGAAGGCGGAGCGAATTTGAACTCAGGCAGGCCCGCGCCAGGGAACACATCCTCGAGGGCCTCATGATTGCCGTCCGCCATATCGATGAGGTGATTGCCATTATCAAACGAAGCAAGGACGCCGAGGAGGCAAAAAATAAACTCATGAGCCGCTTTAAGCTTACCGATACGCAGGCCACGGCAATCCTCGATATGCAGCTCCGCCGCCTGGCTGCCCTGGAGCGGCAAAAAATCGAGGACGAACTTTCTATGATTCGCGAAACGATTGCATATCTTACTGATCTTCTCGCTCACCCGGAAAAAATCCTTAAGGTTATTAAAACCGAGCTCATGAAGCTCAAAGAGCGCTTTGGCGACGAGCGCCGAACGCGGGTATTCAAGAGCAAAGTCGGCGAATTTACCGACGAGCAGCTCATCCCGAACGAAGAAACGATTATCACCATGACGGAAACGGGCTACATCAAGCGCGTACCGAGAACGACGTTTAAGGTCCAGGAGCGGGGAGGCAAAGGCGTCATCGGCATGACCACAAAAGAAGCGGACACGATCGATAAAATCACCACAGCCAGAACCCACGACAACATGCTCTTTTTCACCAACCGCGGCAAGGTGTACCAGGTGCGGGTATGGGATATCCCGGAGGGCAGCAGGCAATCCAAAGGCCAGGCGGTCGTCAACCTCATTAATATCGAGGCCACCGAGCGCGTCACCTCCATCCTCACTTACAGCCTCAAACGGTCTGAGCAAAAACAGGAGGGTACACAATTTATCCTCATGGCAACCAAAAACGGCACGGTCAAAAAATCCAAACTTTCCGAGTATGAAAATATCCGCAGAAACGGTCTGGTGGCGATAAAACTTGATAAGGAAGATGAGCTCGCATGGGCAAGGCTAACCAGCGGCAGCGACCATATCCTGCTCGTGAGCCACGAAGGCAAGTCCATCCGCTTCGGTGAATCGGAAGTCCGGCCGACCGGCCGGGACACCATGGGAGTGCGGGGAATTCTCCTCAAAGATCAGGACTACGTGGTCGGCATGGAAGTCATTAATAACGAAACCAAAAAAGCAGACTTTCTCACCATCATGGAAAAGGGGATAGGGAAAAAAACTGCCACTCTCGGATTTCCAAAGCAGCGCCGCGGAGGCCAGGGAGTCAAAGTCGCTCAAATTAAACCGCGAACCGGCAAAGTAGCGGTATCGGAGCTCGTTCCGACCGATTGTGACAGCATTGTCTTAACTTCCACCAAAGGACAGGTTGTCAAACTTCCTATTGGTTCCATTCCTCGCCTCGGCCGCGCCACAAGCGGCGTCATCCTCATGCGCTTCACCGATAAATCAGATACAATCGCCGCCGCCACCTGCCTTACAAAATAGCAATTCGCGCAATTTGGGGACGGTCCTTTGATTGGCCGTCCTAATGCTCCAGAAATGAAGCAATTTGATTTAGCCTCAAACCGTTCTTTAGGTGCCTGTTTAAAACTACGTTATTTCTAGCCCGTTTTAACAAGATATTCAAGGACCGTCCCCAAATAGACGGGTAAACATGGGAAACGCAACTCTGTACTGCTATACTATATGTTATGAAAATTGACGGCGTCGCTCTTGCAGGCTCTA
>CAYTZO010000012.1:7164-17911 GCA_964442525.1 uncultured Gammaproteobacteria bacterium
TGTACTGCTATACTATATGTTATGAAAATTGACGGCGTCGCTCTTGCAGGCTCTATTTATAAAGAACTTACGCCCCAAGTGGCAGCTCTCAAAACAAAAGGCATAGTGCCCGCGCTCGGGGTAATCCTGGTCGGCGATAATCCAAACTCAATTCTTTTTATTAAGCAAAAACAAAAAGCAGCAGAGCGCATCGGCGCAAAACTTATCCTCAAGCAATTTCCTCCAAACCTTCGTCCTGAAATTCTTCAATCAACAATTCAACAATTCAACAATGATTCTTTTATCCATGGAATTATTGTCCAGCGCCCGCTTCCCCCCGAGCTCGGTGATATGTCAAAAATTCTTGACACGATTTCGCCAATGAAGGATGTTGACGGATTCCTCCCAAACTCTCCCTTTGTCCCACCGGTTGCCCAGGCGGTACTTGCAATTCTCAACGTTGTCTTTGAACATGAAAAACCAAACATTACGGAAACTTCATTTAATAGTTGGTTGGAAGATCAGTGCTCTGTTGTCATCGGCAGAGGAGAGACTGCCGGTAGACCCATTGCGAAAGTTCTCGCCGAGCGGGGCTGTACTATCTCCATTATTCACTCAAAAACTCCCAATCCCAAAGAAATTACCCGTAGGGCCACCATTATCGTCAGCTGCGTCGGAAAAGAGCGCGTCGTGACTCCTGACATGGTCACTTCAAAAGCGATTCTTATCGGCGTCGGGATGCATACAAATCCTTCGGGCAAGCTTGCGGGCGACTTTGATGAAGAGGAGATGAAAAACGCGGTTACCTATTATACGCCCACTCCCGGCGGTGTTGGGCCGATCAATGTGGCGCATCTCATGAAAAATCTTATCGACGCGTGCAAAACGGGACGGAGTGATGTATGATGAAAAGCATGTCAGGCGCTGTTGTCCTCTTTTTTCTCCTTCTGTTTGCCTATACAAAAATCGTGGGACCCATTCCTTTCTCGGTAACCTCGCTCGTGACGCAAAAAACCGATTCATTCCAGGTAAGCGGAGAGGGAAAAGTCAGTGTACCGCCGGATATTGCGCTGCTTAATGCCGGGGTAACGGCGAATGCTCCGACAGTCAAAGCCGCTCAGGATCAACTCAACACAAAAATAAACAGCGTCAGCCGCGCAGTGAAAGCTGCCGGTATTCCCGATAAGGATATTCAGACAAGTAATTACTCGGTGTTCCCCCAATACAACTACCAACAAGGCAATCAAATTACCGGCTACACCGCCTCATCAAATCTCACGATTAAAGTCCGGCAAATGGATAAAGCCAGCATCGTCATCGATGCGGCAGCCTCGGCAGGTGCCAATCAAATTGGCGGTATTTCCTTTGATATTGACGATAAATCAAAAGCGGAAAATCAGGCGCGGGAACTAGCGGTTGCCCAGGCCAAAAAGAAAGCGGCCGATGCGGCAAAAACTGCCGGATTTACCCTGGGCAGTATCGTCAACTATTCCGAGACGTTCGGTACTCCTCCCCGGCCGGTACCATTTCTTAACAAGGCGGAATCAGCAATTTCTAACGCGCCAACTCAGATTGAGCCGGGAACCAATGAGGTCAATATCACAGTCACTTTAAGCTTCGAAATCCGCTAGTAGATTTCACTCAAAAACCTCTTTACTATGGGTCTTGAACTGCCTGGCGAGACTTATTAGAATGTTGCGTACCGGCAATCCCCGTTAATATTTTATGGGAAGAACAAAAGTTACACCAGTGTACCAGCCAGGAGACGATCCAGCCTGCGGCGCCGCGGCACTTAAACATGCACTGGCTATTTTGGGCAGGCGCAAGTCGCTTACCAGCCTCAAAGAAGTTTGTAAAATTACCAGGAATGGTACCTCTACGAAGAGCATGATCCGGGCAGTCAACAAGCTTGGGCTTGCGACGGAAGTTATAAAGTCGGCTACGCTCCATCATGTCCATTCAGCCCTTCATTATGGTCCAAATAACGTCCGGGCGGTGCTTGTGAGTTATCTTTATGATACGGACGGTGACGGCAACCCTAACCCAGACTCCGGCCATTGGGCTGCGGTATCGGGTTTTCTCGCAAGTAAAAGCAGAATAGTGCTCTTTGACAGTATCAAAGGACAAAAAAAATCATATCTTTGGGAAGAGTTCCGCGACCGATGGACTGATTATGATCTGAAGCGCCGCAAAGTAGGGAAGCGGGGGCACCGGTATAAGATTGTGCGACATTGGCAACCACAACTTATGATGGTCATTGCAAAAAAACCGAGCAATCTGCCACAATTTTCTATAGGGTCGGCAAAAACATACCCGGCCTCTTAGAAAATTTCTCATGAATCTTGGAGAACTTAAACCAGACCGAAACCTAGGCCTAAGCAGCGATCCGTCAGGACATAGCCAAGAGACCGGAAAAAAGATTTCCGTCAGTAACTGGGATGTCCTCCTCGACGCAATTGTCAATCTCAAGGCACAAAAGCTCCTCATTCCCGTGTTTTGTATTGATGGAAGTGAAGGAACCGGCAAGACCGAATTTCTCCATTGGCTCAATAATCAGCTGAAGACGGAAATGGGTCTAGAACATATTGCGACGATCGACACTGATTGGGCGCTTCTTTCGACACCATATCGCAGGGAGAATCCGGAGTTTCAAAAGGGGAGAAGTGATCACCGCACGTGGTACAGGCAAGGGAGACTCATGGGCTTAGTCAACCAGGCATTAAAAGCAGTCGAAGACGGCTCACGGAACATCAAAGTCGGCATGCGCTATATCCACGGCCAAAAAGACGGCCTTGTCCAGCCTCAGGAAAATCTTCTGATCGGAGATGCTATCATCATCGAAGGAACGTTCGCAAGTAACCCCGACCTTCTTGGCGTGATGAGGAAACATAATGTCAGCCCAATTACGCTGGTGGTAGAAACCCCTCTTGCCGAACGGCTGGAACGCATCCGCGCCAAGGCAGAGGAGAGGAAGCATGATCCTGAACGGCAAATTCAAACCCTCAACTCAGTCGTTATCCCTACATGGGAAAAGTATTGGGAGAGCATAAAGCCAACCACCCAATTTATCGCCCGCTCCTCACACAACTTCTTCGTCATTGAAAAAAATCCAGCATTCGTCCGGCTCTTATAGTTCAACGACGTTCGTGTTTGAGGCTAAATGAAACTGCTTCATTTCTAGAGGATTAGGACGCCCTTTCAAAGGACCGTCCCCGATTTACTTTCTGTGAAAACGCTCGTGAATCTGTTTGAGCTGGGGGTTGGTAATATGCGTATAGATCTGAGTCGTGGAAACGTTTTTGTGTCCTAAAAGCTCCTGAATCGCCCGCAGATCAGCCCCTCCGGTAAGAAGGTCCGTTGCAAAACTGTGGCGCAGGCCGTGCGGCGTAATTTTAATCGGAAGCCGCCCTTTTTTGACGTACTTCTCAACGAGCCGTTGAACCGACCGAGCCGTAAGTCTAAGTGATTCTCCCGCGGCATCATCTAGGTCGGCCTTTTTCCCGCTATAGCGGACAAATAACGCTTTTGCCTGATCTTCTCGTTTGCCGAGATAGCGCTTGAGCCATTCGACTGCCTTTTCGGAGAGAAAAACCACACGGGCTCTCCCTCCTTTTCCGATCACCCCAAACTCGCGCCGATCCAGGTTTACCGTGCCGCGGTCAAGTTTTACAAGCTCTGAAACGCGAAGTCCAGTTGAAAAAAGTACCTCCATAATCGCTTTATCCCGAAGCCCCTGAGGTGTGGCGATTTCAGGCATATTGAGGAGCCGTTCGATCTGCTCGCGGTCAAGGAACTTGAGACTGTGGCTTTCCGCTTTTCCGAGTTCAATCGTCTCTGGGGGAAGGACCTTAAGGTTCTTACGAGTAAGGTATTTAAGGAAACTCCTTAGGGCAATAAGGTGATAATTTTGCGTCACGCGCTTAAGCGTGAGATTCTTCTCATCGGTAAAGCGGGAAAGATACAATCGGTACTGCCGGATAGCTTCAGGAGTAATTGCCTCCAGCGTGGGCCCCCCCGCCGAAGCCTTGGCGAAGGTGGGGGAGGGGATATGGGCCGTCAGGAAGCCCAAAAATCGATCTAAATAGTGCCGGTAATTGCGGATCGTAAGTTTGCTGACATTTTTCTCAATTTCGAGATATTCCAAAAACTCATCAATAAGCTGTTTCAGCGGCATATTTCGGCAACAGGGCCTATACTCATAATTGTACGACGTGAATCGTTTGTCAAGTCAAATGAAATTACGGAGTCAACTTATCTTTCTACGGAGCGACGAAGCTTTTGGTCTACGGTCACACATACCCTATCTGGATAAAACCGGCAGGTCATCCCAAAATATGCGGATTCACCCCACTCAGGGAATTCATCAGTGACTTCATGGGTCGCTACCTTTATACCAAGATCAAATACATTAACTATTTGCTTTGTCCTACCATATTCCTTTGGGATGCTCTTACCGTAACAGGCTAAATTACAGGCAACACATTTTTCACCAACCGGCGTAAATTCTCTTTGATTATCCGCAGTCATCGGTGACATCCGAGTAATCGGCGGATGAGTTGCATTAAATTCGACCGTCTGTTCGTATAGGGCGGTTGCTTTTCTTATGGCGGCTTTGGTGGCGCTGCTTGACATAATTAATACGGTTTTATACCACAAAACAGAAAGCTCTTCAAGCTCAAAAATCTAGCCTCGATTTTGAGCCCCTGTAGTGCCCTAGGACGGCTGATTTTGGACGAAAGCACTAAGTAGTCGTCTTAATCTAGAGCCAGTAAACAACCCAAAGCCTAATAAGCAGGCGTCGAAGTCTTAAAAAGTATCAGGAGAAAACTTGATGGAAATTGGTAGGAAATAGAGAAAGTAAGGGGGAGTAAAAATTCGTATAAAAGCTCGTTTTGCGAAAACTTCATAGGTGTCGTAAAACGAGCGCAATCTTTTGCGACAGCCTCCATGATGTCGCAAAAGATATATTGTACGACTATATATGATTTCTACCCTGTCTTCCTTACCTGCCAAAAATCTCTGTAGCACGGGGTCTCTCACCGGGGAGAGACATATCAAGGGAAGCACGCAACCGGGATGGATATAAGAACCGACGCAAAGCTCTTTCCCGCCCCGTGTGCATTAGTTAACAGAACAAGAGCAACTAATGCACTTCTCTAAAAGGCTTTTCGGGTTTTTTATATGACGTCGCAGATAGATTGTTAATATGCTCCAAACCATCACTTTTGAGGCTGAACTTCCATTCCCCACACAATTGCATCCTAAGGATACCGAACGGTATTTAGCGCATTATCGTGCTCCAAAGTACTGCTTTCGAGGCTATGGTGCATGAAAATACTTAGCAGTCAGCCTCCGAGAGCACGAAGACAGACGGTTTTCGGTTGTTTTTAGCCTATTAATATGCTCCAAACCATCACTTTTGAGGCTGACTTTTGCCGTCAATCTTTTTGATAGTGATGTGATTTGGAGCGTAGTAACAATCCAAATGACCGGTTTTTCGCATACATTGTGTACTCAGGCGAGAGTAAAAGTGCAAGGCATCATCTTGCCCCCATCCTTTGCCCATACCGTAAGCGTTATGCACCCCTTGTGAAATGCGAAGCTAAGGAGCGTGAAAAATATTATCTCTTCCTCACTCCTTTTAGCTTCAAAATTCGTGGAAAAGTACCCTATAGTTATCCACAATTATATAATTTATATATATCAAACTATATCATATCAGGAGACTCTTCAGCACAGAAACCACTACCCCACTTCCCCGCCGCTGCCGTTACACCACGCCCCGCCAGCGTGTCGCGAGCATAACGATGACAAAAACAATCGCAACAACACCTAAAAATTCAATCGCGGTTTTTTTGTACAGACGTTCGACAAGGTACTGCTGCCCCATCCCAACCAGCGAGTAAAAGGCGGTAGTCAAAAAAAGCGCAATAAGTGTTGTCGCCACCGGCCAAAATGAAAACATCCACGCGATTTCCATAAGAATAACGCTCATCGCGATCGTTAGTCTCAATACCCGCCCCCCGAGCATTTCGCCCAGCTCTGCTGCCCACAGCGCCTGAAGAACCAGGAAAAAACTGACTATTCCAACCAAAAGCACATTCACGCCCACAGGGAGCCTGAATGCCAAGATAGTTTGCGTCAAAAGAAAATACGTCACCAAAGAAAGTAAAAACCCAACGGAATGTGCGGCTCGAAGGAGTGCAATCGTGCGTTCAGCGGCAACGTTATAAATATTCTCCGTAAGAAGAAGCGCGTACGTTCCTACCGCGTAAAGTGCTGCCACGGGAAGCCTCGTGAGCCACCGTACCGGAAGAAGAAAGTAAAAAAGCCCAACCGCCATGGTAAAAAGCGTTGGGAGCGTGAGAAGCGTCAGCCATTCAATACGGGAAAGATCTTCTCTTAGGCCCCAGGCCGACAAAAAGAAGGTAGCAACTGACAGAAATCCTACCATCGGGTAGCGTAATTCTCCCGGCATAATCTGCGTAATCACGAGTCCGAATGTCAGGATAAGCGTGATAATCACCAATTGCTGACGCTTGGTAAGCCGCACGTGTCGTTGCCATCTTCGTAAAGGAAAACGAAAAAAATTTATAAGCTTTTCTCTCATAGGGTCTCGGCGAGATTTGTATAGACGTGCTGGACATCTTCAAGCGACTCAAGAAGAGAGGCAAGGCTGTGGATTTTCTCCGTTACTCCCTCCTTCACGGCAACCGCCACAACGGGTTTAAAAACCAAATTACTCGAAGCAACAGGTATCCCGGCGGCGATAAGTTTTGCTTTGACTTTGGCGAGCATTGCCATTGTTGTGTATAACTTATACACATTTTTCCCTGTCTTCACGTCATCTGCGCCCGAGTCGATGGCGATTTCCATAATCCGGTCGACAGAGCCGGCAGTAACCGGAACAGTAATTTCTCCCATCCTGGTGAACAAAAAATTTACCGCTCCTTCGCTGGCGAGCGAACCGCCCGCCTGTTCCAAAACATGCTTTACTTCGGCGACCGTTCTGGCCCGGTTATCGGTCGCCGCTTCGATAACCAATGCTATCCCTCCCGGACCGTATCCTTCGTAGATGACCGATTCTATCATGCTCCCCTCTCCGGCTAGCCCGCGACTGATGGCCCGCTCGATTGTGTCTTTGGGCATATTCGCTTCCCGGGCTTTCTCCAGCGCAAGGCGCAAATGGTAGTTTTTTTCCGGATCTCCAATACCTCCGCCCTCGCGTACCGCGATGGTAATGGCGCGACTGGCTTTAGTAAACGCCTGGCTTTTTGCAGCGTCCGTCGTCGCTTTTTGGTGTTTTACTTTCGACCACTTTGAATGTCCCGACATAAGAGATGCTAAATGAGCAACAAAAAACGTTCTTTAGCATTTAGCATTGTAGTCTCTCCCTTGACTTTTCTCAAGAAAACGGTACACTGACCCCTATGCCCGCGACCGATATATCCTCTCATGAAGCGGCAATTGCCGCTGCGCTCCGTCAAAACTGGAAGGAAGCAGTCCGCATCAACACAAGTCTCCTAAAAAAGGATAAAAACGACATCGAATCAGGCAATAGGCTTGCATTTGCCCAACTCAAAATAGGCCAACTGACTGCGGCCAAACGTACGTATCAAAAAGTGCTCAAACTTGATCCGTATAACCAAATTGCCCTTAAAAATCTCAAACGCCTTACGAGTCTCAAACGAAAAGACCTGCCCAAAGAAGGAGGAGGACAAATTTCACCGCTCTTTTTCCTCGAAGAGCCCGGGAAAACAAAAATCGCCTCAGCGATTAACCTCGCACCGCTTGCCGTCCTTTCCTCCCTCTCGCCGGGTCAGGAGGTATTTCTGAAGGCAAAAAATCACGTCGTGGAAATTCGGGATGAAAAACACGTTTATCTCGGAGCGCTCCCTGATGATCTGTCATTTCGCCTCATTCATCTTCTTGCCGC
Source organism: uncultured Gammaproteobacteria bacterium (assembly GCA_964442525.1). Taxonomy (GTDB): domain Bacteria; phylum Patescibacteriota; class Microgenomatia; order UBA10105; family UBA927; genus CAYTZO01. The sequence continues at coordinate 15,080 of CAYTZO010000012.1, forward strand.
CGGCAATCGTTACCAGGCGATTGTCAAAGGGGCAGGCAAAAACTTCCTCACGGTGATTCTTCGGGAGATTTTTCGCGCAAAACGCTTTCGTCAGTATCCTTCATTTGCCGCCTCGCCAAGCTATATCCCCCTCAGCCGGGAACCCTCGGCCGATGCCGCGAATGAGATTGGCGCTGAGGGAGAAGAACGGGAAGAAGCCTAACGATTGGATTTTGGGGCAAAGAGGCCCGCGTATCCCTTCCCCACGAAAACAGTCAAATCCGCTTGTCCGTTTTCATCTTCACGCGACGCCCCTTGGCTGCAACCCAATGACCTAGTGATTACCCCGGCGGTGATACTTGCCAGGCCGTCCCGCGAACCGACGAGTTCACAAATTCCTTTAACGTCACGGTCGCTGTTACCGACGAAAACGACAGCCGCTCCCATATGCGTAATAAAACGGGCCAGCCTGCCGCCAAGAGCCGGCGTTTTGGTGGCGTTGAGGACGATAACCCGCAGTCCCTCACCTCTCACGTCAGAATCCTCAAGAATGTCATTTAAGAAAAGATCCAAACGATTTATATCAACCGTGATGCTCTGGCTCCCGTCAGGAAGTTTTATGGCAGAAAGTCCGTTGTCACGCGTAAGGTCAAGCTCTTTCGTTTTACCGCTGTTTCGCGATGCCCATGCACGCAGAAATCGTATGTAGGGAAAAAGACCGATGTTGGTCCTCCACCCTCTCTGAAGATACGTTCCAAAACCGGAAATCGAAAAAAACCTCCCGAGAGCACGGTTCGGGTCGGAAACTCCTTCAAACTCGGAAGTTGGAGGTCCGATGTACCAAGGAATCGGGACCGCCAAAAGTTGCGAAACCGTTTGGGTAAGAATCCCGCCTTGCGAAGGATCCGTCTCTCCTAATTTCCAGAATGAGGTGAGCGGATACTGTCCAAGACTGTATACTCCCTCAACCGCCGTGTCGGCCGGAAGTGTGAGGATCGTGGAATTTCTCCCCTGACTATCCCATGACCAGACGGTAATGGGGCTACCGGCGACCAAAACGGTCATCCTGCCCGCCGGAGAAGTTAATCGGATGATAAATGCCAAAAAAATACCAATAACCCCAACGGAAAAAATCCCCCAAAATATGGCTTTATAACGGCCTGCCGCCCGTTGGTAGCGCTTCTCGACTACCACTCTCTCTTCCCCTTTTTTATAATCTCGACTGTCGGAAGCTGCCAGCTCCCCGAAAGTTGTTTTTGGGCTTTTTTCTCAAGCTCCGTCTTTTTGAGTTTTTTCTTTTTGCTCTTGTAATAATCTCCGAATGATGGCATACGCTCACCTCCTTTATGTATTGTAAAGCCACGTCTTTTTGAGTTCAACAAATGTCCCGCGCCGTATCGCCTCGCGGATCTGCCCCGTGAGGGAAATAACGAAGTGGAGATTGTGAAGGGTGGCAAGCCGATACCCCAGAAGCTCGCGCACGCGAAACAGGTGATGGAGGTAGGCCCGCGTTACGTGCCGGCACGTGTAACACGTACACCCCTTCTCTATCGGTGACGCATCCGTGGCAAAATCTTTTTTAGTGATATCAAGCTCATATGAACGGCTGCTCTTCACGTACATTTTTCCCATGCGCGCCAGGCGGGTTGGCTGGACGCAGTCAAACGTATCAATCCCCGCTTCGACAAGGGCAAAAATATCATCAATTTCCCCGACTCCCAAAAGATGCCGGGGTTTCCGGGTGGGCAGAAGCGGTGTCACCCAGCCGAGGACATTTCTCATTTCCTCTTTTCCCTCCCCCACGGAAACGCCGCCGATGGCGATTCCGTCAAAATCCATTTTTGAAATGACTCCCGTTGATTGTCTGCGCAAATCCTCAAATACACTCCCCTGTATCACTCCGTAAAGCGCCTGATGCGTTTTGTTGCTCTTGGCATGGGCCCTGAGGCTTCGCTGCGCCCAACGGTGCGTGCGCTCCATGGCAGCCTTTGCATACGCGTGGGTCGTCGGAAACGGCGCACACTCGTCAAACGCAATCATAATGTCGCTTCCGAGCGCCTGCTGGATCCTCATGGATTTTTCCGGAGTAAAGCGGTGCCGGCTCCCGTCCCAGTGGGAAGTAAATGTCACGCCGTCTTCATCTATTTTGACCAGTTCCCCGATCGGACGGTACTCATCGGGGTAAACATGATCTTTAACCAATTCTTTTCTGGAAACTTTGCGGGTGAATTTTTCCTGATCCAAAACAGCGGGCTCGGAAATGGCAACGTTCACAAGCCTTTTTGCTCCAAGGGAAAACACCTGAAAGCCACCGCTATCGGTAATAATCGGCCCACTCCAGCCCATAAATTTATGTAGTCCGCCGAATTTTTTAATGACATCAAGCCCGGGCCGGAGATAGGCGTGATAGGTGTTAACGAAAAAGAGCTCGACACCGAGTAATCCGAGCTCGTCAGGCGTGAGCGATTTGACACTCGCCTGCGTCCCTACCGGCACAAAAGCCGGGGTGTGGATGGTGCCGTGAGGCGTTTGGATCGCGCCAGTCCGTGCGCGAGACTCGCGGTCTTTTTTTAAAACCGTAAACGAGAACCCCAGCATAGGAGGCCATTGTACCATGACTGCACTTCTGGCTTGACATAAAGATAAAAGCGACGTAGACTGACGAGCAGTTATATGGCCGATTCCCAACAAACAGGACAAGTTCGCAAAGAATGGCCGCCCGTGGGATCAATAGTTGAAGGACATGGCAAAGTGATCTCTCTTAACGGACGAGGAATGCCGGTCGTGAAGCCTGAAGGAGCAACATTAGGCCACGCGCTCGAAGCGGGCACGACCGTCACCATCGTTTTTCCC
>CAYTZO010000012.1:18011-24516 GCA_964442525.1 uncultured Gammaproteobacteria bacterium
GCTACCCAAGCCCGTGCTCGATCTTGAGGCGGCTGATTTTACCCGTTACGATTTGACGAATAGAGATTTTTATTGTATGATGGCCCCAAACTATGGCAAGATTTAAACTCGAAGAGTTGCGAACCGAAAGCCGGATATTATTTCCTACCATACAAGGGCCTGATGTTATCCCATGGAATCAAGCTTTGTCTCAACTCCAAGCTATGCTAAAAGCACAAAAGCTTGAAACGACAGCTACAGATCTTACTGCCTCAGTGACAACCAAACCCAATCCCGAAGGAGATGGCGTTATAGGAGCCCCAGTTCGAGCTCCAAAAACAGTGACGAAGAAACAGCTCGAATCCATTCTGCTGCTCTCGCCGGGCTATATGAAGGTTGAGGTCGGAGAACTAGCTGAACCAGTTAAGCACGATGGTCAAAAATTATCTCTCGTTATCGCATTGGAACACACGGCGCAAACATACGATAAGTTGGATAAACCCGAAGGAGTCGGAACTCTTTGGGAAATCTTTGGCATTGAAAAAAACGGCACCGCCCACAGATTTGGGACCCAAACTTAATTACCTTTTTATCCCAGCCCGTGCTCGATCTTGAGGCGGCTGATTTTTCCGGAAATGTCCTCCGGGGCAACACCAAAATCAGCGAGAAGCCGCTCGACAATTGCAAGCGCCGCTTCAAATTCCGGCTGCACCAACGTATGAACCCCCAAAGACTTTAGATGGCGCTGATCTTCTTCATGATGGGTGCGGCAAATAATGCGGACTCTTCGGCTCAGGCTCTGGGCATTGGTGACAATCATCTCCTGCGTATGGCGGTCGGGAATGGCGATAATAACCGCACGGGCCAGATCTACCTGCGCATAGTCCAAGACGTCTTTATCGGCCGGATCTCCATACACAACCGGGATGCCTTTGCCCCGCAGTTCGGCAACGGTATTGTGATTATAGTCGACAACGAGAAAGGGAACGTTGGCCATTTGAAGCGCCCGGCCGACGTACTTGCCTACCCTGCCGTAGCCGCAGATCACGATGTGATCGGCAATGTTCATTTGTTCGTCCCCGACGCTCTTTTCGTCATTTTCGGGAAAAATCCTCGGCCAGTGTTTCCCCAGAAAGTGGCGGAGCCAATAATAGAGTTGGTGCCCGCCACCGAGAAGCGGGGTACTGACAAATATCGTCAAAAACACCAGAGCCACCAAAAGCGCATATTGATCCTGCGACAACGCCTTTATGCCCAGACCCTCTTGGGCGATGATGAAGCCGAACTCGCTTATCTGGGTAAGATACAAGCCAACGAGGAATGCACTTTTGCGATGATACCCCAAAAAGCGCATGATCCCCGTGACCAAAAACCACTTCAAGAAAACCACCGTCACCGTTAAACTAACCAGAATCGGCCACTGCCGCAAAAGAAACGATGCCGGCAACACCATACCGAGCGTGACAAAAAAGATGACGGCGAACAGGTCCCGAAGCGGCCGAACTTCGGCAAATATCGCGTGGTTTTGACTGGTTTCGGCAACTAAAAGGCCTGCGATAAACGCGCCCAGTCCCGCAGAAAGTCCCAGTGCGTAAGTCGCCGTTGCGGCCAAAAATACGAGCCCGATGGTCGCAAGCAGAAAAACTTCACGGCTGCCGATCGCGGCTACTTTATTTAACAGTTGCGGGATGCCGACTCTGCCCAGGTAGGTAATGAGAGCAAGAGCAACAACGGCTTTTATAATGCTCAGGGCAATAGTGCCAATGGTCCCGAAAAATGTCGGGACGCCCCCCCCTACAACTCCGGCAACAGCCGGAAGGATAATCATAAGCGGCACGACCGCAAGATCCTGGATGACCAGCCAGCCGGTTGCGATCTCTCCGGGCAGGGTTTCGAGGTCTCCGCGTTCAGAAAGAATTTTCACGACAACCGCCGTCGAGGAAAGAGCGGCCGCCGACGCGATAAAAAGGGCCGGCAAGAAAGGAAAACCCAACGCCAGAAGCCCCAACAGGAAAATAAAAATTGAGAGGATTATTTGCGTTGTTGCCGCCCAGAGGAGACTGCGCAGGAGGGGCCGCAAACGGTGAAAGGAAAACTCTACGCCCAGGGTAAACAGAAGGAGCGTGATACCGCTTTCGGCAATCTGCTTTAAAAATTCCTGACTGGCGAGCTTGGGCGAAAGGTTGCCGAATAGTATGCCTGCGGCGATGTAGCCTAAAAGCGGCGGCTGACGGAGCCGCTTGGCAGCTATGCCGCCGGTTATAGCCGCTGCAAAGACCAAAAACAGCGTCAGGATAAAACTCGCGTTTTCCATCTATACTTTTATAACGAAAGAGGCCGAAAGAACCGCCAAAATACCAAGGGCATTGAGGAAAAACGAAACGAGGGCAAACTGTGCCGTATTCATTTTTGCGATACCCAGAAGGGTGACTCCCAACTCGTCCGGCAGCGGAGAGGCGATAATAAGAGCTCCGATGACGGGAAGCGTCCATCGGAAGTAGCGCGTATGGAGAAGTTTGCCCAGGTACTTCCCGCCAAACTTGTCGTAAATCGGCTTTACTTCCTCTATGAGGTCATCTTTGACAAATCGAAGGACAAAAAGGTCACCAACCACCGCACCCAGACCGGCAACGAGGGCAATCTCAATGGGCGACAGACGCTCCGCCAAAATAAGCAGAATGAGTGCACCGCTTGCGGCAGAGAGGGTTGAAACGAAAAGCATGCCTCCCAAAAAAGCACCCAGATAGCCCAAAGAACCCATCTGCAACAAAAAGGACCGGAACGCCTCATTTCGGGAAAACGCCAGGGCGGCTAAAATCCCTACGAGGATCAAAAAGAGATTTTTATGCTTATGGGAAGCATTGGTGCGTTTTTTCCGACGCATATGTTTTAGTATAACAGAGAAGGGTTTCGTTGGGTTTCTGAACCAATTATCATTTGCATATCCGCTGGTATTGGAGAGGTAAATTCCAGCACGCGGGCGTGGGTGGGGTGGGAAAACGATATTTTCCACGCATGAAGCATGACGCGAGGCGCCCACGTGCGGTCAGCTCGTGCGGTCTTACGACCGGCATACAGATAATCACCTACAATCGGATGATTAATATACTTGAGGTGAACGCGGATTTGATGCGTCCTGCCGGTTTCGGGATAGAGCTCAACAAGGGAGAAAAATCCCTCGGCTTCGCTCGGGATGATACGAATCACTTTATACTTCGTCACCGCTTCTTTTCCGCCGGGTACGATGCCGAACCGTTCCCTATTCCACGGGAGGCGGCCAACGGGAGCCCGGATTTCTCCCTCCGGCGGCACGAGTTTTCCGTGTACTAACGCAAGATATGTTTTTTTAACCAGCCGCTCTTTAAACTGCCGCTGAAGTTCGGCAAATGCTTTAGGATTTTTTGCTATAAGGAGAATGCCTGACGTTTCTTTATCGATCCTATGTACTATTCCCGCTCTGTCCCTGAAGTCTTTGTCTTCAATTCTTAATTCTACATCCTTAGTTCTTAATTCCTTTTCCGCCCAGTCCTGGACCGTCTCCCCTTTTACTGACTCTGCTCTATTGACGACGAGACCGGCGGGTTTATTTATAACGAAGAGGTCGCCGTCTTCAAAAAGTATCGGAATGTTCATGACTGGGCTTTCATGCCCTGACTGCTTCGTTCCTTTTCGTGACGTAAGCACAGCGTCGCGGTCGGCAAAACGGCAAGCCTATCCGTGTCGATCATATCCCCGCAAACAGAACAGAATCCGTACGTTCCCGCCGCAATCCGAGACAGAGCCCCGTCTATGTCAGCAAGCTTCCCCTTAAGCTCGTCGACCATTGCGGCAAACCTGTCGTGACTTGATTCCTCGTTTGCCTCAGTATCCGAGGCGGCATTATCATTCACCCTGTCGGGATTGGCAAACGGATCCTGTTTTGCGAGCTCATCGATGCGCGCAACAACGCCCCTCTTTTCTTCTTCAAGGTGGACGCGGATATTCTCAAGGATGTCGCTTGGAAAACTTTGCATAGAGATAGGAGAGGAAAGGGCGCAATTTTTCTCTGCCCCCGCCTCGCACATAAAAAGCGCCAAGAGCTTCGGCAAACAATGCAATGAGCACCCAACCGTTGGCGCTGACGCCGTACCAGTTTACACTACTTTCTTTGAGAAATTCAAGAAGGAAGGATGCCGGCGCATAGAAAAGAAAAAACAATACGCCGACGAGTCCATAGGGCCATTTTTGCCGTACTGCCCGCCGGGCAAAAAAGATGCACAGAAGCCCCACCGCCGCCACGGCAATCATTTCATAGATTTGCACGGGATGTCTGAGGCCAACGCTTCCAATGTACGAGATCGCCCAGGGGATATTGGTCGTGACCCTGCCTATTTCACTCCCGTCAAGGAGCGACCCGATTTTTCCCACAACAATACTCCACGGGAGAGAAACTGCCAATCCATCCAAAATAAATCCGAGACGGATTTTTGCCCCCCGAGACATACCAATAAGCGTTGCCACGCCTCCCACGAGTCCCGCATAGAATGAGAGGCCGGGAGTTATCCACAGGGCAACGGTCCTAAGCAGACTGTCGGCAAAAAGATTCCAATGAAACACCACAAATCCAACTCTGGCGCTTACCAGGGCAGCAAGTGAACCAAAAAACATCAAATCAAAAATACCGTACTCTGCTACTGCTTGGTTACGAAGGCTTCTCCAAAAAAGAAATGAAAATACGCACCAGGCCAAAATTAAAAAAACGCTGAAACTAAAAATGCGCACTGGTCCTATGGTAGAAAGAATCGGGTACATACGCCTATTCCCTATTATATCGCATGCGCGACCACCCGTATGCCAGGATAAAAACCCCAAGAAGAAAGATAACTCTCCCAACGCCGATCGCATCCGCGAGAACCCCTCCTACGATAACCGGCAGTATCCCGACGCCGCCGATGAATGCGGTGAGCATGCCGTAGACCCTCCCGCGCATCGGCCCGCTCGCCTCACTTTGGAGCAAGCTGTTGGCCGGCACGTCCAAGAAAGAGTTGGCGATGCCAAGAAGGAAAAAGAGAAAAAACTCTATGGGAAACACAATCGGCAGGGGTACCATGTGCCGCCCGCTCTGAAAAAGGCGTACGGTAAGGGAAACAAGGATAAGAATAATGCCGGCTGAAGTGATCCCGACCTGAATGAGTTTGCGCTCACCGTAGCGGTAGCCCGTACTCCCCACCCAGAGGGCTCCCACGATGATGCCGCCGACTACCGGACCGATAATCACCCAGCTTACGTCGCGGACGTCAATCTTAAGGACTCTGTCGGCAAATCCCGGCCCGAGTGTCCCCAAAATCGCGAGCATCACCTGAGTCCCGGTCAGAAGGAGAAGCGCATCAAAGAGGGCGCGCGACTTTGCAACATATCGGACTCCCTCCTCAAGAGACAGAAAAATCCGCCGCAAAAGGTACCAGACGTCATAATCGAATATGTGCTTAAGGCTGCGCACGCCCTCTCCCTGAGAGGGGATGCGAGAAACCGAGAAAGCGGCAAGAAGAAACAGTCCGCTAATAAAAAGGAGCGACCATTCCCCTCCGAAGCTCCTCGTTAGCGGCCCGGCAAGGATAAATCCCAAACCCATACTCCCGTAGTACGTAAACGAAAAGAGGCTGTTTGCGCTGACGAGAAGATCTGAGGGCACTAACCTGGGTATCGTCGGCGCCTCACTGGGAACATAGAGCTGGTTAATAAGCGCATTGAGAAACATCAAAAGATAAATAACTCCGAGTTGCCTTGTCAAAAAAAAGAGCAAAAAAGCGAGAATCGCTCGGCTCACGTCGCAGGTCACAAGCACTGCTTTCCGGTCAAGCCTGTCAACGATGGTTCCGGCAATCATACCAAAAAATATCGCCGGAAGCCCGTAGGAGAGGAAAAGGGCGGATACGGCAGTATTGCTCCTTGTCGTTTTATAAATCATGAGTGCCAGGACAAACAGAAGCATGTTGAGGGCAAGCTGAGAAAAAATCTGTGCGAGCCACAGGAAACGAAACGATTGGTGGCTTGTGACTGCCCGGAGCATTGAGTGGGTGGATACCGTTTGGCTCATGGGTTTGAGAATTGACTTATCATATCATACAATAGAGGAATGACGTCTACGGCACATGCGCTTGTTGCCGGGGCAATAAGCGCAAAATTTCAAGATCCCGCAACTGCCTCCGTCCTTTCGCTCACGTCACACTATATCCTTGACAGCGTTCCACACTGGGACTTTGGCACGAACTGGCGACTCCGGCCTAAATACATTACCGGTGTCTACGCCATTGCAGAAACACTCGTTGGCATCGGTGCGTCGTACTATTTTTTCGGAAGATTTCTGTCTTTCCCCTTGTGGGCACTCGCGGTCTTTTTTAGCATCCTGCCCGACTGGCTCGAGACACCCTGGTACATCTTTTTTGCTAAAGCAGACAAGCAGGCTCCTCCTAAAAACGCATCTTTTGTTGAAAAATTTTCGTATAACTTTTACAAAGTTCCCAACATGTTTCATTCAAAAACCCAA
>CAYTZO010000013.1:0-6110 GCA_964442525.1 uncultured Gammaproteobacteria bacterium
AAGCGCCCTTGAGCAGAATCGAACTGCTATTACAGCCTTCGGCCCGCTCGCCGAAGCTTCCTTTGCGCCTCTGATCGGAATCGAACCGATATTACCGGCTTCGGAGGCCAGTGCTCTATCCGTTAAGCTACAGAGGCTTTAGCGGGCGAGAGGGCCGCGTTCTATCCATTGAACTACAAGGGCCTCCGGGACAAACCCTTACGGTTTTTTCCCGACGATTTTCCCTAATGGGTGTCGTGAAGGGTTCACTTGTATAGCACACCTTCACGACGAATTATAGCCTATTTATATGTGTTATGTGTAATTACGGATGAATCTTTGCGAGGTCGCCGTGCAGAACAATCGGCTGCATGGCAAACATTTCGGTCTTGTAGTCCATATCGGGAATCGGGTTGAGGAGGTAAATTTTTTTCCCCAGCCAAAACGCGAGCCCCATCTCTAAAAATGTATTGCCGCCGATATAATTTGGAATCCCGCGTTTTTCATAGTTCAGAACCAGGATCGCATCGCTCTTTTCAATTTTGCGAAAATGCTCACGGATAAAGTCATGCTCTATCTTATGGGTAATTCTTTCCTCGTCTGCTGACGGGACGCTATAGTGAGTTGTGTCCATAAGGATAATCCCCTTGGGCACGAGCACCGTATGCCCTCTTTTCTCCAGTTGATCCTCGGCCTCGCGCATCTCGTTATGGAACTTCATGCTCCCGCAGACGGCAATCGTCATAGTTCCATTTCCTTCCCTAAAAATTTCCTACTGGAATCCTCACGGATAAAATCCGACTGGTAGAGCGAAACGGAAATCAGTCCATTGAGGACGGCGCCCGAATCAAATTGCCTGTCGCGGTTTTGCCTGCGGTGCGGTTTGTCTTTGGGATATGCAAACGTGTGTTTGTTTTTGTCAACGCGCATCGGATACTCATAAAAAAGTTTTAGATCAGGCAATGGTTTGGTAAACCGTATGCGCCGCGTTTTTTTGTAAGGAAGATTCACGTTAAGAACCGTTGCTCCCCAAAAGTCATGCGCAATTGCCCGTTCAAGAAGATCATAGACCACAGAGCCCGGGTAATCGATGTAATCGGTCATATCTTCGGCTCCGTCGTGATCTTTAAAATAATGGGAATAATGCGTATCCAAACTCATGACGACCGCCCGATTTGCAAGCCGCAGGCTCATGGCGGTCGCCGCTGCCGCGAACGTGCCCGAAGAGATAATACCCAGGCCAACGTTGAGGCCGAGGTTTATGCCGGATATGACAAGGTCAAAAGGGTGTTTAAAAAACCCAACGGACAAATGAATTGCATCCGCCGGATACGTGTTCACCCAGAGAGCCGGAATGCCGTCAACCTTCTCCATCCCCCACGCTCCGCCCTTTACAACATTCACGTGTCCGCCCACGCCGCTCATCTGCGTCTTGGTTCCCGCGATCGCGAGCTCATACCTGTCTTTGAGAAAATAGACGAGAAGCCTCGTGCCAATCGAATTGTACCCATCATCGCCGGTAAGAAGAATGCGCTTAATGTTCATACAAATTATCTTACGAGCTTTAGAAGCAATCGCGGCTCTCCATCTCCATAATAATTTTCTTTCCATCCATAGATCTCAAAGCCTGATTTTAGGTAATAAACAATTGCACTCCTATTTTTAGGATGCGTAACTAATGTCATTTGAATATTGGGCAGAAGTTCAAATAATTTTTGCATCATCTTTTTACCGATACCTTTTCCCTGCTCTTCTGGGACTACGACAATGGATTTTATTTCAACTTTGTTGTCATCTTTCTTGTAAGCAAAAAATCCAACCGGCTGTCTATCTTTGTAGAAAATATAAACCTCACTTCCTCGCAAATAGTCTTTTTGCTCCTGAATATTTCTTGAAGGTAAATCAAATGCTCGATTAAACGCTCTATTATCAAGTTCAAATAAAATCTGTGCGTCTTTTTCAATATCGGCTTTTTGGATCGTCATAAAAGCGTGCGGAGGGTACAGGATTTGTCCCGCACCAGAGCGGAGAGAGCGAGAGTCGAACTCGCAAGTCCCTTACGGGACGCTGGTTTTCGAGACCAGTGCCTTACCATTCGGCACATCTCTCCGCACTCGGTGCGGGATTCGAGACCGTCGCTTTGAACCGCTCGGCCAACCCTCCACATGCGCGCCCGAAAGGAGTCGAACCTTCAGTCGCTGGGTCCGCAACCCAGTGCTCTGTCCATTAAGCTACGGGCGCATGGTCAACTAGTCTTTACCAATCGTTCCTGAATAGCTAAAGCCGTGTCTACAATTTCATGTCGCAAATCGACATCCTGATATATTATAAAACAAATCCCCATAAAATTCTTACGGAAGCGCTTTGTTTGGCTCCGTTTCTTCTTATATACTTTTCGAAACTGATTTTCCTCAACGCCCAATAGCGATTTCCAAAACACTTTGACTTCATTCTCTTTATGATACCAATGCAAATACAAAAAAACTTTAATTTTCTTTGGATCAACAGGATAGCATCGTTTCAATAAAGCAACGAACAGCGCGATCATTCGAGGGTCGGTATTAGCAAATTTCACTGGAGCTCCTCGTTCCGGAAGCTTCTGACCCTCAGCCCAATACAGCATGGCAAGCAATGCTTTTTGGGCCTGTTTTGATTGCAAAAAATCCCATCTCTCAACTTCTTGTTTTGCCCGCTGAGCGATTACTTTGAGTTCATTTTCTCTTGTTTCTCTTATCTTCCTAGCTGCTAGAGGACGTATGAGCTTTAACCATTCTTTCTGATCTTCATATTGCAGAGGAGATACTAGACCTTTCAACCAAAGGGAAAGCGTACTTTTTGAAACGTGCAATTGCTTCGTGATTTCTCCGAGACTTGCACCATTTACCCTCATTTCTCGCGCTTGTTTCTTTATTTTTTGGGGCCAACTCATAAATGAATTGAATATAGATTATTACTTATCCTATATTAATCTATTTCAAACCTACTATTCAATAGCGAAAATGAGAATGGAAAATTATGAGGGTTTTTCGAGAGGAATTTTTTCGGTAATCCAGCGGGCAGCATTATCGACCCAGCTGCGCTGCGGAATCTCGCGGAAGGGAATGTGTTTGGCAATGTGCTCACGGACAGCATTTTGATCCTGACTGCCAAGAAGAATTATCACGCGAGGGCCTAATAGAGGACGCAAAACCAGAAGCGTTTGCCCCCATTGATTTTCAAACCAAAACTCAAACAGCTGCTCCCAGCGGTAAAACTGACCCGCACTCTCTATGCCCAGATTTGTAATCTTATGCTTGACTTCCTCGGGCGCAACGGTTGAGAGCACATAGATGAGAAAGACAACGGAAAGGACGGTAGCGATAAGGACAAACTCGCGGGCGAATACGAGAATAATGGAAAGGAGGAACACGATGGCAGCGATATTGGTAAAGTATTCCCGGTCGCGCTTTTTGAATAATCGGGAGGGTGAGTTCCACTCAAGATACACTTCTTGTTTTTCTTCCTTTTTCATTTCGGCTGGATTGTCCATGAGTTTAGTATATATCAAGGAGAAAAAAAGAGGAATGCGGAGGGGGCGGGAGTCGAACCCGCAAGCCCTTACGAGCGCCAGTTTTCAAGACTGGTGGAATACCATTATCCGACCCCTCCTTACATATCTTGCCATCGTTTTCTATGTTTTGGGTTGTGCGATCCGATGGTCCTAAAGTACCGTATTATATCGTCTCTGTGTTCTAATTGCACACTTCGATTATTGCGTATTTTTGGGGAAAAATCCATTTCTTGTAACATTTTATACACTGATCGCCGCAATGGTGCTGACGCGCTTACTAACGACAGTCGTGGGTAACAATATACTCTTCCGTTTAATTTATGACGCTCAATAAAGGCACAACCGTCAGTATCCATCAAACCACGGATGAAGGCTTTTCGAAAAGTTTTATGTGTGTTAATCCAAGCCGGAACATCTATTTGCTGTCGAATTTTATCTCCTACAACCAATCCAATGGATTGGCAAAATTGAACCAGCAATACTCGCGAAATAGTGATGGTAATAACATGTCGTTTGTGCCAAATAATTTTTGACGGGACAATATCGAATAGTTGTCTCATAAGATCCACTATAAATAAACTATACTGTCGGTCATCCCGATAATGAACGGTAACGCTTATTTGTTTCTTTGTGATACCGCCGTCCCCCATCATAATTCCCACAAATTCTGCCAGTTTTCCGTTTTTTCTTGGTTTTGCAATGCTCTTAACAATAAAAAAATCTTTATGACTAAATCTTCCCGCTTTCTGCCACCATTCTAACCATTTCAAACGCCGCTTCTTAGGATCTCCGATCATCCCATACTTTTTATATGTAGCAAGTCCTCCGAGTCTCGCTGCTTCTTGTACCCACCAAACGGATTTACGTATTTGAATGTTTTGTGGGGCATGCAATCTCGAAATTCTTATATATTGTTTATAAACAGATAAAGGTAATGTATATTTGCCCCGTTTCCAATCGGTTAACGTTCGAATGGAAACACCAGCGATTTTTGAAAGGTTTTCCCACGACAAATGCGTTGTTTTTCTCACGTTGAACAGAAACTGCCTTTGCTCTCCCGAGGGAAAAACTACCCGCCTATCCTTCATTATCAATTCTGCCATGTCTCCATCATACGAAGTAGCCAATCAAACGTCAAGATGCAATGAGTTTGTGTTCGCGATATAATTACACTTGAAAACTAGGAGGGTGTCTCGTGCGGCAAAGAGAACGGTTTGCTAAACCGTCTCCGGCGTAAGTCGGAGGGTGGGTTCGACTCCCACACCCTCCGCTAGTCCCGGCTTTCAATAACCAATGCGACTCCTTCGTGCACCTCAACCGTAGCCTTTTTCCCGATTATTTCATTACTGATGCCGCGCGTAGACATACGGGCAAGGGTAAAGTCAGAGACGTTATACGTAAATCCGGTCAGAGTTACTGTAATCTGATCGCTCAAAGGAATGATTGAAACGTACTTGAAGGGGAAAGTTTTTATAATTTGTTGATATTGACGGCGCACAATATAAACTTTATTAAAGTTATCCACAATTTGTCCATAAATATTGTGCGACTGTAGATTCAAAAGGAGACCTATAGCTGCAACCGTGTGGTCAAATCTCGACCCTATCGCCCCATAGATAATGACTTGCTTGGGTTGAAATTTTATAGATTCGTCTATGGCTAACTCCAAATCCGTTTTATCTTTTTGCGATGGGTACTCCTTGACCTGCCTCACCCGCGCTTTAATTTCCCGAAGCTCTGAGGCGCTCACGGAATCAAAATCTCCAAGGGCAATTGAAGGAATTTTTCCACGCCGAATAAGCCAGAGTGCCCCACGATCGACGCCGATAAGCGTATCAAGATGAGTTATGTCACGAAGAAGATTCTTGTGAAGCCTTCCCGAAGCGACAATAACAACTCGTTGGTGTGTTTTTCTCATAAGGAGCTACCTTGCCAACGTGATGGCCCACACAAACTCGGCGCCACTGCGCTTGAGGCTTGATGCCGCGGACCGCATGGTTGCCCCGGTCGTAAATACATCGTCAAAGAGCAAAATGCGGGAGCGTGGGATACGGGAAGAAACCATAAACACGTTCTCCATGTTTTTGAGTCTATTTTCCCTCTTTTTCATCGTTACCTGCGGCGGCGTCTTTTTTGTGCGTCTGAGCATATCAGCCCGAACCGGAATTTTCAACCGCTCTGCCACCATACGCCCTAATACGTCTGCCTGATTAAAACCCCGCTCGCGATACCGCGAAGCATGAAGAGGAATGGGGACCAAAAGAGACTGTCTCTGCCGAAGCACCACAGCGCTAAAAAATGGAGACGGAATAAGAGATATGAACTCATGAGTTAAGTCGGAAACGAGCCGATACTTGATGGTCTTGACTGCTTTGCGAATAATGCCGTCATACCGGAAAAAACTGGTCAGCCCGTCGGGGCTGTAGCGTGTGGCGCAGCGGGGGTGAGTCGCACCACCGATAGCTGGCTTTTCGCAGACAGGACAGATTGCTTCATTTGGCTCAATCATTCGGATCTTCAGACGACACCGGTCGCAAAAATAGCGGCTGACCCTTCCGCACCCAACACATCGCTTAGGGAA
>CAYTZO010000013.1:6210-22736 GCA_964442525.1 uncultured Gammaproteobacteria bacterium
TGTGGAGACGGAGAGTAGTGAGCTCTCGTCCAAACTGGCACTCCCAACACGTCTACAGGCGTAGTCAATCTTTGATTGTCATTATCCCTTATCCGATTGACAGGAAAAGAATAATCAAGACGTATTGAACTTTGCTACTTAGGAACGTCGAACCTAATTAGCTGCATCTGGGCTCATGTTTACGCCTCAAACGCCCCACCCAAAGAAGACGTAAGAGACGGCCTTAGGCATTCAGAACCAAAGCTGGTCGGAATGCGTAGGCTGCTTGAGGATAGTCCTCAGCATTTAGTTTTTGATACTTGTTTTACGACCACATATCAAGGTCGGCCTGCAGTGTTAAAGAGCAACAATCTGTCGAATCTTGTACGTCCCCTTCGTCGCTTCGCTCCTCAGGGTAAACTCCTTGAGAAACGAGGCTATTTTATCTTCCCCCGATATTCCTGTTCAAGCTCCCGTTTGATATCGGCTCGTTTTTTGGCTTCTCGCTTCTCGTACTGCCTTTTGCCGCGAGCAAGCCCAACTTCGAGCTTGACGAGGGGGCCTCTAGTATACCAAGAGATGGGAATAAGGGTCAAATTGGAGCCCTCGAGCTTACTCTTGAGGCTTATAATTTCTTTTTTGTGGAAAAGGAGCTTCCTGGTGCGCTGCGGGTCATACCCTTCCGGCCTGGCATATATATAGGGAAAAATCTGTGCATTCACAAGGTATGCTTCTGAACCGATAATCCGAACAAACGCGCCATCCAGACTTGCGTGTCCGCCTTTAACTGACTTCACCTCTGCCCCGGTCAGCCGCACGCCCGATTCAAATCGGTCAAGAATCGTATAGTCAAACGGTGCCCGTTTATTGGATATCAAGCGCATAGAGTTTCCCTCCTGACAGGAGCAGTATCTTTTTTTCCGCTTCGGAGACGGCAAGCTGCGTCGGCTGAAGATCCGTCTGCCAGAGATATTGTGCTAGGTACACCCCATCTTTATCAACGACGACGACGCGCTTGTTGTCCCGATCCAGGATATACACATTTTTGGCAGTATCGTTTGTGTATACCATAAGGTATTTCCCGAGGCCGGGCTCAATCCCCGAAGGAGTGAATGTATTCTCTGCTCCCTGGGTAAAGCGAAAAATTTTCCCGTCGCTCGTACCCACCCAGACTGACCCGTCAATCGCCATACCTGTCGCACGGGATAAATCCGGAAGCGTATCAGGATTGAGGTATTCACGAATCTCAGAAAACCCGCTCGTAGTGGCAACGTACTTCCAGATTCTCCCCTTTTGCCCGTCCAAAAGATAAAGATTCCCTCCGTATGCCACTATATCGGCAATCACTCCCCACTGGCTCGAAGCGGCGATGTAGGACGGGATGGTTTGCCCCGCCACGGAATCTATCCGAGCAATACCGGTCGGGGTAATGGGGTAAAGGTATTTATCATATACCGCGATACCCGTTGCTCCGGAGACACCCGCGCCTCCGCCCACAATTGCCCCGCCTTTCCCCGGCAAGGCCACCGTGTAGACGGCATTGTTTGCGCTGTCCAACAGTCCGATGGTAGTTTCAAAAAGGCCCACGCGCGTTGCCTGACCCCCTTTTTTGAGAAGCGCCGGATCGAAAAAAAGCGTAGGGTCCGTACGAATCACACGCATTGCAACCGATAAATTGTCCGTAACTTTTTGGTAGAGTTCCGCGATGCTGCGCCCCTGGGGAGACTTTGACGGGAGGGATTTTACGAGTGGTTCAAGGATGGTTTTGGCCTGATTGAGCCGCTCCCGTCCTTTAATGGGATTAAGACTCATAAGCGCCGTACCTTCGTCAAAATTATGTTGTGCAGCTACGATCGCTTCCGCAACCTGTTTATTTCCCGCCGTCCTGCTCCTGCGCAAAAGGCCAAACGCAATACTTATGAGAAAAAGCGCTATGAGTACTACCGCAACAACGGGGAGACGGCGTTTCTCTCCCCGAAGAGTGGTTCGCAGCGGGGCAAGACGCCTCCGGAGTCTTGGATGGATGAGAAATTTTAACTTCTCCGCCTGCCCAACCAGGGCCGACAGTCGCCATACCGTTTTCCCGGGCATTTGTGTCGTGACAACAGGCGCTGCCTTTTGCGGCTCTTCTTGTTCCGTTGGAATCAGCTTCGATACCTGAAAAATGAGCGCTGCGCTTCCCAAGGGGCTGCCGGTTTCGTGAAGAAAAAGCGTTAGTTTTTCGGCAACGTCACGGGCTCCGGCATGATCAAAAACCGTGATAAACATTTCTTCCGTCACGGCTCTCATGAGACTCTCTGAGGCTAAAATAAGCGTGTCTCCCTCTTTTACCTCTCCTGAGAGCGCGCCGGCGCAGGAAAGGAGACAAGAAATCGCTTCTCCCCGCTTGAGGTATACCGCCCCCCCTCCTACGAGAACGATGTAGATAACGGTGCCTACCGGCACAAGGACGACAATGCTTTTGGTACCCGCATGCGTGAGACTGTCCACAACACGCCGAAGCTCGGAGAGAGCAACCGGCGGCTCTTTCAACTGATCACCAAGCTGGGTGAGGATGGCAATGCCGTCTTGCCTCGCGTCGCTCGTTTCAAGTTCAACGACTCCATATGCAGCAGGCTGGAGAATTGCCTGGCCCCAATGCGTTCGGTCGCTTGGACCTACCACCGAGCCAATATCCGGTTTTATGCGCATAACTTTATGTTAGCACGGAGTGCTTATTGCACGAAGTGCTTCTCTGCACGGAGTGCTTATTGAGACAGCGTGCTTCTCTACTCGGAGAGCCGGCTTAAAGCAAGATAAGTGCGAGGAAAAAAAGCGCAACAGACGCCATCAAATGAATGGTGGTGAAGACCCGTAGTGTTGGCTCAAACGTCTCTTCCAACACGTGGGCCATAAGCTGTTCCTGACGAAAAATCACCGCGGCAACGATGGTATAAACCAGGATGGCTATAAGGATAAGAATTTTGATAATAAGAAGGACAAGCGACGCAATGGTCATACCGGTGTTCCTTTGTACTTTTGGGCAAGCTCACTAATGATCTGTACGACGTGTTCGGGGTGCGGGACTTTTTCAAATTCTATGTTTGGCGCCTCACCGGCCGTCTCAACGGTGACGTCTCCAAAGTTAAACGCCGCGGCAAAAATTCCCCCGGCCGTGTAGTTAATGTCCTGAATTTTTGAGAGGTTTGCTTCAGAAAACATTTTGTAGAGAAGGTACTTAAAATCAACATCGACAATACGCTGATTGGTCACAATGTAGATATTAAAAAACCACCGGAGAAAACTGATAAGCGCGAATCCAAATGTCACCAAGTACCAAAAAAGCGTTCCGATAATGTAGTACCGTACCGGCAGATTAAACGATACGTTAAGCACGCGGAGCGTCAGGGGAAGAATAATGGTAGGAAATATAATCATGAGAAGAAGAATGAAGGCAGCAGGAACGAGGATAATCGGATGCTGGCGCAGGAACAGGGTAACCTCTTCTTGCTCTTCCTGCGTTTCAAACCGGACCCCATCGGGACTGACGGCATACGAGGTTAATGGCCCCATCACACTCTTGTGCGCGGGGGACTTGCCCCCTTTTGTGCCGGATTCAGGCTTTGCCTGCGACTCAAAAAGCGTTGGCATAGCTTACTTCTTCT
Source organism: uncultured Gammaproteobacteria bacterium (assembly GCA_964442525.1). Classification (GTDB taxonomy): domain Bacteria; phylum Patescibacteriota; class Microgenomatia; order UBA10105; family UBA927; genus CAYTZO01. The sequence continues at coordinate 9,834 of CAYTZO010000013.1, forward strand.
CAATATTATACAACGGACTGCGAATGGAGATATAGCCCGGAGCCCGCAGGTTAAATGCCTGTTTAAAGTCCGAACCGGAAATCGCTACCGGCCCTCTGTTTGTCTCTATATTTACGCTATCCGTATACCCTCCTGAGTTGTACGTCACGGAGACGCTGGAGATACTTGAATAGGCTCCGCCGAGACTGCCCGCTGCATCGCGCATTTCACTCGTCGAATACGGATTGCCCGATGCGCCGCCAACCGGACAGCTATTGATAGTCACGGGAAGCACCCTACTTTTATCCCCGCCCTTTGTGAGCACCACCCATGCGTTGAGAATGTCGGCAAATTCCTCCTGGGTAAGCCACGGGTGGGACCTGCCGCATTTGTCCGATGAGTTATAGTAGGTACTGGTATACCACCCTTTGTAAAACCAGGGGCTGCCGGCTTTACTCTCCCAGGCATTTCCGGCAAAGTTGCCGAAGTTTCCATCCGTCGTATCCCACCCCGTCGTCGTAATGTAGCCGCCGGTTGTGGAGGAATAAAACGCGGTAACTCCCTCAAGCACCTGGCCTTTTGTCTGATCCACGGCGTCTTTCCATTGCTGCGGCGGATTTGCCGATTTTGACTTCGACCAGACCTGACAGGAATCCGACGGACAGATGGCCGAACCCGACGTTTTATAGCCATACGCATAGGTGCGCGCCGCAATCGCCTGTGCTTTGAGCGCATCCATGGGGAAACTTGCGGGCATTTCGGCGATACCATAGAGGTACGCCGTCTCAAAATCCATAGATCCGTATCCTGAAACGTTAATGTTTCCTCCCGTGTCTTTCCCAACGGGACCCGTGCGATAGTAGGCCTGGAGTATTTGGTCAAACTTTTGTCCTGCCTCCGCCCGGCCCTTGGCGCCATATTGGCTCATGCCTTTCCGGTGGGTATAGGCGCCGAAAGAAAATCCCGCAAAAGCCGGTGAAAAGCCTGGGTTAAAATTTGGCGCCGCGTTTGGATCGTCAGCAAGAGGCACATCGCCGACGCTCGTTGTAAATGTCCCGCCTCTTGCATTCAAAATCGCTTGCTGGGCGGCGGTGATTGCGGAAATCCATCCCTGAAGTTTTGATTCATACGCATCAGCCTGCGCCACCAACTGCCGAAGTGATGCTGCCTGCGCATCGGTGTCCGCCTGAAGCTTCGCGAGCGTCGCTTTCTCGTTTTCCAAAGATTTTTTTCTGCCTTCCAAGTCTTTAATGGTAATTGCCGTTTCCGTAATCGTCGCTTTATCTTCGTTAATCGTAGCCTGCTGGTAGCCAAAACTTCGCAGGGTTAATCCGAGATCTCCTGTGGAAAAAAAGAGGGTAAACGGCGTAAACGAGTAGGAACGAATGTATAAGCTCTTGATCTTTCGTTCCGCGACCGTCAGAACCAGGCGCAACTGTTGTTCCTCTGTCCGAATCTCCGCAGTTTTTTTGGCAACATCGGCCTCGATGACTTTTATTTGTTGCTTAAACGCCGCGATGGCACGGTTCATGCGGTCGAGCTCCTCACGGTGGGGTTGCACCGCTTTCTCCATGCTTGCAAGTGCCTGCGCGCATTTATCACTGAGACTAGTAAGGTCAATGAGTGAATACTGTGATAAATTCGAGAGATTCGCATCCGTGCATTCAACCGCCGCCACAGGCGGTACAAACAGCATGATAAAGAGAATAATGGCAAGAATAGCGAACGATTTCCCCATCATATATATCATATCATTATAAGCACGCGTCGGGCGCTTCCTTTTTCTCTGCCCCTTTGCTAGACTGGATAGTGTGAAAAAATTAGCTCTTATTATCGGGCTGTTTTTGTTCATCTTGCCTGTAAAACATGCAAATGCCGCTGTTGTTACCTGCGCCGTTTGGGATAGTCCGGCGGCTGGCCTCCAATGTGTCCAAGGGCAACAAAACTGTCCCGCTGGTCAAAAGCCTCAGGCTAATTGCGGACAGTTTGATGCCGGGAACTGTCCTTCAACAATAAACTGTATTCCAGTAAATGCAAGTCCGACGCCGCTACCCGGAGCGTGCGGAAATTTCGGCGAGAAGTGTTGCTCGGACCCAACGGGAATTAATCCGATTCCTACGTGTAACAATAATCTCCCGTGCAATCAAGGAATTTGTGCCGCGAATCCGTATGCCGCTCAACAAAAACGTGTTTGTGATTATGCTGGTGACAAAAAAACGGAATGCGAACAGTGTTTTTCAAAAAATCCTCCCGAAGCATGGACGGCGATCGGCTGTATTCCTACAACACCACCGGGTTTTATTGGCAAATTTTTGAGCCTCGGCATTGGTATTGCGGGCGGGCTCGCGTTCCTCCTTATCCTCTTCGGCGGACTCCAAATCCTCACGAGCGCCGGCAATCCCGAACGGCTCAATGCAGGAAAAGAACTTTTGACGTCTGCAATTTCCGGACTTATCCTTGTTGCCCTTTCGCTTTTTCTTTTGCAGCTTATCGGATTTAAAATACTACAGATACCCGGATTCGGCTGATACTATGACACGTCTTCTTGCACAAACGATTTCGCTTCCCTGGGGAGAGGGTACCCAAACGATTGGAGGTTTACCCCTTCTTCCGTTCCAATCGCTCGGAGATATCGTAAACAGGGCAATCCCATACGTCTTTGCTGCTGCCGGTTTTGGGCTTCTTCTCATGCTCATCAGTTCAGGATTTTCTTTTCTCACAAGCGCGGGAGATACGAAGAAGCTGGAAAAAGCCAGACAACAGCTTACCTATGCGCTCGTCGGCTTTATCGTCATCTTTGTCTCCTATTGGGTGGTACAGATTTTCGGAATAATCTTCGGGGTAAAAGAGGTTAACACGATATTCGGGCGGTAGCTTCATTTGCCAAATCTTCTCTGACGCTTTGCAAATTCCATAAGCACTTCATCAAGTTTTTCCTCCGTAAACTCCGGCATAAACCAGGTTGGGAAATAGAGTTCACTGTACTGGCTTTGCCACAAAAGAAATCCGCTCAGGCGCTGTTCTCCGCCGGTGCGAACGATCAGCTCCGGGTCAGGCATACCATCCGTGTCTAAATAGTTCTCGAATGTTTTCTGATTTACCCGTGAACGGTCGCGCAATTTTCTAATTGCACGGATGATTTCGTCCCGTCCTCCGTAATTGAGGGCAAAAACAGTAGTAATCTTTGTATTATTTTTTGTTTTCTCAACAGCATCGAGGAGAATATGTTGGATGTCGGAAGCAAACGGAGAAATATCACCGACGACCCGAATCCTTACGCCGTTTTTATGGAGTCTTTCCAGTTTCCGCTTCATAACGTTGCGGAAAATCGTCATAATTCCTTCGACTTCTTTTTTATCCCTGTCCCAGTTTTCCGTCGACCATGCCCAAAAAGTGAGATATTTGATCCCCTTCGTCGATGCGTACTCGACAAGCGGCTCAAGGATTTTATCGACCACATACCGGTGCCCGGCAAGCGGCGGCAACCCCCGCTCCCTGGCCCAGCGCCTGTTGCCATCCATAATGATTGCGATGTGTTTCGGGACATTATTCATATATTAACGTGTTAGCATGCTAATATTAGCAAACTAAAATGCATGGCTGTCAACCATATGCGCTCCCCGTGCCGGTTTATTCACAATAATTGATTGTATTCCTTTTATTGCCTCCATTGCTTTTATTACTTTCTGCTCTTCTTTTCCTTCACAAATTACATGCACGTTTGGTCCGGCATCAACCGTAAAATATACAGGCAGTCCCTGTTTTCTCCAAATACGAACCGCATCCATAATTTCTTTTGTTTTATCGCTCCAATAAAAGAGTGGGGGTATTTGTGTCTGCATAACATGGTGCATTTCTAAACAATCTTCCTCAATAATTTCTCCCAACTGACGAAAATTCTTTGTCTTGAATGCCTCTTCAAGACGAGCAATTCGCTTAGAAATTGCTTTTAATCGTGCTGCAAAAAACGGACTTGTTTGAACGGTTTCATGTCCCTTCGACGATGAAACTTTTTTTGCACGGCTTTGCGCAATCACCAGAACATCCCGTAGATCCCAATAGGTATGCGGATACAGTGAGTATGCAAACTCTCCTTCCCATTTGACGAATCCATCCGGAATGCTTCGACAGGCGGAACCAGACCCTCGTCTGGCAAGTCCCGTCAATTCCTTCTCGAAAAGTTGGAGGCCAAGAGCTGCCGCGGCAGCAACCGTAAGAGCGGCAAATCCTGACGCTGAAGATGCAATTCCGGCTGCAGTAGGAAAAGAATTTTTTGTCGTAACTCTTGCGAAAAGACGTGATTTTGCAATAGTTCGGATTCTATCGAGATGTTCGGTAACTCTTTTTTTGTCGAAACCTTCTGAGACCATGTCTTCTTTATAATCCGGCGAGAATTCGGCGGTCGTTGTCGTAAAACATGCGCTCAGGTTCATGGAAATCGAAGCGTTATAAGGAATACGAAGTTTATTGTCTTTCCTTCCCCAGTATTTAATAAACGCAATATTTGCCGGTGCGATTGCCGTAGCTTTCATCATGGTTCTATCCGCACCCCTTCGGCGTTTGCTTCAACCTCAACAACTTCTCCTCCTGCATCCTTTATTGCTTTTTTTACTGCTACTTGCTTTTCACCTGACGCAAGGGCAATCATGCAATCGCCCCCGCCGGCTCCGGATAACTTTGCCCCCCATGCACCTGCGCTTTTTGCTGCCGATATAAGTGATTCTAACCTTTCTGAGCTTACACCGAGGTCACGCAGATATTCCTGGTTAAAGTCCATGAGTTTCCCGACCCGTTCCCAATCTCTTTCAATCATTTTTTCCTTGGCCTCTTCAACAAGTTTTGCCATCGCATCAAAAATTCGTTCGACTTTTTGAGGTTCTCTTTGTTTCTTTTCCGCAACCTGTTTAATAAGAGTCGTGGTGTCCGCTTTCACACCTGTGTATCCGACAACGAGCGGCAACAAGTCAATTTTTAATGATTCTATAACTTTTCCTCCGGTAACAAAATACAGCGTTCCTCCATACGTTGCCGCCGCCACATCAAAGCCCGATCCCTTTCCTTGAATATCTAAAACAATTTTATATGCCGCATCGAATAGCTCTCGTTTGCTCGCTTCCGGTTTCAAATATTTTAATGCTGCCACGGTTACCGCAGATGAGGACCCAAGCCCAAATTTCCCGGAAAACGAACTGATTGCGGAAAGCTTCACTTCCGGATTCCCCCAGAGTTTTATCGCCGCATCAAGAAATCGCGTATCGCCAACTGCATTCCCTTCGGAAACAGAGAGCCGCTCTGAAATTGCAGTCACAATACACGGGCGGCCATACACCACCGCGTGTTCGCCAAACAACATGAGTTTTCCCGGTGCGCTGGTCGTCATGATTTTTTCTCCAATCGCACGCCTTCCTCGCCCAGGATAATGGGAATTGCGCCTATCGGCGGCTTGCGAGAATAACACAAAAGGTATCCGACGCCTTCTCTTCTCCCCCCGCCGCCTAATATTTTTGCCGCACCGCCTGATTCTTCAATGGATCGAATAATAGGGATAACCTTTTTACTCACGATTCCTATGCTCTCCAGGGAGCGTTGTCCCTTGCGCATGGCGTCAATAAATGTCTTCTCGTCTCCTTCCCGCAGAGCAGTAGCCAAACGCTTTGTTTGTATTTCATTTTCGTTGAGAAATGCTTGCAAATTTTTTTGAGTTTTTACAAACGCGACCAATTCTCCGGTATTTTCCTTCGGTCTGTCCGTGTCGATGAGGGTAAAATGGTTGAGGTTGGGAGGCAGCCTCACGGGTAACTGCCAAAAACTTCGTAAAAACTCGAGTTCCTTTCTGTACCACAAAAACCGGCCGAATGTTATTGCGGTGTTGTCTACTCCCGACGGGGTCTTATGGATATATTTGTCTGCTTCATAGGCAAGTTGATTGATTGTGGTTGGATTCCACACCCTCCTAAAAAGATACATGGTTGCCCCAATGGTAGCTACGGCAAGGGCGGCAGATGAGCCTAAGTGGTAGCCTTCGGGAATCTCGGAGTGGATGCGGATGCGCAGATCGGGCAAGGAACGAAGATGAAGGTGATTCTTGATGATTGTAAGAATGTGCAGGAGGTATTTCGAGTGTTTTCCTTTTCCCTCAGAAACTTCTACAAAAAGCCGTTTGTTTATCGCAGCAATAAGTCCCGGTTTCCCATAAACGACCGCATGATCACCCATGAGGATCACTTTGCCGGGAACGGAAACGGTAATCATAGAGGCTTTACTTTGATCCCGTACGGGATGATACCGTCGGGATCCGGGTGAGTGACTCTGCGGATAACCGTCTGCACCCGTTTGCCTATCGAAAGAACCTCGCTCTTCCAATCAACAAGTTGGGCAGCAATAGTCTCACCGTGATCCAACTTCACAAGCACCACAGGATAGGGCGCCTGGTCCATAAAGTCGGCAGGGGGTACGCGCACGAGCGTCCAAGAAACAATAGTCCCAGTTTTATTAACAAGGCTCGCGATATACTTTTGATTACGCCAAATTTTGACAGGTGAATTCATGATTTTTTAAGTATGTGAGTGACCGCTGTTGCCCCGCTGCCGCCGACATTCTGTGCTAAACCGATCGTTGCTCCCCCAACCTGCCGCTTCCCTGCTCGCCCCCTCATCTGATCGACCAGCTCCACAACTTGTTTTACCCCCGTCGCACCAACCGGGTGCCCGCACCCTTTGAGTCCTCCTGAGGGATTAACTACCAAGTGCTTCGACTTCCCGATAGTCGTCTCACCGCGAGAAATGGAACCGGCAGCCGCTCCTTTTTTGTAAAATCCCAAGTCCTCCATCGCCAGAACTTCGGCGATCGTGAAACAGTCATGCACTTCCGCGACATCTATATCACTAGGCGCAATTCCTGCCGTCTCATACGCCTTCTTGGCTGCTTCTCTTGTGGCTTTAAGCTCTGTTAATCTTGCTCGTTGGGCAAGCCCAAGGGTGTCAGTAGCGACCGTACTTGCCGCAATTCTGATAGCTCCATCTCCTTTTTTCGTACTCAACACGACAGCAGCCGCTCCGTCGGAAATAGGCGAACAATCCAAAAGTTTCAGGGGATCGGCAATTTTGGTGCTCCCAAGCACGTGTTCTTTTGTAATTATATTGCGAAACTGCGCGTTGGGATTAAGCGATGCATGAAAATGATTTTTTACGCTCACCTCGGCAAGCTCTTCTTCTGTGGTACCAAACGCTTGCATATGGGCGCGGGCAAGGAGGGCGTAGAGCCCCGGGAATGTCGCTCCCGAAGCTCGCTCCTCTTCGCTTCCTGCACCCATAAGGGCTGTCGCGACGTCCTCGGGTTTATGATCAGTCATCTTTTCGACGCCTAACACCACCACGGTTTGGTACTGACCGCTTAAAAGACCCATAACCGCAGCATGGAGTGCAAGACCTCCCGATGCACACGCCCCTTCAATTTTAAATGCCGGGACACCCAACCCTACCTCTTCCGCGAAAAACGCGCCAAGATGCTCCTGTCCTCCGAGGATGCCCGAGAGCATATTACCGACAAAGAGGGCTTGGATTTTCTTTATCTCCATCCCTGCATCTTTCAGCGCTCCGAAAACCGCTTCTCGTGCAAGGGAGCGGGGCGATACGCCCCATAATTCACCAAATCGCGTAGTAGAAGCCCCTGTGACATAAACTTGCATATGAGTATTGCCTCAAATTTTATGCGTTTGTTTCAAATATTGTACGTAGTCAACATATGTTTTCTTTTCAATGTGATCTCTTACGGTCTTTCCTTCTTTCTGTCTTACTGTCTGCAACGCTTGTAATGCCTCTGTCGTTTCCCAAAGAAACGCATCACTGCCCGCTCCCGACCCATAGGACACCATAAAGATCTTTTGCCCGGGTTTGGCGATATCCAAAACCGCGGCAAGCCCGGCCATGGATGAGGCAGAATAGGGATTGCCAATATGGTCAACGATAAGAGAAGGCGCGAGTTGCTCGGCGGTAAAGCCTAAGCGTTTGGCGACTTCCCTTGGAAACTTCCCGTTAGGCATGTGAAACACGCAATAATCGATCTCTTCCGGCTTTAACTTTGTCATCGCAAGAAGCCGAGTGGCGGCACCGGTAACGTGAGCAAAGTATGCCGGCTCTCCGGTAAATCTGCCGGCATGTGAGGGATACCGAATACCATCGCGTCTCCAAAAATCCGGCGTATCAGAGGAAAACGAGGTATCCGCTAGAAGTTTTACTGCGATGGTTTCTTTACCAAGGACAAACGCCGCGCCTGCGGCAGCTGAGGTGTATTCCAAAATATCGTGGGGCTTGCTTTGCGCGGTGTCGGCTCCAATGGCGAGACCCGTTCTCGCGTGACCCGCGGCAACCAACCCGGCAATTGCGACAATCCCTGCTGTGCCCGCTTTACAGGCGAACTCAAGATCCGCTGCTAAATAATTATTTCCTATTCCCAAAAGTTCCCCTACGATCGTTGAGGTAGGATTAACTGCATACGGATGGCTTTCACTCCCCACTAACAAGACATCGATGTCCGAAGGCGAAAAATGTTTATCCTGAGGGCCGAAGGCCCGAAGGGCGGCCTCAAGCGCAATCGTTACCGCATCCTCATCAACAGCGGGAACTGACTTTTCCAAAAGTCCCAAGGAGCGGGTCACTTCGCTTGGATCTTTTTTCCAAGCACTGGCGATATCCGCAATTTTTATGCGGTATGTAGGTATATAGGTGCCGTAGCTAACTATTCCGACCATATTATTTTCCACCTCTGGCGAGCCTCTGGTGCGATTGAGCAAGCGTGCCCTGTGCAAGTGACGCCAGCAGAGAAATTTCTCCTGCAAGGACTGCTCCCGCAACAACTTCTGCAAACTCTTGACTCGTTTTTACTTCTAACATTGAGAGTGCTTCTTTCTGCGTCGCGAGTCCGGTCCCGCCGCCGACAGTCCCAATCATCAAATCCGGCAAATAAATAGAAACGTACAAATCATTCCCTTGCATTTCCGCCGTCGTTATCCCCAAGCTTCCCTCAACTACATGCGCCGGATCCTGACCGGTTGCGATAAACATTGCGGCAATAATGTTGGCATACTGCGCGTTAAATCCCATTGAACCACTCATGGCGCTCCCCAGCATACATTTAGCAAGCCAAGTCTCGTATGCTTTTTTCGCGGTTGTTTTGAGAACGTTTTTCAAAATCGTCTCTGAAAGAATAGCCTCTGCCCACACTTTAAACCCACGGCCTTCAATAACATTCAACCAATTCGCTTTTTTATCAACGTCATAATTTCCCGCCAAACTGACGCAGAAAACACCGGTCTGTTTCTCAATAAAACGGACAACTACCTCGGTAGCAATCGTAGCCATGTTTAATCCCATCGCATCCTGTGTGTCGTATACAAGCCTGATATACCGGTACTGTCCTACGCCGCGATCCGTGTATTTTTTGAGCGTCAGATGATGCGATGTTTTTGCAGCAATTTTTTGCAAATCAGGAAAGTGTTCGTCTAAAAATCTATTCAATCTGTCGCTCTCTTTGAGATTTTTTACTTTAAACACCGGCCCTCTCGTTGCCCCAACGCGGTAACTATCTACCGTTGCTCCACCAATTTCGGTAATTGCTTTGCACCCACGATTCACTGAGGCAACAAGTGCCCCTTCGGTCGTGGCAAGCGGGATATAATAATTCTGAATTCTAGATTCTAAATTCTTAATTCTTAAAGGCCCAGCTATCCCAATGGGTACTTGTGCGACGCCGATCATGTTTTCGCAGTTGCGTGAACTTGCCGCTGCCTCGTCGAGAGAAAAGGAGCCGATGTTCGTTAAGTTAACCTTTAATTCCTTCTCTAAGGCTTTCCGGCGATCTGAAACAGATTGAAAATTGCGCAGATTCATAGGAATGGCACTTTAAATATTCCCCACCGATAGAGGAAAAAACTGTACAGACCAAGGAAGGGAATCGTCCCTCCCCACACAAGGAAAATTCGTGCAAAATCAAGCCGCTGGGCGAAACGGAGCGAGAGGTAGGCAAGGGTGAATTTCCACCAAAGCATGGTTATGCTGAAGACTAAAAAGACGATGCTAAAAAGAATGCCAAGAACGCTGGTCGTCCTCGGCGGAGGCAAAATCACATAGAGAAGTGAAGTCGTCAGAAACCAAAGGATGGTAGGCACCAGCGTATACGCCCAGGAAAGGGCGAGTTTTCCAATTTTTCCCTCTCCCCCCGCGAGCCTTCCCATGACCCACAATAGCCCGACGGTCAGCCCAAAGCCTCCCCCGGCACCCAAACCCAACGCCACGAAATGTTTGGTAAGAAGGAACGGCCGAAATGACGCGGTTTTTACAATACTCGCAAGCGCAAAATATACCGTCAAAAAAAGCGCTATATAGGGAAGTTCCCAAAGCGTTCCCCGCGAGACAATTTGGCGACAGGTCTCATAGGGACGGGTTACAAGCCCTACGATTGTTTTGCCAAAAGAAATGCCCCCCACCAGGAGGCTTGCTATGTGGTCCATATGCTCTAGAGGTTTAGTCGGAAAACGATCCAAAAACCCTCGCCCCCCTCATCGGCGGGCCACCGGGGAGAGGCCATCTTTAAAATCCTCTCTGAAGAAGGCTGACAAGGAAGGTAACTGCAGACCCCAACAGAAGATAGAGGGCCCCAACGATCACAATGCTTATTCCAATCAGGATCGCCCATGGCATCACTTTAAGCCGCCGCACGAGTCGTTTATAGTACGGCGTAAATGGACCCAGGGTCTGGGGAGGAAGATCCACCACTTGCTCCCAGCGACGAACGAATTTTTGATACGTTGTATCAACCATAGAAAAATTAAATGGAAAGAAACAGTTCCACGAACGCTTTCCTGGCCCGAAACAGCCTCGATTCTGCGCTTTTAAACGATATCGCGAGCCTCCTGGCGATCTCCCCAACCGAAACGTTGTCGAGGTACTTAAGGACCAATATCTCGCGGTAGCGCGGAAGAATAGCAGAAAGCGTACGACTGACTTTTTCTTTAAACACGTGACTATCGAATTCCTGCTCAGGGGAAAGTATGGGAGAAATGAACTCTTCAAGCTGGGGCATTTTCGAAAATACAATGTGCCTGAGCTTCTTTTTTCGATAAAAGTCGACGATTTTGTGGCCCGTGATTGCATAGAGGAAGGTTTTTATGCTCGCATGCCCCGCGTAGTCACGAAGCGCCTCGAGGAACGCATAGAGGCTGTCCTGAAGAATCTCTTCGCAGTCCTCCTCGCTTGCGACCTTGCCCCAGATAAAGCGGCGCAGCGCAGGCGCATAGGTATGATAAAACAGAGAGAGGGCCCTCCTATCCCGATTCAGGATTTTTTGGACTAATTCGCTGTCATTCATGGACGAAGGAGTCTACTATACCACGGATATTGCTCCGTTGACAACCCAAGACAGGCTCCCGTACACTAAATTTATATGGCACTAAACTCGGGAGTAAACTTGGGCGATCCAAGAGTTTTTTCACCCGCGGGAAGCTTTGCCACGTTTGGCGATGTAGTTAACGTCGTTGTGCGCAATGCCTTTGTCCTGGCAGGGCTCATCAGCTTCGTTTTGTTGATTTTGGGCGGATTCGGGGTTATAGTGGCTGCAGGAGACGCCAAAAAACTTGAGGCGGCGCGCGGGCGGATTGTCGGTGCGGTGATTGGGCTTATCCTCATTATCGGGTCGTTCTGGATTGTACAGATACTGGGTATCATTACCGGGCGCAATTTGCTTAGCCCGCCAGGAGTGTAATTATGTCGCTGACGCACGAAACCCTTGCACAGGTCGTAGGTAACATCACTAATCCGTTGCCTTCGGCGTATCAGAATCTGCAGGGAAGCCGAGGAGGACTTGTTCTCTTTTTCACGAATATCCTCCGCCTTCTTTTTGTCGGCGCGGGAATCTACGCGTTCATTAATCTCATTATCGCCGGTTTTCAATTTATGATGGCCGGCGGCGACGCAAAGGCAATAACGGCCGCCTGGAGCAGAATCTGGCAATCACTTCTGGGGCTCCTTATTATCGTCGGGTCTTTTGCACTCGCCTCGCTTTTCGGACAGCTTATCTTTGGCAATCCCGGATTTATCTTAAACCCGCAGATTTTCGGGCCGGGACAGTAATTATTTATGAAATTCTTGGCGCAACAGAGTATACCACTTGGCAACATCGGCGGCGAAGGCTTGGGGCCATTTGGTAAAGTGAGCTCATCGCTTGCCCAAAGCGGTGCAACCGGACTGCAAAAAATAACTTCTGCCGTCTCGGCTGCCATCGGTATTCTCACGATTGCCGCGGCGATATGGTTCTTCTTCCAGTTTATTATCGGCGGATTTAGCTGGATTACGGCCGGCGGCGACAAGGGGAAGCTTACCGAGGCCCGCGATAGAATCACCAATGCATTCATAGGCCTTATTATCGTGGTCGCCGGCTGGTCAATCCTGGCCCTCACCGGCAAAGTCTTGGGTCTAGATACTCTTATAAGTAGCCCGTCGACATTTATACAAAATTTAGGACTCTAATTATGCGGCACCTTCTTGCACAAATCCGTAACCCCGTCCTTCAGGGCTCTCTGGGAAGCGGCTCGATCGAAACAGGCGGGACCACGGTCGGCAAAATAATTGGGACTCTGATCGGCGCCATATTTATCTTTTCCTTCCTTTTGGCGTTCTTTTTCCTTTTGACCGGAGGAGTTTCCTGGATTACAGCCGGCGGCGACAAGGGTCAATTGCAGCTTGCCCGCGACAAAATCGTCAATGCCCTGGTGGGGCTTATTATCGTCGGCGCCGCGTGGGCAATATTTAAACTCGTCGGCGGATTTTTGGGCATTCAGTTCCCTAATTTGACCCTCCCGACCATCCAGTAATGAAGAAGAAACTCGGGGGATTGACAAGATTATCTTTTTTGCATAACAATGAAAGTAAG
>CAYTZO010000014.1:0-1750 GCA_964442525.1 uncultured Gammaproteobacteria bacterium
GCTGGCTACGCCGGGGCCCAAGAAAAAAAGTGGACGAAAGAACCAAACGGCTCAACGACCATCCGCTTTTTTTCCGGCGACTTTTCCTCGGATGATAATTTTTTTGGCGGCGAACCGTATGGCGGGCGGACAGTTGTAGCTTATAAGGGAAAACCAGTTTGGATGATGGTGTATTATGGTTGGGTAAGCCCGTCGGTAAAAGACCCGAATCGGATTTATTCATTTTTGCGAAAAGCTCTTATGAATATGCCGCGAGAGTATCCGTTTCGTGGACCAAAAATACTTAAAGAAAAGGGGTCGGTATACACAAACATTTGGAATGGAAACATTGAACGCTTTAGCGGGAATGAGAATATCCGCAACGGAGCAAAAGAAGTCTACCGTGCACGCTATATCGGCGGCCTTGTTGACCAACGCTCTGGCATTTGACTTGCCGGCGGTTGACAGGTAGAATACGGCTGATTATGACAGCTTCTGAGTCCATGAGGCGCCCCTCATTTCTGACGCGGATCGGGCAGAGAATCGAGAATGCCTTTGGTGTGCAACAGCCGGTTCTCGTGCTTTCTTACGGCACGAGTAAAGAGGATCCTGACTGGGACTCAGTTAACTTTTTTGCTCGGGTAATTTCTAATGAGCTTAGTCCGATGGGACTTTTTGCAGATACATTCGGCGGTCCGCTGGAGAGCGCGGGCGGGGATGAAAATAATTTTGGCATCGTGGTCGGTACCCATGGATTGATGAGCCGGAAGGCATACGGTACGCTTCTTCTCTCGGCAGTGACGCACATAGACTCGCCTGAAGGAGAAAAATCTCTCAAGGAGTTTGCCTCAACCTACTATCCAGCTATCCGGCCGGCGGTTTTTGATAGAATGATAGGGTATTTTAAAAGCGGTATGGCCGCTCACATTGCCTTTCCTCGGTAAACCCCTTGTCCCCGGTGCCAATTCCACGATATACTCGAGGACATGAAAACCATCGTTACCCACATCGGTCCGGATCTCGATGCCATTACCTCGGTTTGGCTCGTTAAGACCTTCTTTTCAGATTGGGAGGAAGCGGGCTTGGCATTTGTGCCGGCCGGCAAAACGCTTGAAAATAAGGATCCGGATTCTGACCCTAATATCATCCATGTCGATACCGGATTTGGAAAATTTGATCATCATCAGACCGACGCCGATACCTGTGCATCACTTCTGGTTTATGCCGAAGTAAAAAAACTTCATGGTACTGATCCAGCCCTTGAGCGAATGCTTGCTATCGTTAACGATGTTGATCATTTTCGTGAAGTATATTACCCGAATCCGACCGCTGATTTTTGGGATTTTGGGCTGGTCGCCCAGATAGACGGGTGGCGGCTCATCTACGCCGATAATCCCATCAAACTTGTTGAACTCGGTTTGCTCGCTCTCGACGGCATTTACAAAATGTTCCAAAATAAAGCGTGGGCGGAAAAAGAGATAAAAGAAAAAAGCGTTGAATTTCAGACGAAATGGGGGAGGGGTATCGCCTTGGAAACGGTTAATGACGAGGTTGTGCATTTGGCCCAAAAAATGGGATACGTTTTGGCGGTGCGCAAAGACCCGAAGAAAGGGTATCTACGGATTAAATCACTTCCCAGAGATGAAATAGATCTCACTCCGTTGTATAATCGTCTCAGAGTTGAGGAGCCGCAGGCCACATGGTTTCTTCATGCAAGCCGTCACATGGTCCTTAATGGCTCCAGCAAAAATCCCGACATGCGGCCGAGCAA
>CAYTZO010000014.1:1850-4789 GCA_964442525.1 uncultured Gammaproteobacteria bacterium
CAGGCGCCGGTGCATCTGTTGGTTATTCCCAAAATGCACATTGGAGAGTTGACCGATGCAACAGATGAGATACTGGGTAAACTCATAGAGACCATGAAACAAATTATTAAAAAACAACATATCGCCAGCTACCGGTTGGTCGTTAATGGGAAAGGCGCGGCGATTATCGATCACTTGCATATGCATATTTTGGGGAGCGTTGATAAGAAGAGGAAGTTGTAACCCTCCTTCGCATAAAGCTACGGAGGGCAAGGGAGGTGTGTTTTAAAGTTTTATGGTATTTGTGAAAGCGCAGCCGGGAGATACATCCGACTCGCTTATTCGAAAGTTTACGCGGAAGGTTTTGTCAGAAGGGGTACTCCAGGATCTCAAGAAAAAAGAATACTACCAGAAGCCAGCAGAAGTCCGTAAAGAAAAAAAGCGCGAACTCGCCAGGCGTCTGAGGCATCCGGGAAGACGCGCGCGCAGGGAGTAGTATGCTCATAGACGAACTCCGTGGACAACTCACGAAAAGCATGAAGAGCGGTGACACAAATCGCCGGGATACGATCCGGTTTCTTTTGAGTGCCGTAAACAACACCGCGATTGCCAAATACGGGAGTGACGCAGAGAAAAAACTGACGGACAACGATGTTCTTGAAACGATTAAAAAACTAGTGAAAACCCACCGGGAATCCATCGAAGCATTCGAAAAAGCAAAACGAGCACAGCTCGCGGAAAAAGAAAAAAAGGAACTCGTGATACTCGAAGAATTTTTGCCAAAACAAATGAGCGATGAAGAGCTTAAAAAGCTCCTTGCGCCGATTGCGGCAGGCGGTGAAAAAAACTTTGGACTTCTTATGAAACAGGCAATGACAGCGGTTGCAGGCAAGGCTGAAGGCGGAAGAGTGGCAAACATCCTCAGAGAAATGACATCATGATTTCCATATTATTTCATACGGAATCTCACTATCCGGTTGACCGCAAAAAAGTCAAAGATGCGCTGAGCGGCGAACTCGGAAAAAAAGTGAAAAGCAACACTGAAGTGAGCGTTTCCATTATCGGCGACCGGCGGATGCAGGCCCTCAACAAAAAATACCGGAACATTGATGCCCCAACGGATGTATTGTCGTTCGCCCTCAACGACCCGACGGAAAAGAGCGTGCCGTTTTTGGACGGGCCGGACGGAATGTTGCGGCTTGGCGATATCGTCGTTTCGTATCCCCAGGCAGTCAACCAGGCAGCGGAGGAAAATAAATTGGTTGATGATAAAATTATCGAGCTTGCCCTACATGGGCTACATCATCTTTTGGGCATTCATCATCCCGAATAAATAGTATGTCATTTTATAGAACTTATCGGCCGCAGACGATTGATGATATCGATAACGAAACCGTTCGCGAGCGGCTTCACGAGCTTCTTCATAAAGAAAAAAAGGAGTTGCCCCACGCCTATCTTTTTACGGGTCCCAAAGGCAGCGGCAAAACGACAGCTGCGCGCATTGTTGCAAAAATATTTAACTGCGAGCGCCTAACCAAGCGAGACGGACCGTGCGGCAAATGCGAGCAGTGTATCTCCATTGCCAGGGGGAATAATCTGGATGTGTTGGAGATTGATGCCGCCAGTAACCGCGGCATTGATGACATACGGTCGCTACGGGAACAAATCGGACTTGCGCCGGTTTCGGGAGAGTACAAAGTGTACATTATTGACGAGGTGCACATGCTTACGATGGAGGCGTTTAATGCGCTCCTCAAAACGCTCGAAGAGCCCCCTGAACATGCCGTTTTTGTACTGGCAACCACGGACGTACACAAAGTACCTGCGACTATACAGTCGCGCTGCACGATTATTGCCTTTTCCCGGGCCAATCGTGAGGAGCTTCTTCATGCCATGAGCCGGATTGTGCGGAAAGAAAAAATAGATATAGATAAAGAGGCAGTTGCGCTCATTGCTGAGTCTGCCGACGGCTCGTTCCGCGACGGCGCCAAACTTTTAGAACAGGTCAGTTTTCATCGTGGTAACATCACGACCTCTGTTGTTTCCCAAGTGCTATCGTTGGGCGAGGAAGGGCTTCTTTCACGATTTATGACACACTTGAGTAAACGACAAAGCAAGGAAGCGCTGGGGGTTATTGCGACCCTTGTAGAAAAAGGGTACGACATAAAAAATTTTCTTGTTGATGTAAGTCGCGCTCTTGAGCGCCTTCTCGTGGCAGAGGCGCTTGGGCAATCTGTTGACCCATGGACCAAAAACGATCTTGCGAGCGCAATACGACTTTTTTCGGAGGCGTTTGTCTCTATGAAGTCCGTCCCGATCGTGCAGCTTCCGCTGGAACTGGCGACGGTAGAGTTTTGTTCACTCGCCTCCGCGTCGGGCAGCGAACGTTCAAGTGACACGACGAGCGAGAATCGAATTTCTGCCGAAGAAGATCAACGTCAGGCGCCAAGTTTTGCGGACGACGGACTTTTGACCCTTGAAAAATTACAAGAGCACTGGCCGGACGTTATTGCAAGTCTCAAGTTCTACAACCATTCGGTCGCGGGAGTTCTGCGTTCCGCTAGACCCAAGAGTGTCGCCCATGGTATAGTAACGATTGAAGCGTTTTACAAATTTCATCAGGAAAAATTATCCGAACCAAAAACGCGCGAGGTTCTCAGCGCAACACTCAAGAAACTTTTCGGTGAAAAAGTAAAGGTTGAAATAATTTTAGGAAAAAAGTAAAGGAGGAATATGGTCAATCCATTTAAAATGCTCGGGGATATTAATGCTATGCGCAAGCAGGCCGCAGCGATTCAACAGGCGCTTGAAGCGGAGGAGTTTGAGGTGCGGCAAGGAAACGTGCGCATTGTGATAACCGGAAATCAAAACGTCAAAGTAGTAGAAATCGATGGCGTGCCCAGAGAAGACATTAAGCAAGCGATTAACGATGCGGTTAAGCGAAGCCAGCAAGCTGCCGC
>CAYTZO010000014.1:4889-16847 GCA_964442525.1 uncultured Gammaproteobacteria bacterium
GATGGCTAACGTTGCCGCAGTGTACACAGTGGAAAAATACGGCACGGTGACGCACCGCTTTTCAAAAAAAGACTTTATCAAGCGTTACCGGGAAAATTTTGGTACAATGATTTCCTTATGAATAAAACATACGACGTAAAAGATTTCGCTCTTGCGGCGGCAGGCAAGCTCAGAATCGAGTGGGCAGGGAAGTCGATGGAGGTCCTCAAGCTTATTGGCAAACGGTTCGCCAAGGAGAAGCCCCTCAAAGGAATTCGGCTTGGCGCATGTCTCCACGTGACGGCAGAAACAGCCAACCTCATGCTTGTTCTCAAAGAGGGAGGGGCGCTGCTTGCCCTTTGTGCGAGCAACCCCCTTTCAACCCAAGACGACGTGGCAGCATCTTTAGTAAAAGATTATGGCATTTCGGTTTTTGCGATTAAAGGCGAGGATACAAAAACCTACTACAAACATCTCAACGCAGTCCTCGATACCCATCCTCAGATCACCATGGATGACGGCGCAGATCTCGTTTCGCTTCTTCACAAAGAAAGAAAGCACCAGATCAGGGAAGTTATCGGTTCGAGTGAAGAAACGACCACCGGGGTCATCCGCCTTAAAGCCATGGAAAAAGACAAGGCGCTTAAGATTCCGGTGTTCGCGGTCAACGACAGCGATACTAAACATATGTTTGATAATCGCTACGGCACCGGACAGTCAACCCTCGACGGTATCATGCGCGCGACGAACATGCTTTTGGCGGGGAAAAAATTTGTCGTCGCCGGGTACGGTTGGTGCGGCAGGGGACTGGCCGGCCGCGCTCGCGGCATGGGGGCGGCTGTCATAATTACGGAAGTAGATCCGATTAAGGCGCTTGAGGCAGTCATGGACGGATTTACCGTGATGCGGATAGCCGACGCGGCAAGAGTCGGCGACATTTTCGTGACCGTTTCCGGCGATAAAAACGTTATCACCACTGCTCATATGCTGCGCATGAAGGACGGGGCGGTGCTCGCCAATTCCGGACATTTTGACGTAGAAATCGCCATTTCTGACCTCGCCAAAAAAGCAAAAGCGAAAAGGAGAGTCCGGCCTTTTGTTGATGAATATATCCTCAACGGGAAACGACTCTATGTGTTAGGAGAAGGGAGGCTTATTAATCTCGCTGCCGCAGAAGGACACCCGGCCGATGTCATGGACATGAGCTTTGCCAACCAGGCGCTCGCAGCGGAATTCTTCGCAAAGAACGGAAATAACCTAAAGGTCAAGGTTTACGGCATTTCAAAAAAGATGGACGGCGAAATTGCCCGGCTTAAGCTTGCAGCCATGGGAGTAAAATTTGACCGTCTTACAAAAGAACAAAAGAAATATTTGACGAGCTGGCAAGAAGGAACATAATGGGAGGAGCAGAACAAGTTAGTAACAGGAGTCCGTTTGCAGACGGCATGTTCTCCGGCCTTCGTCATCGTTTGGCGCGAAATTCGCTGATGCAGGGGACAAGAGACATCGGCGTCACGATAGAATTTCTCCGGACTGCCAACGTTGCAGATAGATATAAACCAAAAGAAAGAGAATGCTGGAAAAAGCTAGCCGATACATTTTTGGTTGTATATAAACTTCAAAACGATGCCGTACGGGAAAAGATTCAGAGGCGGCTGCACTCGCTTTCTAGTTACCAGCACTTCGTTCTTGCGGAAGTTTTGTGGGAGTATAGCCAGGATACGGATCGGGCGTGGTGGCTTGCAGATCTCATTACAAAACTTTGGCAGCATGACCGAGAAGATCAGGCTTCGGCGCGCGACTTTCGTTTTTTTCTTACACACTCAGAGATTATCCCTAAGCACATAAAAGATTCGGTTCTTTCTCAAACCTAGATGCAATCAAAGCCAACGTTAGTCCTTTTTGATATCGACGGAACCCTTACCAATCGGAAGGGAGATCTCAAGGAATCTCTCTGGCGGTTTCCTTACGCGGCCAAAAAACTTTTCGGGATAGAACTTAGTCTTACCGTTGACGATTACATGAGCTACAACGGGTGGGTAGATAAGGCACAATTTTGGGATCAGCTCAAGGGAACCGGCGTCTCCAGGCGCGAATACCTAAAAAAATTTCCAAAGTTTGGCGACTATGCGGCGGAATACATGAAGATCCACGCACCGCTCTATACGGTAAATGAGGGCGGTATCGAACTTCTCACTCACCTCAGGAGTCAAAAGAACGTTTTCCTCGGCGTTATCACGGGGAATGCCCGGAAGGTTGCGCAGTGGAAGCTTGAGCGAGCTGGCCTCGCGCAATTCTTTTCCTTTGGTTTGTTCGGCGATGAAGCGGATTCAAGAAACGAACTTGCCCAAAAGGCAATTGGCAAAGCGAAAAAACATTTTCACATCACATTTTCTGCCGACCAGATCGTCATGATAGGTGATACGATCTACGATATTGCCTGTGCACGCCACGTCGGAGCAAAAATTATTTTCGTCGTTACCGGCGGAAAGAACAGCGATTGGTCAGGGGGTCAGAAGCCCGATTTGGTGGTCAACTCACTCGGAGATCCGGCTATTCGGGAATTTTTAGGAGACCTAACCTCTTTTTAGGATGATGTATAATGATGATATGAAAGGCAGGGTTCTGTTATTTGCAGGCAGCAGCAACGTCGCCTTAGCCCGTGATGTCGCACGAATTTTAGGCATTGAGCTCGGCAGAGTTGACCTCACGCGGTTTGCCGACGGAGAACTGCGGCCGTGGATACAAGAGGAAGTCCGAGACAAAACCGTTTTTGTGCTCGAGTCGTTTTCATACCCCATGGA
This sequence comes from uncultured Gammaproteobacteria bacterium, assembly GCA_964442525.1. Taxonomy (GTDB): domain Bacteria; phylum Patescibacteriota; class Microgenomatia; order UBA10105; family UBA927; genus CAYTZO01. Next base: position 7,673 of record CAYTZO010000014.1, read on the forward strand.
TGAGCACATTATGGAAATGAGTCTCATGGGAGATGCGATAGCGCGAAGCGCTCCAAAGACGATGGTCGCAATTATTCCCTACATGGGCTATGCGCGTCAGGACAAGCAACACCGGACCGGTGAACCGGTATCTGCACGGGTGATAGCCAAGTTTTTGGAAGTGAGTAAATACCAGGAGGTTATCACCATTGATCTCCATAACGACGCCATCGTTGGATTTTTTCAAATTCCGGTTACCCATTTATCCGCCTTAGACATCCTTGCAAAAGAGATAAAAAAACTTCACTTGACCAACGGATTGGTTGTTTCTCCTGATGTGGGCGGGGTCAAACGCGCACGAAACCTTGCGTATCTGCTGAACGTGCCCATGGTCGTCATGGAAAAAAAGCGGTATCTTGACCGCTTTGATAAAAGCGAATCGTTCCAGATTATCGGCGACGTTCGGGGCCGCGACGTTATCATCATTGACGACATCGTCTCAACCGGCGGCACAGTGCTTACAAGCGTTCAGTCCCTCCGGGCTGCAGGGGCAAAATCAGTAAGCGTATTTGCAACCCACGGAGTGCTCGCCGGCCGCGCAACGGACAACCTCAAAGAGGCAAAGCTCGCGAGTCTTGTGCTCACCGACACGATCGCGCTGTCAAAAGATAAGACCATTCCCAATCTGGAAGTTGTTTCCGTGGCACCGCTTATCGCCAGTGCAATCGAGCGCATGGTAGGGTAGAATAATAGCTACCATGAATGTTCTTCCGAAAGCGGTTTCGCGGCTGATTGAATCCTTTGAGCGGCTACCAGGAATCGGGCCGAAGACCGCGACCAGACTGGCATTTTATCTTCTTCATTTGCCCCGCGAAGAACTCCGTCAGTTTGCCGTTCATATAGAACGCATCAATGCCGATACCGTTCTCTGCTCAGTATGTAAAAATGTTGCAGAAGAGGATCCGTGTCCAATCTGCTCAAATCCAACTCGGGATCATGGGATCATTTGCGTCGTCGAACAGCCGACTGACGTTCTTTCTTTGGAGAAAACCGGTTCTTACAAAGGCCTCTATCATGTACTCCACGGCGCGATTGATCCGCTCAATAACATCGGACCGGACGAAATTTACATTGCGGATCTGGTTAGGCGGGTGGCAAGTAAGGAGCCCCGAGTGTCAGAAATTATTCTTGCCACGAATCCAAACATGGAAGGGGAGGCAACGGCCATGTATATACATAAGCAATTAAAACAATTCAATACCGTCACCGTTACTCGGTTGGCGCACGGGTTGCCTGTCGGTGCTGACATTGAGTATGCGGACGAAGTGACCCTGACAAGGGCGCTTGAGGGAAGAAGAGAATACTAATTTAGAATTATGGTAAGTAAAAAAAAGATTGAGGCAGTGCTAAAAACTATTCCCGATCCCGAGATCGGTGTTTCTCTTTGGGATCTCGGACTCATCTACGGCATACAAATAGATTCAAAAACCGGTAACGTCGTTATTCTTATGACGCTCACGACCATCGGTTGTCCGCTCTTTAACCTTATTGCCGATCCTATCCGCGCAGAGATTATCAAACTTCCCGGCGTGAAGGGGGTAGAGGTGGAGCTCACGTTCGAGCCGCCGTGGACGACTGAGCGGATGAGTGATGAAGCACAACGACAATTAGGCTTCAAATAGTTATATTAGCATACTAATATTAACATAGTAATATATTTTCCGTGAAACAATCGGGATCGATCATCGGTAAAATTACGGAAGAGCTTGGTGAGCTCGGAAAAAAAGTCGCCACAGAGACTGCCAAAGCGCCGGCCGATATAGCCTCTGCGATTTTTGAAAAAGATTCACACGGTCAAAAATCTCCTCACGTCCAACAAGGCGAGAAAACTCAGGAACAGAAAAAAGAAAAAACACCGCTCGATCTCCTTGATGAAGCAAAGACGCAAAAAGAAAAGCAGGACTTTGCCCGAGGCGTCCTTGAGTATATAAGATCGAAGAAAGAAAAACCGGTGTCCTCGGTTTATGAAAAGAACATTATGGAAGAACGCGAAAAGAAAGAAAAACAGCAGCAACAAGCAAAGGCTGCCGCATGGCAGCAACTTCCCAATACCGGCGCGCGCGCCAGGCGGGGAGACCTGCGAAATATTTCTAAGAAGCAAGCGCATCCCGAAGTCGGGAAAAATATTAAACTGGAATAGCGCATGTGAAGAAGAACATATTTCTCATCCTACCGATCGTTATCCTTTGGTTTTTTCTTTTCCCGATCTACCGCAACCGGGTGCCGGCGTTCGGCTGCTTTGATGACTGTTTTAACTTCATGGGTGGGTACTTTCTCAATGCGGGCAAGCGTTTATTTAGTGGAATATTTTTTAACCACCAGCCGCTTATGGCATACCTGAGCGCGGTTATCCAAAAATTTATTCAGCCCCAAACTATATATGCGCTTGTCCTTGCTCACAGAGAATTCGTTATCTTTTGGGCAATGTTGTGGGATAGCATATTGGTATTGCGGTTCGGTTGGGTAGGGTTGGGATTTATCTTCCTCTATGAAATTACGAAAGGATTTGTGTTTGGTGAACGGTTTTTGGCAGAAGCGCTTATAATCTACCCCATTGTTTATCTGGTGGGTTTGATTGGGAAGAAACAAAGTCTTTTTGACAGAATCGTCGTTGGTATTTCCGTATGGTTTGTCGTTTTTTCCCGTGAACCGTACGTCCCGCTTGCGCTTCTTTTTCTGATGCTCCTTGGTACCCGAACGTCATTTGTTCTTTTTTTGGCTTTGTCTCTTTTGACTTTAGCCCCGCTTCCTCTCAGAGATTATTTTTTCAACGTCGTGACGGTAAACACGATGCTTGCAAAATCGGGGAATATCGCCGCATCTGTCTTGTATCCTATTGCCGTTTTTTTCGGCGGCACGTGGAATCTTTTCCGATTCATAGAGATTGGCCTCACCGTACTTTTCTGGTTGAGTGTGCCCAAAAAAACTATATGGCTGCCGATCATTATTTTAGCGCTCGCCAATATCCGTCCAATTACGCCCGGAACAATCTATTATCAAGCATTTCAACACCTGGTTGGGTACGGTGTGCTTCTTATGCTGGTTCTCACCAATCTTAAAAATTTTTTGTGGCTGGGATTTATCGCGCTTGCTCTATTTGCCGTGCTTTCTCCGAGTTCTTATCTTTATGATAGAGTTGATAGAAGTGCAGAGTTCACCCAAAACTACGGGCAGTATTTCGTGCCAGGGGAAGTGGTTCGTTTACTGTCGAATCCAACCGATACGTTGTTTCTGGACGGCTACGACGATCTCATTTATTGGCAGGCAAAACGGTTGTCTCCGTATTCCTATGGTTGGTATACCTCCGTGATGCCTCAATTTGCCCTGTACACGGAAGCCCGGACAAAAATGTTTTTAGCGACTCCGCCCGATTTTTATTACGGCAGATGCGAGGGAGTGGAAATTACCTCGCTTTTGCCCGATGCTGTGATCAACGAATACGCGCGTTTTTTTTGGCAAGATCGGCCGACCTGTTTGTTCGTGAGGAGACAGAAGCTAGAGTCCATTCCGAAGGACCGACTCGCCGAGGTTAATCGCCAATTTGAATATTCTGTGCGATAATAGACCTTAAGCCATGTTAAAATTCTATAATAGCTTGTCGCGGAAAACCGAAGATTTTGTCCCTATTCATCCGCCCCACGTCGGCCTCTATACCTGCGGCATGACAGTCTACGACTACGCACACATCGGTCACGGGAAAAAATATGTCGGAGACGATATCTTGCGCCGAACGCTCAGGAGATTTAGCTATGAGGTTAATCACGTACAAAATGTCACCGATGTCGGCCATTTGGTTTCCGATGCAGACGAAGGCGATGATAAGCTAGAGAAAGGCGCCAAGAAGGCGGGGAAAACCGTTTGGCAGGTAGCGGAGTTTTTCACCAAACATTTTTACGATTCAATGGACAAACTCAATGTGCTCCGGCCCGACATTATCTGTAAAGCAACGGAACATATCCCGGAGCAGATTGCCCTCGTTCAGAAACTTATTGATAAAGGATTTGCCTACGATACGGATGAGGCGGTGTATTTTGACGTAACGAAATTTAGCCGTTACGACAAATTGTTTGGGCAAAATCTTCAGGATAAAAAAATCGCCGTACGGGAAAGCGTAAGAACCGGGGAACATAAAAAACATCCCGCGGATTTTGCCCTCTGGTTTAAGCGCGTCGGAAGATTTACCGACCACACCATGCACTGGGATAGCCCGTGGGGGGACGGATTTCCCGGCTGGCACATTGAGTGCTCTGCCATGAGCATGAAGTATTTGGGAGAGTCTTTTGATATTCACACCGGGGGAATCGATCACATCCCTGTGCATCACCCTAATGAAATTGCACAAAGCGAGGGAGCAACAGGAAAACCGTTTGTAAAATATTGGATACATCATGCATTTCTCATGGTGAACGGTGAAAAGATGAGCAAGAGTCTGGGAAATATCTATACTATTGAAGATATTATGAAGAAGGGCTTTGATCCGCTTGCTCTTCGATATTTTTACTTTACTGCACATTACCGGAGTCCACAGAATTTTACCTGGGAGGCGCTCGGTAGTGTACAAAATACTCTCGATGAACTTCGTACCATACTTTCAAACTTCAAATTGCAAATTTCAAATTTGAAAAGAACTACGATAAGTCAGGAAAAACTCTCGGAAGTTGATGAATATCGTCAGAAATTTGACCGGGCGTTGGCAGATGATCTCAATATGCCCCGGGCCCTTGCCGTGACCTGGGAAGTAATAAAATCCAATATCCCTTCACAAGATAAATATGATTTGCTTTTGGATTTTGATGAGGTATTGGGGTTAGGGCTCGGGGATGTTCGACAAAAGAAGATTTCTGCCCCGCAAAAAGTAAAAGATCTTGTCGCCCGGAGAGAAACGCTTCGCAAGGCCGGAAAATTTGACGAGGCGGATGAGCTGAGAAAACAAATTTTCTCCCTGGGATTTGCCGTCGAAGATAGCGATTCCGGACCGAAGATTAAAAAGCGGTAATATCATTTCCCCGCGACAATTTCAGTTGCGCTTAATGTCCGTTTTGCGGCGAGCATGGTCGGCGGATCAACGGTGATCGTGAGCACTGCCCCGGGTAAAGCGGATCCGGTACGAAACCCTGCGGGAGGCGTTACCGTCCATGTCCCCAGGCTTTTGGTTGAGTCGGTAAAGCGCAGGTTGCTCACGACAATTGTGCCGTCGGCATTGACGCTTGTGACGACACCGGTCACTTTGATCAGACCCGGTGCGGCTGCCCGCGTCTGGATGTTTGCCGTATCATCCCGGGGATTACTCGTGCGGTTGAGGATGGAGCTAAATATGATAGCAATGACAATCAGTCCCAGACTGCCCAGGATATAGGGGAGCGTGTTTGACTGTTTCGGCTTCATTCCCCTCATTGTTCCACCTTACTCCGCTCACTGTCAAGTGTGTTACAATGGCTACACCGTTTATGCAGCCTGATTTTGTTTCCCTTGTTGTTGTCATTGTAGCCGGATTTGCCGTGCTTGCCTGGCTTGTCAAGAAAGAGCTCGGGAAACTCACGGAAAAAAAAGACGATACGACCCTCACGGAATGGCTTAAAAGCATGCAGTCGACGATTGAGCATACGAATAAAACCCTCAACGAAGCCATGCGGGGCTCTACCAGCGATGTCGCGAAACTTCTTCAATCAAACACGAAACAGCTCAATGAACGGCTTGACACGGCTGCCCGGGTCATCGGTGACCTCAAGCGGAACCTCGGAGAAATGAGCGAAGTAGGCAAGGGCATCCGGTCTCTCCAGGAGTTTTTGCAGTCGCCCAAACTTCGCGGCAACATCGGTGAGCAGGTCCTCAAAGACATGATCGGTCAGACATTTCCGAAAAATTCGTTTCATCTCCAGTATCAGTTTCGGTCTGGGGTCAAAGTTGACGCAGTTCTTAAAACCGATGCGGGACTTCTGTGTATTGACAGTAAGTTTCCCATGGAAAACTTTACGCTCATGCACAAGGGAGAAACGGAAATCGAGCGAGTGCAAGCCAAAAGAGCATTTGTCGCAGACGTAAAAAAACACATAAGCGACATTGCCAAAAAATATATTTTGCCTGAGGAAGGGACCATGGATTTTGCCCTCATGTATATTCCGTCCGAGTCGGTCTACTATGAAATTGCCAACATGGGGGAGCTCATGGATTTTGCGCGGAAAAACCGCGTCTATCCGGTTTCTCCCAATACGCTCTACGCGCATCTTCAGGTGTTGCTTTTGAGCTTTCAGGGGAAGGAGCTTGAGCAGAAATCGCGGGAAGTCTTTCGGCTTCTTCGGGCCATGCAAAAAGACTACAGCAAGGTGGAAGAAAACCTTGGCGTTCTGGGCCGCCACGTCAATAACGCCTATAATTCCATGAGTAGTGTCGCTTCGACGTTTAATCTGTTGGGCCAAAAACTTTCCCGTACCCAAACGTTAGGGGAAATGTCGGAAGAACCCAGGCAGTTGGAAATGGAATAAATCACCCAGATTTCCGCTACGGTCTATGGACAGGGAAAAGGAGCTACTCAGGAAAAAGTTTGCCGCCATACGAAGGAAACTTTCTCATGAGACGAGAAAACGAGCGGACAAGAGAATATGCACTTCTATTCTTCGTCTGCCGAAAGTCGCCAATTCCAACATAATCTGCGCATTCTTTTCGCTGCCGACAGAAGTAAATATCGCGGGCGCAATAGGAGAATTGTTCCGACGGAAGAAAACGGTCGTTCTGCCGAAAGTATCGGGAGACGATCTTGAGATTCGGGAGATTCGATCACCCGAGGACGTCGTTGTTGGTGCCTACCGCGTGCTTGAGCCGGATGATCGGTGCCCCAAAATTTCAAAACACACTGTTGATGTGTTTCTCGTCCCCGGCCTTTGTTTTGACTCCCGGGGATTTCGCATCGGGTGGGGGAAAGGCTACTATGACAGGCTTCTTGAGGGAGTTGAAGCGGTCAAAATCGGCGTTGCATACCAGGCTCAGGTGGTTGCACACGTCCCCCATACGTCGTATGATGTTCCGATGGATATAGTTGTCACAGAAAGGAAGGTAGTACTTGTTGGATAGTGCTCGTTCGTTAAAAAATTTTCTTGGAACCGCAATTCGCTTGCATCCTGCGAAAATTTTTCAAGCTCACTCGCACTGACGGTAGTGAAAATGTTATGAACAAACACACTCATCCGGAATATCAATACCTTGATCTCATGGCCGATATCCTCAAAAACGGCAAATGGAAGGTGAGTCACTCAACCGGGGTAAAGCTCAAAAGCGTATTTGGGAGAATGTGCCGATACGATTTATCCAAGGGCTTTCCGATCCTTACCACCAAAAAAGTATTTACGCGCGGCATTATCCACGAACTTCTTTGGTTCCTCTCCGGTGAAAGCAACATCAAATATCTTCTGGATAACAACGTCCACATTTGGGATGAGTGGGCGTACAAAAAATACGAGTGGGCGGTTGCAGACAAGAGGGCAAAGCCGCTCTCTTTTGACGAGTTTATGGAGGCGATGAAAAATCCAACGTTTGGCAAAAAATGGGGGGAACTCGGCCCGGTCTACGGGGTGCAATGGAGAAAATGGCCGGTCAATCACAGACGCACGGTCGATCAGTTGGGCTGGGCAATTGAAAAGATCAAGAAATATCCCATGAAAAAACATTACATTGTTTCGGCCTGGAATGCCGGATGCATTTATGAAATGAGCGGGAGCCACGCTGCAAGCATGGTCATTGCCCCGTGTCACACGATGTTTCACATCAACATCACCGGCGACAAACTTTCCCTCCTTCTCTATCAACGCAGTGCGGATCTTTTTCTCGGCGTCCCTTTTAACATCGCCTCCTATGCGCTCCTCACGCTCATGCTTGCCCAGGTAACGGGTTATAAGCCGGGAGAATTTGTACACGTATTCGGCGATGTCCATATCTACGAAAACCATATTGCTCAGTGCAAAGAGCAGCTCAAAAGGAAACCCCGCCCATTTCCGACGATGAAGATTAATCCAAAAGTAAAAAATATCGATGATTTCAAATTTGAAGACTTCGAACTCGTCGGCTACGACCCACATCCACCGATTAAAGGTGATATCACCGTCGTCGGGGGATTCTGAAAACAAATTTAGAATTATGAATTTAGAATTCAGAACGTGAGTACGAAAAATACATTTAAGCATGAATTTAAAAAACGATGTTACCGTTATTCTCTATCAATTATCCATGTAGAAAAGCAGTTAGGAACAGGAAGGGCAACCAGGATTATATTTGATCAATTGCTTCGGTCTGGAATGTCTATTGGCGCAAATGTTGTTGAGGGCAGCAATAGTTCGTCGAGAAGAGAATTTATTAATTTTTTCCAGATTGCGTTGAAATCCGCATCAGAAACTCTCTACTGGTTGTCATTGCTGTCGGAAATGGATAAAGAAGCGGGTAAAACAATCACTGTACTGATTCAAGAAGGTAGCGAGATAAAGAAATTATTGACTACAATCATTTTAAATACAAAAGATCATTCTAAATTCTAAAAATATTCTGAATTCTAGATTATGAATTCTAAATTATCTTTAATTGCCGTTATCGGAAAAAACAGAGAAATTGGGAAAGATAATCATCTTCTGTGGAATATTCCGGGAGATCTTGCGCGCTTTCGAAAAATTACCCAAGGCCATCCGGTGATCATGGGCAGAAAAACGTTTGAATCTATTGGTCACCCTTTGCCGGGGCGAACAAACATTGTCGTCTCTCATTCCCTTAAGACCCCTGGTGTCGTTGTCGTTTCTTCTCTTGAGGAAGCAATAGAAAAAGCACGGGAAGCTCCGGGGAGCGGAGAAATCTTCGTTATCGGAGGGGGATCTCTCTACGGACAAGCCATTGCGCGCGCAGACCGGTTATATCTAACGGTCGTTGACCGGATGGCCCCGGGCGCGGATACATTCTTTCCTCCATATGATCGCTTTACCAAAGTGCTTTTTCGTGAGCCACATAAGGAAAATGGACTGATGGTTACGTATCTTACCCTGGAACCGACCTAACTTTTTATGTCAAAGGAACACTACGTTGTGATTCTGCCCGGACTCGGAGATCGGGTAAAACCCACGAGACTTGCCACGAAAAACTACCCGGAGAAACACGGGCTCAT
>CAYTZO010000014.1:16947-19724 GCA_964442525.1 uncultured Gammaproteobacteria bacterium
GGGTAAAACCCACGAGACTTGCCACGAAAAACTACCCGGAGAAACACGGGCTCATACCTTTGGTATATAACATGCATTGGCATGACGGCGGGGGAATTCGGCAAAAACTGGATCAACTGATAGAGGTCGTGGAAGATCTTGCCGAGGAGGGAGATAGCGTGTCGGCGATCGGACTTTCGGCAGGAGGAAGCGCTGCATTTAATCTCCTTATCGAGCGACCGGACCTCATACAGAAAGCAGTGAGTATATCAGCTCGCATTCATAAAGGATTACAGAGGGGATATCGATCGTTTGCCGAGCGAACAAAATCAAGTATAGCGTTTGCAGAATCGGTTATTCTTTTTGAATCAAGGACGGCATTTCTTACGGAAGATGATAAGCGGCGACTCATGACCGTCCGCCCTCAATTTGGCGACCAACTGGTTCCCGCAGATATGGCAATACTTGCTGGTGCGACAAATATCACTCTTCCGCTAGCCGAGCACATCACAACTATCGCGCTCGCGCTTACCCTTTTCTCCCGTCCAATTATTGATTTCCTGAAGGGAAACCGAAAAACGATATGAAACTTATTGTGCTTGGTTCCTCCGCCGTGTTTCCGCTTCCAAGGACGAAGACGAACAGATTTGATGATTATTCCTCGCCTGACTACGTCACCAGGTTTCCCCTCCACGACGATCCGATCTGTAATGCGGCCAAACGCGGCGGCCGAGACAGACGTATGCGGTCAAGTCTCGCGGTGATCGGAAGTGGAGGAACAGTTTTTATTGACGCCGGGCCTGATATTGCCGAACAGATGAGCAGGTATCGGGTCAATCCGGACGCCATTGTCATTACCCATGAGCATGCGGATGCAACAGCCGGACTTTTCGTGATACCGACTGTTCCCGTCTATCGCGAAAAAAACGGTTCGCTTAAGCCGGGGGAGTCCTTAGAGCTTTGCGGGATGCACATTAGCCCGTTTCGCGTGATCCACGCGGCAAATACCCCGACGGTCGGGTTCCGTTTTGAGGAAGGAGAGAAGTCTTTTGCCTACGCAAGTGATCTGGCAAGCATCCGTGGCATCGAAAAATGGGTTAAGGGAACGGATATTTTTTTTGTTGACGGGTCAATTCTTATGAAAAAGACGCACGGCCATATGCCAATCGTTGGACAACTTATCTATTACAAACAATGGTACCTCAGGCGTGTGATATTTACTCACATCGGCCATGCGACACTGCCTCATAAAGAGCTTGAGGTGTATCTCCAAAAGCTCTATCCTCCTACTGCGGTTGCCTACGACGGCATGGAGCAAGTGTTATAACATTCGTGTTTTCCCGTTTTTCTATATGAGGAGAACTACACGTATAGACGATCTTATCAGACGCGCCAAGACTCGCGATAAGGATGCGCTCGGCGAACTCTATGATGCTTATCTCTCCCGCATCTATCGTTTCGTCTATTTTCGTGTGGGAAACAGAGAGGACGCTGAAGATCTGACGGAACAGGTGTTTGTAAAAATTTTTGAGCACATAGAAACATATGAGGAGCGGGGGCTGCCGCTTGAGGCCTGGATATTTCGCATCGCCAGAAATCAGATAACGGATTTTTACCGGGCGCACAAGGAAAAGATACCGCTTGAAGAGGCAAAGGAAGTCGTTGATCCTCATCCGATGCCGGAGGAGGAGACCGAACAGAAACTTGAATATGACCGCGTGAGAGCCGCGATGAAAAAGTTGCCCATGCACTATGAGGAAATTATTCTTCTCAAATTTATTGAAGAGAAGAGTACGGAGGAAATGAGTTTAATTCTCGGCAAGTCCGCGCCGCACGTACGCGTCCTTGCCGGCAGGGCAATAGCAAAACTGCGGGAGATTTTAAAAATATGAAAGGGAATCTGGAGGACATATTGGTTGGGTTGCAGACGTATCCCGATGCTTTGCCGCGTGAAGAGTTTGTAAAGAATGCGCGTATCCGGGTCCTTAATCTTGCCGCCAAAACAGCGAGCACGACCGCAAGAGCGCCACTCGGTCGGTTTTGGCTGCCCCTTCGTTTTGCTGCGATCGGGGCGGTCGCTGCTCTGACACTGGGAGCGGGGATAGTCTCCGCGGCCCAGGCCAGTTTACCGGGCAGCACGCTCTATCCGATAAAGGTAGCCAGCGAGACCGTTGCGTTGGGTTTGGCTCCGACGAGCCAGATGAGAACTGCAGTTGCAGGTACCGTGATAGACCGGCGTGCAGAAGAAGTCACCCAACTAAAAACGTACGCAACGAGCGATGAAGTGAAGAGAGCTTTTCGGCAGTATCAAACGACGGTAAGGGGTATCCGCACCATGCGTGGTCTCAATCAATCAAAGATAGAAGAGCGCATACGGGAACATGAGAATCTTTTTGACTCCGAGCAAGAAGAATCAACCCAGACCGGGCAGAGGCGCCGCGACCCTGTGTCTTCTGCTCCTGACCAGAAGCGCGAAGACTTCATGCCTATAGGAACGCCGGGCGAAGTACCCACGGATTTACCGCAGAGAGAAAATAAAGAAGGCGGCTTCAGGATTAATGTTTCAGGAGTTTTGGGAGTGCATGAGGCAGACACGGAAAAATCGGGCGCCGATGGCGACTAAGCTCTGTTATATTCTTTCTTCGTTTTCGTTTCTCCGTATAGAGGGCAGATTTTTTCAAGGAGGTGGATCTATGGAAAGACAAAAAGGTTTCGTAACTATGACCAGTCTCATTATCTCGGCGCTCACGGGGCTCGGCGGGCTGGGGGCTGTGATATTTATAAATGCCAATGCACTC
>CAYTZO010000014.1:19824-22395 GCA_964442525.1 uncultured Gammaproteobacteria bacterium
AGCGGCTCTCGTCTGAGGCCGCTTCTCTTTTTCGAGCTACTTGACAAAGTGGTTGCATCTCCGGTACGCTTGGTGTAATGAATCGGAATGTTCTGATAGGTTTGATTTTGGCAGTGCTTCTTCTTGGCGGCGGCTACGTGGTCGTAAACAAAAAGACAACTCCCCCAGGTTCGTCAACAAAGACGGGCGGGGGCGTTTTTTCTTCCGTACGGGATGCTCTTTCTAAATCCTTAACGCTTGAGTGTGCGTTCACTGACGAACAGGGCAGGCAAACAAAGGCATACATTAAAAACGGGGCAGTGCGTTCTGATTTCACCGGCGCGACCGCCAATGAGTCGGGTAGTGTAATTATGAAAGATAAAAAAATCTACTTCTGGAATGCTCAGGGCGGGTTCATGATGACCCAGCCGGAAGTGACGCCGGGAGCTTCGCAAGGGACGAAGGAAGAGAAAACGCCGGCGAGCGTCGGCGATGTCGTGAGTACTCTTGAAAAGTATAAAAACGAGTGCAAGCCGTCGGTAGTGAGCGATAGCCTGTTTACTCCGCCATCAAACGTTACGTTTCAAGATTTTTCCAAAGCGTTTCAGGGTTCCTCAGGTGCGGGCGGCGTCAATGCGGTTCCTTCCATAGACTATAAAGCCTACACGCAGCAGCCCCCCGCGACCCCCTCCGAATAACATCAGAACATCAGGGACGGTCCTTGAATTTAGCGCTACAATCATCCGGAAATTGCATAGTTTGTTTTTGGAAGTCGCCCGCTGAGGAGTACTTACCGGGAAGAGGTGAGTTCTTCGTAAATATTCACGCGTACACCGAGCTCTTCAAACGTTTTTGACGCAAAAAGCCGGTAGTCCGGATCGGAGGCAAGAGCAGAGATTTTTGCAACATCGAGGAGATTGTACAGCGTGAATTCCCGCGTATAGTAGCGCGAGATAGGCAAGATTTCTATGGTGACAATATACCCTGCGTCCGGGCGAATGGCTAGAGGCGTTTGCATGGGATATTCTGTAGCCAGAAGGCTCAGGAACTTCGGAGAAAAGACGTCAGAGTATCCAATGACGCCATAAATACGGTCATATCCGGTCGTTCGCAGGGCGTAGAGGAAAACGTCCCGGGGATGTTCTTTTGCCTGCCAGGGATCGGTCTGCGTCCAGAAGGATTTGTCATAGGTAAACCAGAGATCCCGGTAGTCGAGCTCGTTATATACCGGAAACCTCAAACTATAGGAACCGGTCGCATAGACCATTCTTCGAAACGGCGCTGAGGCAAAAAGTGCGAGGCCTGTCGTAAAAAGGACAATGGTGAAGGTAACAGAAAAATATCGTGCATGGTATTTATCCAAAACCCGCTGGATCGTCCAGGCCGTAAGGAGGAAGAGTGCCGGGACAACGGTTGCTATATATCTCTCATGGAGGTTGTTTGTCCATAGTCCGACGGCGCCGGCGTTAATAAGGATCAGCGATACAAGAAAACGGATCTGATAATACTTTTTGATAAACAACAAACTATAGCCGAGACTTGCGATGACGATAAGGCCGAGGATGGGGTGAACGGTATAAAGATATAGGATTGCACGGGGATAAAAAAGTATTTTATCACCAACTGATCCGATGCCGACCGTTACCTCGTTTTGCAACGTAAATACCATAAAAGGTTTGGTTTTTTCTAAGAGCATCCAGATGAGGCCGACGGTTGCTATGGCAGTAAGGATGGTTGCAAAAACACCGGAAAGTTGTTTATTCCAGTCAGGCAACTTTGGGCCAATCACGCGTTCTATCGTGATGGCGATGATGACGATTCCTGCATAATTGTATTTGGTTAGGATAAGGAGGGCGACTGCCGTGCCGGTAAGAAGCGCCCAGCTAACTCTTCCTGTCTCGCGGGCGTGAAAATACGAAAAGATGACGGCGAGCGTAAGAGCAGTCCCGATCATTTCCTTGAGGTTCAGCCCGGCAAGGACCAGAAAAATGGGGGAGACTGCATAGAGCCAGAGGGCGATAAATCCGGCGTTTTGCAGTGACTTTTTGTCTGACGGCATAAGGGGAGCGATCATATAGATCAGAAATCCGCCGAGGAGAAACCAAAAAAGATTCGCGATGCGGGCATTTTCTATGGTAAATCCGAACGGAAAAAGCACGAGTCCCAGAAACCACGATTGAAAGGGCGGTAAGACGTATTGATTGAGCGTGTTGGTGAAAAATGAAGCGGAATCTCCCGACCGAAGCGCGGTAAAGATTATGTACCCGCGCCACATGTACGACCCTTCATCCCAGTTCACGACTGCGTAGGGGATAAGGGAGCGCAAGACAAATGCCGCAGCGGCAAAAAGAAGGATAAGAGCTGCAGTCCGGGTGAGCCAGTCAAAGAAAAACCTTTTCATTGAGTTCATGCCGGCTCTTTTATTATATACTTGATTGAGCGAACAAACTATGCAATTTCTGGGGCATTCTGACGCTAAATTCAAGGACCGTCCCCAAATGTACAAATGTAGAAAATCGCAACATCCGCAAGCGTTCTTATCCGCCAAACGTTTGGCTGGCAGGAGTAAAATGAAAGCGATTGTTGCATCAA
>CAYTZO010000015.1:0-19321 GCA_964442525.1 uncultured Gammaproteobacteria bacterium
AAGCCCAAGTGGCGAAATCGGTACACGCGTACGCTTCAGGAGCGTATGCCGTAAGGCTTGGGAGTTCGAGTCTCCCCTTGGGCACCAAACCGGGCAGTGGCAGGTTTGATACTGGAATTTTTTAGGAATTGCTTTATCATAGTCGGTGTCTGTATTGAGGGCTGGCTAAATATGACAAAACTTGAGGCATGGCATTACTCGCCGGACAAACTGTTTCGCTCCGGAAAGCTCCATATTGATGTAATTGCCGACTATGGAGGCGGACATACACTGGATCCCGCATTTACCGAAGTGCAGAACCACTTTTTTCGTCACGACCGGGCGGGACTTATAGAGATAGTTACCCAGACGCCGATTCACGCATTTTCGACCATCGAAACCGGTTTCTGGATTGCTCAGGAAGCTCTTCATAGCGATCACCCAAACCTGGTCATATTCTCTAATACCGCTCCGCGCGGAGCTATTGCCTGGGAAGGACAGAAAGAACAGGCGCTCGTTTGCGGGATTTTAGATAACGGGATCCCCGTTTTTGCCGTCAATGCCGGATTTAATGTTTCTTTTGTCAAAGAACGGTTAGTAGGACTTTGGGAGGTTGATGTACCCAACGTCGGGACACAGTTTCGTTCGCGGGACCAGTACCCTGAAGCAGCGGTCGCAATTTTACGAGGTGATGTGAGCCGCGTAGGAAAGCCGATTGACGTTTCATCAGTTCCGGAGGTTCCGCCTAGCCGTGTTGCCTCGATTGATGGCTATGGCAATATTAAAACGACGATCCGAAAAACTCACGTTCCGGAAGCGATTCTCCGTGCCAAAAGAGTGAGCGTGTCCGTAAGCGGAAAAACGCTTAGTGCAGTAAACAGCCTTTCTGGTAATTCGGCAAAAGAGGGGGAATTAAAAATCGGTGTCGGCTCCTCGGGTGGGAAAAAGGATCCTTTTGTGGAGATCGTTCGCATGAAGGGCTCCGCATCGGATGATTTTGGCATTGATGCGCCGCGAGATGATCTCGGCACTATAGTCATTGAGCCTGTTTAAATATCTGTGTTTTCCCTCATTCCTTCCCAAAAAATTGCCGCCAGGTCGCGACCAAGAGATCAAAAAGAAGAACAAGAAGAACGGGAAACAGCAAAATGAGCGCAGCCAGTCCTGCAAGAATGGTGAGTGTGGCGACCATAATTATTTGTTCAATCAGTTTGTGCAGACGAGAGGACTTGAACCTCCACCCCTTGCGGGATACGCACCTCAAGCGTACGCGTATACCAATTCCGCCACGTCTGCGATACTATCTATTTTATCAAAAAGTAAGAATTTTTGGTAAAATGGTGTTACCGGACGATTAGCTCAGCCGGTAGAGCGACTCATTTACACTGAGTAGGTCGGGGGTTCGAATCCCTCATCGTCCACATCCCTTAGGCCAGTTTTAGTCTCAGTCTTGCCATTATATTGCTTACCTGTTCAGGAGCAACCGTCTCTCCGGTTTGTTGAAAAATTGCTTGCGAGACTTCTGTAGGAGTTTTACAGCCGGCGTGCATGAGGCCCTGAATCTGCAATTCCCGTGGCGAAAGGTTAATGATTTTTCCTTCACTGACCTTTAAAACAGTTCCGTGAACGACGTCCGTGAATGTATTTCCGTTTTGTACGGCAAAGGAGCTAACAAAAGGCCTTTCTTTGTTTGGTCTTCCGATTCGAGACGCCACAGAGAAGCATTGTAGCATATTTAGTATCCACTGGACGATATGGCTGGAAAATTTGGTATAATATTTCATACAAGTTTTTTGCCGAGATGGCCGAGGTAGTTACGAATCCCCTTTACGGGGACAAGGCGAAAGCGCAAGCTTGCCGGAGTATACCTCGACGAATCGTTTCGTGAGGGGTAAAATTTGCCGAGATGGCCGAGGTAGTCAAGGCGCGTGTCTGAAAAACACGTTATCTGGGTGCAACTCCTAGTCTCGGCACACGTAGCCGATATCGTTTAAATAGGCGCGGCTAGTAGTAAGGTCGTCGGGAGGAAACGTCGTTTTCGTCCCGGAATGCGGCGGTAGTTCACCGGTAGAATGTCTCCTTGCCAAGGAGAAGGTAGCGGGTTCAATTCCCGTCCGCCGCTCAAGAAGGCATCATGTTAAGGGGGAATAATTTCTGTTTACGAACGTTTTTGTCTTCGCCGGCGCGGTCCACTCGCAATCCTCGTAGGCCATGTTGCGCGCGCATTATTCCATATATAATAGGGCTAGGTCTCCATGAACAAAATTTTGCCGCATATCCGAACAAAGAAGATTTTGGTTCTTTTTGGTGCGATCACCATTTCGCTTATTCTTATCGGCGTGTCCCTGTTTTACAGGTCAACGAGAGCGTTAACTTCCTCGGTGATACGCGAAGACCTCGTTAATACGGTGCTCGTCAACGCAACCTATACGATCGCTTCGCAGGGAGAAGTTTTTTCTCCAGCAAAAGGCGTTATTACTGAACTGTTCGTTGATAATAAGACCGAAGTACAGAAGAACAATCCCCTTTTTCATGTAGAAAGCACAGCCACCGATGAAGAAAAAGCCAAAACCTTATCGCAGTATCTTTCGGCTAAGGCGAAACTTGATGCCGCAAATGCCGATGCGTATACGTTGCGTTCAAAAAAAGACACTGTCTGGAAAAAATATTATGATCTTGCAACCAATGGCACCTATAAAAACTCTGACGATTCTCCCAAAGAAGATATAAGAAACTCATCTGCAGAATTTCAAAGCGCACAAGCAGATTGGCTGGCTGCAGAAAGTAATTACAAAAATCAACAGGTTGTTGTTACCGCCGCACAGGCTGCTTTACGAGAAGCCACTCTCGCCTACTCGGCAACCGCCGATATCACCGTAGATGCTCCGGCAAACGGCACGATTGCTAATCTTCAGAAAAAGAAGGGCGATACGGTCAATACGACAATCCCCGTTCTTGTCATTGCTGATTTTTCAAACCCTACCCTCGTTGCATCCGTGAACGAAGTCAATCTGCCGCGGATAAAGATTGGAGAGAAAGCGCTTATTGTTTTTGATGCGCTGCCTGACCAGACCTTTTCAGGAGCTGTCGCAGCCTTCGACGAGGTTGGCACCAGGCAGCAAGGGACGGTTACGTATTCTGTCTCAATTACTGCGGATAATTTGCCTTCCTTCGTTAAGCCCAATATGACCGCTTCAGTCACGATCGAAACCGCGCGTAAAAATAATACTTTAACCGTACTAAATAACGCAATTATTACCAAAAACAACAAGTCGTATGTCCAAAAGGCGGGTGTGAAAAAAAACGAACTTACAGAAGTTTCGCTCGGTCTCAAAGGACTGACGAAGAGTGAGGTTACTGGCGGTCTTTCAGAAGGAGACCGTGTGATCGTGCCGGAATAATGTATGAGAGACATCAACGTTGCTCTGTTTATCGCCTATAAATCAATTCTCAGAGGTAATAAATCGGCCCTGGCACTCATTATTTTCATCCTCTCGCTTACCGTTTTGAATATGATGTTTATTTCAGGAATTTTGTTCGGAATGCAGGATTTGATAAGACAGACGATTATTAACAACTTGAGCTCGACGATAACGATTAGCCCTCAGGAAATTCCCCAGCCCAGGCAGTATATTCTCAATCAAAACGAAGTCAGAGTACAAGTTGAAAATATCCCGGGCGTTGCCGCAACCACCAGGCGGTATTCACTTGCCGGATCCATGAGTTACGACAAGGAAAAAAACGGCATTTTTAAAAGTATCTCAGCGGCAATTGTCGGCATTGATCCGGGTACGGAGAAAGCCATGTTGCCGATCGCTAATACGTTGGTAGCCGGTAAACCACTTGATGACGGCGACCGCGACCAGCTTATTCTAAGCTCTGCTTTAGCCGGGGGATACAGCACGCCCGCGCCGGCCGATCTTGGGGGTGTGAAGGCCGGTGACAAGCTGCAGGTTGTTTATTCAAGCGGTATCACGCGCACGTATACGGTAAAGGGGCTATATAATGACATCGTCGGGACGTTTCAGGTTTTTATTACGGCAAAGGAGGCTGAGTCGGTGCTATCAACCTATAACAGCGCTTCTCAGATCCTCGTCAAGGCGGATCTCAAGGCCCGTCCGCTTGTAACGTACAGTAAAAAAATTAAGGCGTTGTTTCCCAACCTGAAAGTGCAGACATATCTTGATTTGGCCGGATCATTTACGTCCTTTCTCAACGCACTCAGCCTCATCGCCGTCATTGTCAGCGTAATCAGCATTATGGTGGCAGCAATTACCATTTTTGTCCTCATCTATGTTAATGCCGTTAACAAACGAAGGCAGATCGGAATCCTAAAAGCGATCGGGATTAAAGAAAGGATCATCATTCTCTCCTACGTTTTCCAGTCGCTTTTCTATGCTTTCCTTGGCGTGATCATCGGCTCGATGTTTGTCTTTGGGGTTTTGACGCCGCTGCTTGGGCGGTACCCGATTGACGTCGATTTTGGCTCGTTATCACTCTCTCATAACGCAATTGAGGTGGTAAGCGGGACATTGAGCCTTATTGCGGCAGGGCTTCTGGCAGGCTATATACCCTCAAGAATCGTTACAAAACAGGAGATACTCAAAGCAATATGGGGATAATGATTAACGTAGACAATCTGAAAAAAACATACCCAGGGAAAGTCCCGACTCCGGCACTCAAGGGTGTTTCATTTGAGATAAAACGCGGCGAGTTCGTAGCGCTGATGGGCCGAAGCGGATCGGGCAAGTCAACCCTTCTTCACCAGTTGGGGCTTTTGGATACTCCGACAGAGGGCAATATCACTATTGACGGGACTGACGTGTTGCGTTTCTCGGAGAGCGAGAAAACGTACTTTCGTCTCTCTTCTCTAGGTTACATTTTTCAGGAATATGCACTCATTGCTGAGTTCACTGCACTGGAGAATGTACACCTTCCGGCAATGACCCTGAATGATGATCACGAGATTCATAAAAGCCGCGCGCGCGAGTACCTGGAGATTGTCGGTTTGGGTGATAGACTCGATCATTATCCGAGCGAACTCTCGGGCGGCGAGCAGCAGCGGGTAGCAATCGCCCGTGCGCTTATCAATACCCCCAAGGTCCTTTTTGCAGATGAGCCGACAGCCAACCTTGATAGTTTTTCGGCCAAAACCGTCCTCGAGCTTTTTCAAAAACTCAACCGAGAGCTCAAACAGACCATTTTGATGGTAACCCACGAGCCGGAAGACAAAAAATATGTTGATCGGGTTATTTGGCTTTCGGATGGACTAATAGAAAAAGAAAATTATAGAGAGCCAAAAAAGTAGTCACCCGGTCAAAGACCAGTCCTCTGCTTCAAGAATTTCCCGCGGCGTATTGCAACGGATTTTTATCGAACGTCTCTTTGCAATGGCCCGAACAGAATCCGTACACCTTTCCCTGAAACGTGCTTTTGTGTTGGGCGGCAATCAGGTTAACGCCCATGCCGCAAACCGGGTCTTTGCCTTTTTCCTGCTTTTTGTCCCCAATACCAAAGAGATTTCTAAGTCCCATGTTATTCACCTCCTAATTCCCAAAAGAATTCGCGCTCGGCGATTCCTCCGACGTTTTTAACCGAAAGCGTAATGCGTTTTGGCGTCGGCGTGATGGGAGCGAATATGAGCTTTCCTTCACGATGATGGCCGCCGGGAGGAGAACCCTGCCACGAGAGCGGCTGGTAGGAATTGCCCTTGCCGTCGGTAAGGGTGCTTACTTTCGTAAGATCCTGGTCCAGTGAACCCGCATGGGTGTTGAGGATGATCGTAAATGCCCATTCCCGGCCCTCCGGCACATCAACCGGCGTCGCCTCAACGGTAACCGGCCCCTCGGAGTTGGTTTTAGCAGGCAAACCGGCCTCTTTAGCGGGAGAAACTCCCCTCTGCGTTTGAGGTTTTTGAGACTGCAGGCGCGAGAAAACAACAAGTCCCGCACTGACAAGTGCGATGGCTGCAACAGCAAAATATTTCTTCATAACGTTTTTTTAAATTTTCTCACCTGATAGAGCATGTACCCGACTCCCGCGAGATTGAACGAGAGTCCTATCCAAAAGAGCCGCACTTGGTACTGAGCGATGATCGTAATAACTCCTACGGCGCCCAAAATCGGCAATATGTTGACCAGGTAATGGGCGCAGCAGGATACCATGGCAGCCGTCGACGTCGTTCCGGAAACCGCCAAGACCCTCCCCGGTGCGCTGGCTTGTTTTTGCGCTATTGCCATCCGGAGATAACTATATAAGCCGAACTGGACGCCAAATCCCGCAGCAAGTGTCATAACAAAATACCAGTAGCTGGCAAACTGTGTGAGCATAAACTTCCAGCCGGACACAAGCGTGAGCACGGTTACGTAAAGAGAAAGTAGCGCCACCGCTGCCACCAGGCCTCTAAGAACCGGGCTCTTCATACTTCGATGAGATCCTTCTCCGCACGATTGAGGAGCACAGCATTGGTTGCGACGATAATCGATGAAATGCTCATAAGCAGTGCCGAAACCTCCGGACGGAGTGAAATGCGGTAGCTCGGATATAACACCCCGGCCGCGATCGGGATCGCCAGGAGATTGTAGATGGAAGCCCAAAACAGATTTTCCTTCATTTTGCGCACCGTTGCCTTGGAAAGTTTGATCGCCCGCAGGACGTCTGCCGGGTCTGATTTCATGAGGACAACCTTGGCGGTTTCTATCGCTACATCAGTGCCGGCGCCGATCGCGATCCCAATGTCGGCCTGGGCTAAAGCGGGCGCGTCGTTGACCCCGTCGCCGACCATTGCGGTAAATTTTCCCTCCATCTGGAGTTTTTTAACGTAGGAGGCTTTATCCTGTGGAAGCACCTCGGAAAAAACCCGGTCAATACCCAGGTGCCTGCCAATGACCTCGGCCGTCTTTTTATTATCGCCGGTAATCATGGCAACTTCCAGTCCGAGCGCTCTCATCCGGGCGATTGCCTTTTTGGCATTTTCCTTAGCTAAATCGGAAGCCGAGGCGACGCCCGCAAGGGTATTGTCGACTGCCAAAACCATAATGGTTTTTCCGTCGGTAAGCAGTCGTTCAATTTCTTTCTGAAGCGGAGAGATGTCAACACCCCGATCCTTCATGAGTTTGATGGTTCCAACGAGTACGTGCTTTCCGTCAACGACCGCCTCGACACCGTGGCCCGCAAGATTTTTAAAATGTTTTACGTTCCTGGAGAGAATAATTTTTCTTCGTTTCGCCTCCTCTAAAACCGCCAGGCTCAGGGGATGGGACGATTTTTCCTCGGCTGCCGCGTCGAGTCCGATAATTTGGTTTCCGGTAAAGCCCGGTGCAGCAATAACATCGGTAATTTTGGGCTTGCCTTCGGTGAGGGTACCCGTTTTATCGAGGACTATTGCCTGGATTTTGGATACCTGCTCAAGGGTCGGGGCGTCCTTAATAAGGATATTATGTTTGGCTCCCAAGCCGGTTCCCACGGCAACGGCGGTAGGCGTAGCCAGTCCAAGCGCGTCAGGACAGGCGATGACCACGGTGGAAATGGCAAAGGTAAGAGCAAAAAGAATCGGTTGGCCCAAAAGAAGATACCAAACGGCAAAGGTCGTGAGCCCGCCTCCGACGGCAACCACCACGAGGTATCTCGCGAACTGGTCGGCAATCTTTTGCCCGGGGGCCTTTGAGTTTTGCGCGGTTTCGACCATTTTCACGATTTGCGCCAGGGCGGTGTCTTCACCGACTTTTGTCGCCTTAAATTTTACCGATCCGGAAGTATTGATGGAACCGCCGATGACGTTATCCCCCTGCTTTTTGGTAACCGGAAGAGATTCTCCGGTAACCAGCGACTCGTCGATCGCCGTTTCCCCATCAATAATTTTTCCGTCTACGGGTACCTTGTCGCCCGGCTTGAGGATTAGGACGTCTCCTAACTGTACCTCAGACGTTGGTATAACCTTCTCCTTCCCGTTTTTCCAGAGTCTGGCCTGCGGAGGGACTAAATCAAATAACGCCTGGAGGGCATCGGTGGTCCCTCTTCTTGACTTCATCTCCATCCAGTGTCCAAAAAGAACAAAGGTAATAAGAAGTGCAGCCGCTTCGTAGTACGATTCCTTTCTTCCCAGAAACGTGAGAAGCACGCTAAAAGCATACGCGGCGGTAATGCCAACGGCAATCAGTACCGACATATTGAGCGTTTTAGCTTTGAGAGCCCGGTAGGTAGAGTATAAAAAGAGCCAACCCGAATAGAAAAATACGGGGGTAGCAAGGATGAACAGGAGCCACTGCGTCGGCATAAACTCCGGCAGTCTCAGCCTGAGTACCGACGTGCCAAGCGGCGAATAGGCAATAATGGGTAAAGACAGAATAAATGCAAAGTAGAATTTGCCGCGGATATCCTCTTCCATGAGTTTTGCCATCTCGCGGCCGGCAAGGCCGGTGTGTTCCATTCCCATGCTCATGGTCATACTCATTTTTAGTTTTTCCCAAAAAGACATTTCGGAGACGGGTTTCATGACGTGTTCGCCGCGTTTACCTCCCGTGTGACCCATATGGCTGCTTGTCTCTTTTTCATCCGCGGCAACGAGTTTCATGCCGCATTTTGGGCACCATCCCGGTTCACTCTTTCGGACTTCGGGATGCATCGGGCAGGTGTAAATAGTTGCCTCGTTCATGTTCATATAATTCATTCTACAAAATCCTCATGAAGATTTCATGAAAAAACGGCAGATCACAACAAAAACCGCGGCCTATCGCGAACACGCAGAAGGGAACGTTATCCTCTTCTCCTCTTCCCACCTTGGCATCAGCCAACAACCCTCTCCCCATCTCTTATCCCAGGATGGCGTAAGGAGTGGGGAGAACCCGGTCCTGTTACTGTCCGATCGTTTGCATTATTCCGCTGCCGCGATCCATCTGGCTTGTGCCTGCTCGCTGTAGCATGGTGCCGTTTTCTTCCAGAGCTTTTCCCTGCTGAATCATTTCCTGATCAGAGTACTTTTGACCTTTCTGTTGCATCATGGCGCCGCTCGTAACCATCATACTGCCCATCTGCATCATGAAAGAACCGTCCTCTTTCATCGCAGATGCCATAGCGCCTATGGAAGCTCGCGACAGCGGCGTTGATTGGGCAAATATGTAGCCCACGATTCCGCCGGCAATGAGAGCTCCCAGGACCCAAAGGATAACGTTGTTTTTGCGCGCTTGTTGTGCCATAAAAATCACCTCCTCCGTTAATTTTCCCCTAGTCCCACTATAACAGAAATTCCCGAGAAAAAAGAAGTATTTATGAAGTCTTTAATCGGGCCAGCCGTGCCTTGACGTTTAGCCGACGCCATGTGGTTCCCGGCGGAACGCAGGTAATGAGCGTGACATACGAGTCGTCGTAGCGCTGCTCGAGCGGGGAGAGGTCATCAGGGTCAGTTACCGTCATTTCAAAAATGACGTAACGATACGTCACGCCGTCATACGTTATAAAGATTTCGTCACCGATTTTTAAGGTTGGCAGTGTGGAGAAGATCGCTTTGTAGTCCTTTGGATTATAAAACTGAGGTAAAGTCGAGTGCCCGAATATGACCGCATTGCCGTATTCACCCGGCAGTGCCGTCCCACCGTAGTGAATGAGGCTTTTGGCAAGGTCGTCGCCGCCGATAATCGCCGTGGCGTTTTCTATTTTTAGGCGCGGAATGGACACAAGATAGGAATTGACAGTGGCGGTAACTTTCTTTTGCGGCTGGGTTGGGAACCACGTGTTGGCGTTTAATGTCGGATCATCCGATGTTTGCGAATTCTCATTCGCCGCAACGGGAGAAATAATTTTTGTAAGAATCGGGTCGGTAAAAAGGGCAAAAGACATAATTGGCCATATGGTCCAGAATAGAATACCCGTGCCGACCAGAAGAAACACGAATGAGAATATTCGCGTGTCTTTTTTACGCTTTGACACTTCCTTTACATATTTATATAACGCCATACTTCCCCCGTCGTGGACATGAAGGCTCATGGCTCCCCAAGGGCTTATTCAGCTGCTTTTCTGACCTCGCTTTGTCGGACTTCTGCATGGACTTTTGCAACAGGACACCTCACTCACCTCCCATCCCTTAACGGCAGTCTCCCTCCATATTTATGAAGGGTTCCGCGGGTATGCCCTGAGCGCCTCTTAATGTTTGTGCTCTCCCCCTTTCGCCATCCATACGTGGAGGAGCGGACAAAGAAGAAGCGCTCCGGCAAACAGCAATATCCCCGCAGGAACTTTAAAGACTGCAACAGCAATAACAACCAATGCAATGAGTCCAAGGCACATGCCTATCATTTTGCCGGAGATACTGTTTGCTCCCGGCCGTTGTGTCGGCATGGCTGCCTCGAGCGAGTCCATCGATACTCACCTCCAGATCTTAGTATAAAAAGCTCGCAATGAGGATTTTATGAGTGCCATCCTCACAGTTTGCCTACTTGCGTCAGGAGCTCCTGATTTCGGACTGCCATGTCGGCATCATCCCTGACAAAACGAACCGTACCGTTTTTGTCGACGAGCACATACGTGTGCCCCGGCAACTGGCCGCGGTGCATGGACGAACCAAGCGAGATAACCCCGTAAAGATTGGAAACTTCTAGCTTGGTATCCAAAAGCACGACGTTCTTGGCGAGATCCGGCATTTTGTCGATCGCCTGCTTCCATTCGTCTTTCGTATTGGACGTAATGTTGAGAATGACCGTGTTTTTCTCTGCAAAGCTTTTGTCTCTGCCGAACGCGACGATTTGGTCCCAGCAAGCCGGATAGCACATCAGGCCCTCGTTGAAAAACAGGAGCACGTTTTGTCCGCGAAAGTCCTTTAGGCTCACGTTCTTCCCCTCATAACTAGGCAAGGTAAAATCAGGTGCTGGATTGCCAATCAAACGGTCAAACACGGCGGAATCTGTCGGTTTTGCTTTCGGGTGCATAGGATCCTCCTGGTTGTTCGTTTGCGCCTGTTGGGTCGTCCCCTGGCCTGACTGACTGCTTTTTCGTATTGCAGCTACCGAAATAACGGTTATTGATGCAATGACGGAAATGATAAGGATAAGTTTTTCCTTTGAGTTCATGTATGTTTCACCTCCTTTTTATTGTTTTTCATTACAAACTGTTTTACGGCAATTGTGATGATGAGGATAAAAATCGTAAGGAACAATACTGCCCAAATCGCCTCGGGTACTTTGTTGGTGTATTGTCCGATCCATTTGGTAACTTCTGCAATAAGGAGATTGGTTTGGAGCTGATAGGAACTGCGCATCGCCAGCCGATTGGTAAGGCTAAGGAAGGCGACCGTTATCCCCATGACCAAAAACGTAATGCCCGCGAGCAGATTGGTAATGGAATTGGTAATGGGAACGCCAAACAGTCTGAACGTGAGAGGCTTCCTCCAAGCGAAAATCTTTTGGGTCGCATTTGTTTTGTCTAAGATTGTCGAGAGAATAAAAAGCGGAACGACCATCCCCAATACAAACGTTAGAATATAAAGGGAGCTCGCTAGGTACGATCCCCCAAGTGTGGAAAGAGCGAGAACGCCGGCAAGCACCGGAGCGCAGCAGGTCGTGGCAATAGCCGAAAAAACGCCTAACCCAAAAATGCCGAACGCATCATACCTGGTCAGTCGCGGGTGGACCGGCGAGGGTAACGGAAATTTAAACCCTATGGTTAACCCAAGTCCCAGGAGTGTAAGAAAAATTCCTCCAACGAGAAAAATGGTGTTATGGAACTGCCTGATACTTTGAGTGAGCAGGGTAAATCCAAGACCGATCGGAATAAAAACTGCCAGAAGTCCTAAGAAGAATACGAACGTCATAAAAAATACTTTGCTTTTTTCCTTAAAAATCGAGGCAAAGTAGGTTGGCAGTAACACGGTAAAGCAGCACGGAGCAAACAGAGCCGCAATTCCTGCCAAAAATGAAGAGATAAGTGACGCGCTAAAGAGAAATCCCATATTTGCTAATGACAACAGCCACAACCGCCGTGCGGTTTTGAGTCTTTGGTAAAGCGCTTTGGGTTGCCGGTAAATTGCGACCGGCAAGCCTCTGAACAGAAATAGTAGGTTTTTCCCTCATGCACGGCGCTTAGTTGCGACGCCGATACTTCCATCCCGCATACTGGGTCTTTGACGGATTTTTCCATAAGCATGCACCTCCTCTCAGCTAAAATTCGTTGTACTTAGGTATGAAGCGATAGCCGTCGTAATGGGCACTGCGCTGACGAGTCCAAGGCTTCCTACCAGAGTTCTGACTACTTCACTCGCAAACATTTCCCGGTTTATTAGGAGAGAGAGCGGCTCCCCGCCGGATATTGCAAAAATAAGAAGCAGCGGAAGGGACGCCCCGGCATAGGCAAGTACAAGCGTGTTGACGAGCGAGGCAATGTGGTGCTGGCCGACGCGAAGGGCCCGCTTGTAGAGCTCCTTGAGGGAAAGATTTTTGTTTGCTTCTCGCAGTTCAAAAACGCATGCAGCCTGGCCTATGGTGACGTCGCCCAGAACGCCCAGGGCCCCGATGATGATTCCCGCCAAAAAGATACCCTGAAGGTTCAGGTTGACGCCCGGGAACATGGAAAGAAGTGCGGCGTCTTCGGTAGCGTATCCGGAGAGCCTGGCTATCCATACAAAATAGCGCGCGAGAATGGCGGTAATAACAAGACTCAGGACCGTACCGATGACGGCAGCGGTCGTTTTGCGGCTCAGTCCGTGGGCAAGATAGAGGGTGACAAGGAGAATGACAAACGAGCCGGAAACCGCAACGACTACCGGGTCATACCCTGCTACGATTTTCGGAAGAATATACTTGAGAAGTACGACAAAAGAAATGGCGAGCCCCAAAAATGATGTAAGACCGCGAAGTCTGCCGATAATTACCACCGATAGGGCAAATGCGATGGTCAAAAAAAGAAGAGACTTGCCGCGGATAAAGTCGGTAAAGAGAAATACGTCGCTCCCGTCGACTTTTCTAATATGCGAGAGAACTATATTGTCGCCCGGCTTCATGCGCTGGTTGTCGTTTGACGCAACAATTCCTCCGAGTTCGATTGGTACCGTATTTCCTTTTCCCGTGCCGTCCGCCAGCCGAGCGAGCGCCTTCTGATAAGGCTGATTGACCCCGGGGACAACTTCTACCGTTTTATCTTCAATGATTTCAGTTACCCGGGCAGTATGTTTTTCCTCACCCGATACCGCCCAAACCGGTGATGAGAACGCAAGAAATGCTACGACCAGAGACAGTGTCTTGAGCATAGTTTGATGATAAAGAGTAGAAGATGAAGAAATTATGAGGAGACCCGCGGAAGAAGGATAGTAAATTCGCTTCCCTTGCCTACCCGGCTACGCACCCCGATGGTGCCGCCGAGGGCGGTAATAGTAGCTTTGGCTATCGCAAGTCCCAAACCGGAGCCGGTTTGTTTATCGGCACGGGAACCTCGGTAAAACCTCTCGAAGATATGCTCCATATCTTTGCGCGGGATGCCGATGCCGGTATCGGCAATCGTTATTTTGGCCAGTCTGCCGGATTTTACCAACGAAATGGTAATCGTTCCATCACTGGGAGTATAGGTAATCGCATTGTCGACAATATTGAGGAGGGCGCCGAAGAGCTTGTCTCTCTTTCCGCGTACCTGGATACCCGGCTCAAGCGTCCCTTTGACGGCAATATTTTTAACCGCAGCCATGGGCAGGGTCAAATCTTTTAGTTCACCCATGAGGCTTGATGCGTTGACCTTCGTAAACGTTGTTTTCGCGCTGTCGGCCTGCGCCCACGCGAGGTCAAGGACGTTTTTAAGCGTTGAAGATAGTTCATTGTTATCGGTCAGTGCCTCCCGCAGCGCCTGTTCGAGATCTTCCCTGCTCCTGTTTTTCGCGAGGGTGATTTCTATGTTGGCCCGTTGTGCGGAAAGCGGCGTTTTAAGCTCATGGGCTACGTCGCCGATAAATTGCCGCTCCCGCTCAAATGCGGCATGGAGCCGGTCAAGAAGACTGTTAAAGGTAACGGATAATTCTTCTATTTCGTCTCCTGTGCCGGGATTTTCTACCCGGTCATTGAGATTGCCTGAATTTATCCGCTTGAGCTTTTGCGAGATAAGGGATATGGGCTGCGTTGCCGCTTTTGCATTCAGGTAGCCGCCGAATATTACCGGCAGCAGAAATATGATAAAAACGATGCCCAGCATGGAAATAAGGTTCGTGAGAGCCATCTGAATTGCCTCAACAGAATGACCCATAATGACCACGCCAACGAGTGC
Organism: uncultured Gammaproteobacteria bacterium; assembly: GCA_964442525.1. Taxonomy (GTDB): domain Bacteria; phylum Patescibacteriota; class Microgenomatia; order UBA10105; family UBA927; genus CAYTZO01. The sequence continues at coordinate 14,212 of CAYTZO010000015.1, forward strand.
ATCGTTTTGATACACGGGGTTTGCAAAGAGACGCATTTTTTCCGTGCCGATGTTTTTTTCTGTGAAAAGACGATTCCTGATTTTCGTACTTCGGACAAAAAGATCACGGAGCGTTTCATCGGTAGGGCTAACCATCTGGGAGCTTGAAACGACGGCGCCGCTACCATTCATAATTACGACAAACATCCCAGGAATTCTTGAGAACTCCCGGACAAAAGCCTCTTTGGCAATATCATCGTGCATGTTGGTCGCCCGCGCCGTTACCACTTCGACAATCCGGTCGCTATGGGAGATAAGCGTATTATCAATCTGCGTATACAGAGCCCGATAGGCAGTTGCGTAAAAACTCGTGAAAACGACACCAATCGCAATTATGAGCGATGCCGCATACCAGACTGTCAGTCGAAACCGTAAGCTTTTTGTATTCATGACGGGGCACTCACCTTATAGCCGACGCCGTGGAGCGTGTGAATGAGGGCTGGTTTTCCTCCGTTGTCGATTTTTTGCCGAAGCTGGGCAATAAACACATCGACGACGTTACTCATGCTGTCAAAGTTATAATCCCAGACATGATCAATGATCATCGTTCGGGTGACGACTTCATCTTTGTGCCGCATCAGCAGTTCCAGAATGGAAAACTCTTTGGGTGTAAGACGGATTTTTTCCCCCGTTCTGGTTACGGTGTGCTTGATGGGATCCAACACCAAATCCTCGACGGTCAAAAGAGGGGACGGTTCCTGTCTGCTTCTTCGAATGAGCGCGTGAATGCGCGAACGCAATTCCAGAAATGAAAACGGCTTTGTCAGGTAATCATCCGCGCCGCTATCAAGTCCTGCGGCTTTTTCTTCGACGGTTGTTTTGGCTGTCAACACCAGAATTGGCGTTTTGATGCGCTTGGCACGAAGCTGTTTGCAGACGCTCAAACCGTCAATCTTGGGAAGCATGATGTCAAGGATAATCAGATCATAGTTTTCTGACCCTGCGAGATATTCCCCCTCCTCGCCGTCAAACGCGGCATCCACGGCAAATCCCTCTTCGACCAGTCCCTTTTTTACCACGCGGGATATTCTCCGATCGTCCTCGACAAGGAGTATCCTCATGCGGTGATTATACCGCATAAACGTGAGGAAATCATGAAGATTTTTCCCAAGCCTCAATTGTAACGGATCTCTATGCGATCTGCGTCCCGCATCGGATAATTCTGAAACTCGCTGCTTTCGAGGCCGTTAACAAGCATGCGAATGGTGCCCCCCGTTCCGGTGGTTTGGTCAAATAATTGCGTAGGGCTGAATTGCTTTCCCCAAATATTGAAAAAGTTTGCAAGCTTCGTCTTGTCTTTGGTCACCGTCCCGGGGATTTCCATATGAATGACGCCTTCCTTATAATCTTCGGGGTGTGTGTGCATCGGTTCGTGTACCGCCCCTAAGCCAATGCCGTCCGACAACTCCTGTTTGACTCCCTTGATAAATATCGACAGGCGCGGATGCCAGTGAATGCCTCCCTGGGCGACAATCTGATCGGCAGGAACGGAGGAGCCTGCCTCCCTTAACAAAAAGAAAATCGCGCCGGTGATGATGACTGCCGTTGAAGCGAGCGTTGCTATGATGATTTTCGCATCCGTTCCCATACCCTAGACCCCGCACCCGCCTCCCGAAGAAGGAGGTTTTTGCTGAATGCCGTTATCGATGAGCCACTTCTTGACATTTGTGGCGCCATATGCGGAAAAGTAATCGCGGCTTACAAAGACTTTTGGATCGATTTTCTCAAAATCGATTCCCTCTTTATACTTGAAATATAAAGCAACATCGACGGCTGTTGACGGAAACCAGTAACTGTTTGCGTACTTGGCTGCCCGAAACATTTCCGCTTCCGTTGCGCCTTGCGACGCCATAAGTTCGAGAAGCCCAAGCATTGCCATCCCATGGTTACAATCGGGGAAAGCCGTGGAATTGACGCAACACGGCCGGTACGTGACCGATGCAACACGATTGACAAGATCTTCCTGTTCCGGCGTGAGGGTTACGAGCGCACGCTTGGAATAGTAGGTCATGGCATTTTGATTTTTGCCGAGCGTCCAGCCGCCGGTAGAGGCAAAATTTCCTACCTGATTTTTTCCGTACTTTACCATGTCACCCTCTTCCAAGATCCGCGACTTGTTGGCAAGTCCAAACGCCCAAAAGAAATTAAGGAGAAAGTATGAATTCTCCGGAGTGATGCGGATTTTTTGTCCGGAGCCTTTCGTGAGAATTGCCAGTTGTTCTTCGGTAAGTGGTTGCTTGGCCTGGGCATAGACATCCGTGAATTTCGTCAGGTCAATGACGCCCATGGCGAGCATTTTTGGTCCGACATCGCTGAAGCGTGCCGGCACTTCATACCCCTGCGGAGGGTTGATTTTCTCAAAGGGGACGGCTGATTTTGATAGGTTGGACAGGGAAGCCTTCGTCGGCATGGATGAACCTTTACTGAAGTTTACGCGCCAGGACTTAGGCAGATACGGAAGCGCATAGACGATGATGGTAAAAAGGCCCAGGATCGCTAAAGGTTTTAACTGGGCAATGGTTGTGCGGTTGAGCCGGAGCACCGGTTTTCCGCGCTCGAAACGCAAAAGCCGCTCTTTTGAAAGAGCACAGACGCCGGTAATGATGCGCGCATATTCCCTAAGCGCATAAAGCAGAACAAGAATGGAGAGAAGTTTTATCTCCAATCCTCCCAATGGCAAGGCAGTCAGTGATGCAGCTATTCCCAAAAGGGGAAGGAGGAACGCGCCGCAAACAGGGCATCCCGTTGCTGCCGCGGAAAAGATGAGCGAACCAAGCGCTTCAAGAAACGAAACCTTCTGTCCTTTTTTTCGGATTTCTAATATGCGGAAGAAAAAGGCCACGGTAATACCCAGGAGTATTGCGTTGATGATGCTCAGGATAATCGCTAGCCAGTTATAAAGAGCAATATTAGATTGCCAAAATACCATCCACGTAGTGGTTTTACTAAAAATCCAAAAGTATATAAACATGACGGAGAGAGCCGTGAGCGTGGCGAGAATCCAGTAGGCCGGACTGTCGAACGTTTTTTTCAAAGCACCAAAAATAATTTTCATAGGTGTAATCTATATTACACTATTCTTTTCTGGACAACCAGAGGAGAAGAATACCCAGTAAAACAATGCCGAAGGTGCCTACCGAAAAGCGGAGGTTGGCAATGCCGTATTGTATAAGGTAGGTTATGCCCGCGGCAAGAATGACCATGACCACAATGGTAGCGACCAGCCTCTTGAAACTGCTCGATCCCAGTTTCTTCTCGAGCTCCAGAAGTTCACCCTGATCAATTTTTACCCCCAGTTCCCCGCCTTCCAACTTTTCGAGAAGCTTCATCGTCGTTTCGGGAAACGTCTGCGCGTAGGTGAGGTAATCCAGGCTCTGATCGAGGAGTTTCGTTTGTGCCCTGCGCGGGTTAAGCTCTTCCTTGATGATGTTTTTTATAAACGGGCGCATTTCCTGCGCAAAATCAAAATCCGGGTCAAGCGCGTACCCCATGGATTCCGTGGTGAGGAGCGATTTTCCCAAATAGGCGAAGCTCGAAGGGAATGAGACGCCGTTTTTCCGTCCGCTTTCCATAATCCGCAGGAACGCCTGCACCAGGCTTATTTCTTTGAGTTTCGCGCCATACCATTCGTGCAGAATATCGTCTACGTCATGTTCAAATGACGGCAGGTTCGTCGCATGGCTTGTATCTACAATATGCAGAAGATGTTTTATTGCCGATTCGGAGTCCTGGTTCAAAAAACTAATGAAAAAAGAGGCAAATTCAAGCCGGTCCTTCTGCATCATTCTGCCTACCATGCCGTAGTCAATGAACGCAAAAACGTTGCCCGGAAGGGCAAAGTAATTTCCCGGATGGGGATCTGCATGGAAAAATCCCTCAACAAATACCTGCCTGAGAAGTGCATTTACGCCGTTTTTCGCGAGAACCCGTTTATCGATCTTTGAGGCGGCAATGGCCTTTTCGTTGTCAAGTTGTATCCCCTCGATAAGCTCGAGGGTCAGAACGTTTTTCGATGAATATTCCTTAAAGACCCTGGCAACTTTGACCGTGGGGTCGTTGGCAAACATCGCGGCAAAGCGTTTGGCATGAACCGCTTCAATGGTAAAATCCAGTTCCCGGCCGATCGTATCGGCAAATTCGCGAACGAGTGAGGTCGGCCGGACTATCCGCCACTCCGGCACGCGGTCCTGGATGAGCCTGGCAAAAAACGCCATGATGTGGATATCCTTTTGAATCATGTCCCGTATGCCCGGCCGCTCTACTTTTACGGCAACCTTGGTGCCGTCGGGAAGCTCGGCTTTGTGCACCTGCGCGAGAGATGCCGCAGCGAGAGGCTTCTGGTCAAAGCGCTTAAAAATTTTTTCAATGGGTTTGCCTAAATCTTTTTCGATAATCTGCCGTGCCTGACTATACGGAAAAGGCGGAACCTGGTTAGTGAGCTTTGAGAGCTCGGCGGTGAGTTCGTGCGGAATAAGATCGGGCCGCAAGGAAAGGACCTGCCCGAGTTTGACAAACGACGGGCCGAGCTTGGTGAGCAGAATCCGGAACCGCACGGGAAAGTCATCCCCGGCTTCCGGGCGCCACATGCCGACGCATTGTTTGAGAAAGCAGCGGATGCGGCACTCAACCGGCACCACCCATTTGAGTCTGGCCTTTTCGATGAAAAGAGCAAAGCCCTCTTCGTAGACAAGGCCGGCGATCGTGCGAAATCTTTTTATATCGCCGATTGTATCGGAAAAGCCGAGAAGAGACATAAGTTTATCTTACTGTACCAGGGACGTGAATACCATCTTTAGATTAGCGAAGCGTAATCTTCTCAATGGGAGTATCCTAAATGATGTTTCATGAGATTTTCATTAGTTTCCCCTGCCGATTCCGGCGAGGGCATTTTTTGGCTTCGAGCGTATTACCTACCCGAACAATCTCTTTCAATGATATAATTCCGGTATTGCGGGGTCGGACACCTGCGACTGCCGGTGCCTGTCCCGCGTAGAGTTCCGGGATCGTTCAATGGTAGGACAATAGCCTTTGGAGCTATGAATCTACGTTCGAATCGTAGTCCCGGAGCCTT
>CAYTZO010000016.1:0-19056 GCA_964442525.1 uncultured Gammaproteobacteria bacterium
TGGTTTGCCGGTCTGGTTTCGTTTTTGACGATTTCTCTTTACCCTATGTTTATTGCCGAAAGCCACAACAACATCAAGGATCCGGTCGAGGCCGCCTTTTTTGCCTGGACTTTATATTTATTGTATCGGGCCGTCCGCGGCAACAATGCAAAATTCATGTTCGGTTCGGCGGTTTTGGCGGGAATGGCTTTGGGGACCAAATTTAATATCCTCTTTGCTCCGTTTATCGTTTTGCCCTGGCTGGTCGCCGTATTTGTTCCAAGCCTCGTTCGCCGCACGCTCAAAATCCGCCTGACCCGGACGATGGCGCTCGCCCTGGTAAGTTTTCCTTTCATAGCTTTTGCCATCTTTTACTTTTCCTGGCCATACCTATGGGCTGACCCATGGGCCAGGACGATTCAAGTCATTACCTATTATCGCGAGATTGGCACGGGTGGTGCCGGTCAGCAGGGATTTAATCTTTGGAGCTTTAATACGTATCCCATCCTGTGGATATTTTTTACGACGCCGCCGGCGGTAATACTTCTGGTTGTCGCCGGCATATTAGCGGCGGTGTTTCGTTCTGGGGGTGACCGGCTAAAAACGCCGCTTTTGTGGGTTTTTTGGTTTGCGGTGCCGATTCTGCGGGTGAGTCTGCCGGGGACCAGTATCTACGGAGGGGCGCGTCAGATTATGGAATATGTGCCGGCTTTGGCGCTCCTGTCAGGGATAGGAGCTGATAAAATTATTGCCTTGCTGAAAGAGACGGCAAAGAAGCAATTGAGCGGCAGAACAATTCAACGGGGGACTAGAGTCTTAAGAATGCTCGTTATCGTCTCATTTTTGCCGATCGCCATAAAAATGATCCAGATTCATCCTAACGAGGGTCTCTACTTCAATGCCTTTATCGGCGGCTTGCCGGGAGCGGTGAAGCGAAACCTTCCCGGCTGGGGCACGACGCTCGGTAATCCCTATCTGCAGGCCGCCAAATGGCTTAATCAAAACGCGGAACCCAATGCAAAGGTAGCTCTTGCCTTGGGGGTAATGACGAATATTCCTTTTAACACTTTTCGTCCTGACGTTACTTATCTTAACAACATTAAAAGTGTCCATTGGCGAGAAGGTGAGTATGTCATTGGTTTAACATATAGTGAGTTCCCTGTTCCCTTTTATGACGCCCTCTACTATGAACGATTTCTGAATCCCATCTACGAGATAAAAGTTGAAGGAGTCCCAATTGTGAAAATCTGGAAGAATGAGGCGAGGTACGTTAAGCCGGGATTTCTCGATGAGACCGAAGTTGCGCCGGAGGCGGAACTAACGGTTCAGGACGGGCTGGCTCAGGCTTCCCTCCAGAAGACTGTCTATCTGACAAAACTTGTGTATTCATTTGTGCCGAAGAACTGTCAAATTGATGAAGACGGGGTAATTTCTGTTTCTTTGGATGGAAAGAATTGGGTCCGCGAACCCGAGACATTACTGACTGACCAAATTCCTCAAGTGAAAAAAAAGATCACCGAGGGCATGGTTACCCATTTTATGGCAGCGGTCCCTGCAAAATTTGTCAAAATCACACCGACGCAAAAAGATTCATGCATGTTACGGCGACCTCAATTAAGACTATTCATGCTTCGTGATATAATGCCCTAGGTTTCCAAACAGTAGCGACTCATATCCAGTTAATGCTCGTGCTATACAATATTGATCTATGGACTATCGAACCAAGAAAAATAAATATCAACAGACTCACGAGTGGGAGGAAGCATGCGTTCATACACGAAGAACTGAGGCGCTGAGGAAAAGAAGATTGGAAAAATTTTATCTCAGTCCCTCGGATACAGTTTTGGATCTGGGCTGCGGGGATGGATTAAACATTTCTATCTTTCAAAAAATTGGCGTAAAAAATGTTATTGGGCTCGATATTTCTCCACAGCTTCTCACAGAGGCAAAAAAAAACAACCCCAATAACAAATTTTTTCTCGGTTCTGCCGAAAAACTGCCATTTGAGGATCAACAATTTAGCGTGGTTTTGGTAGATTCGGTTTTTCATCACCTTTTAGATTATGATCGAGTGCTCAGTGAAATCAATCGCGTATTAAAGCCGGGCGGACTGCTGTGTTTTATCGAACCTCATAAAAGTTATTTCCGTTCAATACTTGATTTTGTAACGCTTCTTCCCGGCAGTAAATTTATTCCGTTTATCGGCGAGAGAAGCATAACGTACAGGGAAGAAATCCATCTGATGAGACACTGGCTGGCGACCGAGCAGATTTTTCTTCAAAAACTTCCGAAATGGCATTTCCAAAAAATTTTCTGCTTTAATGACTTTTTGAGCATAATGGCCCAATACCGTAAGCTTCATCAGAAAAATTCTTTGGTAAAATTGAAAAAAGCGAAATCGTAATGAGTTTATTATTTTTCTAAGATGAAAATAAATTGAGGTAAAATATATTTAAGGCCGTGTTGAAGAAAATTTGGTAACAGTAGGAATTTTTTCTGATATTTATAAAGATGTACAAAACGGAAGGTTTTAGGACTCCGAAGAATTTTTAACGTATAATCGTGGAAAGTAAATTTTATAAAAAGCTTTTTATACCCCCCGTACGTTTTCAATTTATCCATATAGAATTTCTTAAATCCTGCGAGTCGGAGCAGACCTTTCACCATGCCTGTGGGCAGATAGTTTAGAAAAGGAAGTCTGTATTCGAGGTTAATAGGAAATAAATAGTTTCCGCACGTGACAAAACAAATCCCACCAGGTTTTAGGACTCTGTATATTTCAGAAGACGCTTTTGTTTGATTGGCAATGTATGTCAGTGTTTGATGACAGACAATAACGTCAAAGGAACGATCGGCAAAAGGAAGATTTGTAGCACTTCCTACCTGAAAAGTAACGACGCTCTTTTTGTAATTTCCTTTCGCTGATTCAATGGCATAGGGGTCAATGTCTATGCCCATAGTCCTATTGAAAAATTTTGATAGAAAGTTGGTGATGATTCCCGTTGAACAACCGATATCAAGACACGTCATAGTATGTAAATTTTTCCCCTTCAGGAAATGTTGTATGACGGCATGAATTTGACGGGCGACTCGGAGGCGGTTCCTGGCATTAAATACGTTATCGTGCGCCAAGGAGTAGTGCACGTCGGCAAAGGAAGGGATATCGTTTGTCGACGTTGCTTTCATATCGCCGTGATCAGTCGCTTTACGTCTCTTTTCATTTTTTCAAAGCTGAATTTTTTTTGATACGTACTTTTTGCTTCGAGAGCCAGTCGTTTGGCCAAAACTCGATGAAGGAGAAGATCGTTAATGGCATCGGCGAGGCTGGTGGGCGAGGCCGATTGAACCATGAGTGCCGAGACATGGTGTTTGACATCCTCACTCAGGCCGTCGCGGTCGGTTGAAACGATTGGCAGTCCCTCCCGCATTGCTTCAAGAAGCGAGAGTGAGCCGCTCCCTTCTTCTGTCGAGCTCAAGACGAATACATCTGCCTGGCGGTAGAGGTCGTCAATTTTGGCCTGGTACCCCAGGAAGTAAACGTTGTTGAGGCGAAGTTTCTGGGCGAGTTTTTTGTGAGCGGCGAGGAGGCTTCCGGACCCCACGATGACGAGCGAACACGCCCTGTTGCGACTATTGAGGATTTGAACGGCATGGAGGAGAAAATTTATACCCTTGCGTGCATCCTGCCGGCAAACGGATAAAATGATTGGTTTGGGGAACGTTCTTCTTTCTGTTTCCGGATGGTAAAGAGAACTTTTTGTCCGCTCAAACACTTCGATGTAATAGGAGATGCGCTTCATTTTCTCGGGCCCAACGGAGAATTCTTGACGCAGAATATTTTCAGTTGACCGATAATGCGTTACGACCATGTCCGTCGCTGCGAGCGTCCTTTTCTCCATCGAAGAGAAGATTATCCCCCCAATTGCGTGAATGAGGAGATATTTTATTTTGGTGAGGACGGAGTAGTCGGGCGTAAGGATAGACTCAAGGGAGCCCCCCATTTCGTGCCGGAAGGTAGTGAAGTAGCTCGCGAAAATTTTTGTGGGTCGGTAGCTGCGTTTGACCAAAAATCCGGTGAATGCCCACGGTCCCATACCCCAGACGAGGATGTCGGCATATCCCATCTCTTTGACGACGGCAAAAATCTCTTTTGCAAAAGACTGTGCATAAAAAGGGAGCATGGCCATTTCGACCGATCCGAGAACAGGAAAAAGACGCGCGGTGCCGTTGGGGACTAGGTGAACAGCGCCGATTGGCGTGTGTTTTACCCCGTGCGCTTGTCCGGCTGCCAAAACATGGACAGGGTGGCCGAGTTGGGTCAGGATTGCGCACAAATTATGAGAATACGCGGCATACCCCCCCGGTGAAACGGTCGGATCCTTGCCGCTAATGACAAAAATCGGGAGTGGGGACTGTCTCATTTGGGTTGCCGGGCGTCTTTTTGAATTTGTTTGATTGCGGAGACTACCCCGCGGATTTGTGTTTCGGTGATGGCGAGGCCTGACGGAAGATAGAGCCCGCGCCGCGAGATTTCGTCTGAAACAGGGAATTCCCGTTCATTCCCGTCATAGTAGCCGAGTTTTATGAGAGCCGGCTGTTTGTGGAGGGGAATAAAAAATGTCCTGGTGTCAATACTGCGTTCTTTTAACTGTTGCTGGAGCCGGTTGCGGTTTATCCCGAATCCATCTTCCACGAGAATCGCGTACATCCAGTAGACGTTTCTTGCCCAGGGTTTTTGCGGGGGAAGGGAGAGTCCCTGAACATCGGCCAGGAGTTTATTATAAAGATCAGCCATCCAAAGTTTCTTTTTGATAAATTTGTTAACTTCCTCGAGCTGCGCGAGACCCAAAGCCGCTTGCATATTTGTAAGCCGGTAATTGAAGCCGATTTCTTCGTGGAGAAACCTGCGCTTTGGCGAGTGCGCGAGATCATGGAGGGTGCGCGCTCGCTCGGCAAGCTTCTTATCATTGGTGACGACCATGCCGCCCTCTCCGCTTGTCACTATTTTATTGGCATAAAGGGAGAATGCGTTGATCGTGCCGAATGAGCCGACCGTTTTCCCTTTATAGAGGGCTCCGTGCGCCTCTGCCGCATCTTCTACGACATACAAGTCGTATTTTTTAGCAAGCCGCATAATCGGATCCATGTCTGCCGGATGTCCGTAAAGATGGACGGGCATGATTGCTTTTGTGTGTTTGGTTATTTTTGCTTCGATTTTGGCGGTATCGATATTCCAGGTATCGCGCTGGGCATCAATGGCGACCGGCTTAGCACCCGTGTAGCAAATGGCATCGGCACAGGCAAACATTGTGTGATCGGGGAGAATTACCTCATCTGCCGGGCCGATGCCGAGGGCTGCCAGAGCAAGATGGAGTGCGGTAGTGCCGTTTGTTGTGGTAACCGCGTACTTGACGCCGATAAACTTTGCAAAAGCTTCCTCAAAACGATTAATGTAGCTTCCGGCAGAGGAAACCCATCCGGTTTTGATGCAGTCCGAAACGTATTTGAGGGCGTTTTTGGCTATCGCTGGCTGGTTAACGGGAATCATGGGTGTGTTTTTCGAGATATTTTTTTGCCTTTTCATATCCCGGGTAAGGACCTTGTTTTACTTCGAAAATGACACTGTCTTCGAGTATGTCAAATCCGTGTCCGCCTGACGCGAGGAGTACTTTATCGCCGGTTTTAACGATTCCTTCGTAGACAAGCTTGCCATTCGGCGCATACAGAAACATTTTTATTTTTCCCTTTTCGACAATGAGAACCTCCTGTGTTTCGCGAACCGTCTTGACCGGCTCATTGTGCACATGGGCTCGGATGTGCTCGTTTTTGGGTTTGACCAATGTCCCCACCTGCAGCGGTGAGGCGAGCGGTGAAACAAAATGAACTCCAAAAGGCAACGCTACGGGATGGATAATGAGAGCGATGAGTTTTCCGCGGTATCTAATTTCTTCGAGATTTTGCTTCATACGACGAAGATATCTTACTGGGTTTAAAAGCAAGAGTCAAAGCGCGGAAAGTCAGTTCATTTCTTTATAGCCAAGAGGTTAACATGCCAATCTGGATTGTTTCTGTATATTTGTGATAAGGACTGCGGTTGATACGGTATCAACTTTTTTTGTTCTTCGTCTAAGATAAGAATCTCAAAGTCCAGTCTGCGAAGGAGTTCCACATAAGAGTTTGGGGATTTTCCTGCGCGTTCTAGTGCTTTTGGCCAGAGTTCAGTGAAGAGAGAGAGAGAGAGAGAGGATAAGCCACCATAGTGTTTTATTAGATTTTTCATTCCAAAAACAACATCGTAGTCTCCTCCTTCAGTGTCGACTTTAATGACTGAAATATTTCGGAACGAGTTCTTTAGGAAACTGTCAAGGCTTACCCCCTCAATAGCGACCTCCTTAAAATTGTTATGACGGATTAAACTATGTGCAGCATCATTAACTGGACTAAGGTATAGTTTTACGGTTTTATTTCTATCGGTAACAGCTTTATTAATGAGGTGAACATTTCGATAACGATTATTGCGGATATTTTTAGATAGCAGTGCGAAGTTACTTTTATCTGGTTCAAAAGCAAATACAGTCCCTGCGGGGCCGACAGCTTGAGCCGCGAGCAGTGTATAGTATCCAATGTGGGCGCCAACATCGATCACCGTTGAGCCTTTCTGTATTGCTTTTACGAATAATCTTGATGCGAACGGTTCATATGTGCCACGTATAGATAGGCGTAAGCTATCGTGAGGATCCAATAAGATGGTATTTCCGTGAATGTTGACGGATTTCGGTTTCATCGCACTAAGTACTGCATTTCCAAGATAACGAACGGGAGAGAAAGAATTGAGACCTAATCCCTCAAATGGTTTTACTAACAGAACAAATGATTTGAAGACTTTTTTTTGAATTTGGTGCTTTGTCAACATGAATGTATTTTATCAAAAAAGTAGAACAAACCGAAAAAACGCTAGTCGATAACGTAGGGAATCTGTTTTTTTGGACTATTGTGAAGGATCATTTCGGCAATAAGGCCTGTGGAGAGCAGTTGGATCCCCAGTACCATAAAAAGGATGCCGGCGAGAAGCAGCGGAATGCGGTCCTGCGTGCTGCCCGTGGTTATTTTGATGTAAGTGACGTATGCGTCAGCTGCAAAGCCGAACAGAAAAAACACGAGGCCGATTTTGCCAAAAAAATGACCCGGTTTGCCCGCATAGTCCGTCAAAAAAATTGCCGTCGCCAAATCAACGATACCCTTCCAACTCCTCTCAAAGCCGTACTTTGATACTCCGAAGCGCCTTTTGCGGTTATGGACCGGCACTTCAGAAACGCGGTATTTCCTCTTCGCAGCCAGAACAGGGATGAAGCGGTGAAGCTCGCCGTGAATATGAAGGTCGCGGACAAGAGATAGACGCATCGCCTTGAGACCGCAATTCATATCATGAAGTTTGATTCCCGTAAAAATGGAGGTGCCCACGTTAAATAGCCTACTGGATATTCTTTTGGTCCGCGAATCCGCCCGATTGGTGCGCCAACCGCATACGAGATCATTTCCCTCGGAAAGTTTGCCCAGGAGCTTGGGGATGTCGTTAGGGTCGTCCTGGAGATCTGCATCGAGGGTAATAATGATTTCGCCTTTTGCCTGGTCAAACCCCGCAGAAAGCGCCGCGGATTTGCCGAAATTGGCATGGAACCGGATAATTCGGACATTGGCATCCTGTTTTTTCAGGGCGGAAAGTGCGTCAAGCGAACCGTCAACTGAGCCGTCATCGACGAAAATAATCTCGTACGGCTTACCTAGTCGGCGGAGTACTGCGCCAAGTTCTTTATGAAGAACGGGAAGTGACTGAGCCTCATCTTTTAAGGGAATGACGATTGAGTAGGCCGGTTTCAGTGACGATGCTGCCATTATCGTGACTCAGTTTCAAACTGTTGGACCGTTTGGAGATTCCTTTGAGAAAATTCGAGTACAGTACGAAGCGTTTGTTGACTAGCGGCAGGCAGTCTGTTTATAAGTACGCCGAGAACTTCCCCGTGTTTGAGCGAAGCTGTTTTGATTTTTGTAAGAAGTTCGGGATTCTTGTTCCAGTCAACGGAAGAAAGATACTTGGTTATGAGCGTCATGTTGTTTTCCGCTTTGAGCGCGGTCGTGTTTGCAAGATCCGTTTCATTTTTGTCCAAAAGCATGGCGGTAGCGAGAATTCCTTTATCTGCCTGACGCAGGTAAAATAAAACCTTCTGGTTGGGGTCTGTGATAAACTGTTCAATAATTTTATCCCGGAACACTTTTACCTTATAGAGCCAGTTGTCCGGAAGAATCCCCGGGTAAAGGAGATCATACTGGACCTGCGTTACCCCGGTCCCGGAAGAGGAGGGGGGCGTCTGGGCAAAACTTGCCGGCAGGAGAAAAAACGTGAATGCGATAAACCCCAACAGAGATAACAAAAGTTTGGTTCTCATACTGGTTTCGAGCAGGAAGAGTATAGATGAGGAAAGTGAGGAAGTCAATGGAAGAGGAAAAAATTTTACAAACAAAAAATCGGACGGATGATCGCCTGCACGGACAAACAAGTTCATTGCTATGGAAAGGAGACCTCGCTATAATGCCTGGGTATGAATGCTTCGCAACTTGCCTCATCGATTGCTTCAAAGCAGGCGAGAATTGGGGTTATTGGACTCGGATACGTCGGGATGCCCCTTGCCATGCTCTTTGCCCGGAAAGGATTTAGGGTGAGCGGCTTCATCCGTGACAAAAAAAAGATTGCGGCAATCAATAGCTCCGCGTGGCAAGGAGACAGTGTCGACGATAAGGACCTGGCAAAACTCGTGAAAAATAAGGCAATCCGGGCGTTTCCCATAGACTCTCCCTCCCTGGAAGAGCAGGATGCGATATTCATTTGCGTTCCCACCCCGGTCTTTCACAATAAAAAACCGGATCTTGCCGCTATCCGTGAGGTAGCAAGTCGTCTAAGGATGTTTTCTTTATCGGGAAAACTCATTATCAACGAGTCAACGGTTGCTCCCGGTACGACACGAGAGGAGTTTGGTCAATTCCGCGGCGCGTATTTTCTTTCCTGTTCTCCGGAGCGCGTAGACCCGGGAAACAAAGAAAAAACCGTCGCGACGGTACCCAAAGTCATCGGCGGCAGAGACAAAAAGAGCACAATGCTGACCAAAGCCCTCTATGACATGGTCCTTACAGCGCCTCCGGTAATCGTATCCTCGTTGGAAGCGGCAGAGACGGTTAAGATGCTTGAAAATACCTATCGCGCAGTCAATATTGCTTTGGTAAATGAATTTGCAATTCTCGCCGAGAAAAACGGTCTTGATATTGTTGAAATTATTAACGCGGCAAAAACAAAGTGGTCGTTCCATGCCCATTATCCGTCCATCGGCGTCGGGGGGCACTGCATCCCTGTTGATCCGTGGTACCTCGTGGACTACGGACGGAAGAAGAGCATTGGTTTGCCGCTTATTAAGCTGGGCCTTACGGAAAATGAACACATGACGAAACACGTTGCCGAAAAACTTCTTTCCCTTTCTAAAAAGGGCATGAGCGTCCTTGTCTATGGCATTACCTATAAAAAGGACGTGAAAGATATCCGCGAGAGTCCTGTTTTACAGTTTCTGGCCCTGATCAGAAACGCCGGCGTCATACCAAACGTGTACGATCCGCTTTTTACTTCAAAGGAAATTGAAGGACTCAATCTTGTGCCCGGACCGTTGGTGAAAGCGGATATTTTTGTTGTGGGAACAGATCATACAGAATTGAAAAGAGACTATAAAAAGGCTATTGGTCCCGATACCATCGTTCTGGACGGCAGAAATTTCTTTTCAGCCAAGGTTGGTCGTATCGTCTATGGCATTGGGCGAACTCTCGTATGAACCGGCCGCTCGTTTCCGTCATCATTCCTTCCTATAACTCAGCAAAAACGATTGGTAAAACCCTTCAAAGTATTCAGGACCAGACATATAAACACACAGAAGTTATCGTTGTCGACAAAGGGTCAGCCGACGCAACGGGGGAAATTGCCAAGCGGTTTACCAAGAGCGTCTACGTTCACGGTCCGGAGCGGGCCGCCCAGGTGAACTTTGGCGCGCAACGGGCGCGGGGAAAATATCTTTACCGAGTTGATTCGGATTTTATTGTAGAGCCGTCGGTTATTGAAGAATGCGTGAGGAAATGCGAGACCAAACGCCTTGACGGCATTGCGGTGCATAACACCTCTGCAGAGGGGCTTGGTTTTTGGGCAGACGTGCGTAAGTTTGAGCGGAATACCTACAGGGACGACCCGCTGATCGTGGCGGTGAGGTTCTTTTCAAAAAAATCATGGGAGACAATCGGCGGGTTTGATGAGACGCTGTTTGGTCCGGAGGATTATGATTTTCACAATCGATTTGTCGCCGCGGGTTTTCGATGGGGAAGAATTGGTGCAATTGAACGCCATCTGGGAGAGCCGCGGACGCTCGCTGACATATGGCGGAAGCACTTTTTTTATGGCAGGCAGATGGTTGGATATTTCCGTAAACATCCAAGGACCGCACTTATGCAGTTTAATCCGGTCAGGGGAAGTTTTCTTCGCCATCTGGGAGATTTTTCCGCGCATCCAATTATTTTTCTCGGACTTATAATCATGCAGGCAGTCAAGTTTACGGCAGGGGGTTTCGGATTTTTGGCGGGTCTTATTCATGAAGGAAAAACGCAGTAATAGGCAGAGCCTTTCAATAACGATCCCGGCCTTTAACGAGGAGACAACCATCGCCGAGGTGTACCGGCAGGCGCGGGAAGAGGCCGGTCGCATAACGAGTGATTATGAAATTGTCCTGGTGGACGACGGTTCCGTGGATGGAACGGGTCGTATCATGGATCAATTGCGGCAAGAAGATGCGCGCCATACCGTCGTCGTGCATCACCGGCACAACAAGGGATTTAGCGGGGCAATGCTGTCCTGTTACCGGCATGCATCCAAAGATCTTATTTTCCTTGGGCCGGCCGACGGG
The DNA here is from genome assembly GCA_964442525.1 of uncultured Gammaproteobacteria bacterium. Lineage (GTDB taxonomy): Bacteria > Patescibacteriota > Microgenomatia > UBA10105 > UBA927 > CAYTZO01. The sequence continues at coordinate 10,965 of CAYTZO010000016.1, forward strand.
CAGTTTGACTACCGGGAAGTACGATCGTTTGTCCCCGCAATGAAAGGAAAAGACATGGTCGTAGCCTACCGTTTGGTGAATAACGAGACGTGGTACCGTAAAATTAACTCTTTTCTCTATCACAGGCTGGCCCGTAAGCTTTTTGCCATTAAGCTACGGGAAATGTCGAGCTGCATTATGTACCGGAAGGCCGTTCGGGATTCCGTCCGCATTACGGCAGATCCGTTTTCCTGCCTGTTTTTGTTGGAGCTTATTTATAAAGCCAGGGGGAAAGGATACCGGATCGGTGAGGTTCCGATCCATTTTTATGCAAGGAGAGACGGAGTGCAAAAAGGCACAAACGTCCGCATGATGATAAAGACTACTATCGAAATGATGCGTTTCTGGTTTACTACTCGGCAACGTAGGCTGAGCGCAATATGAAACCGAAAATTTACCCTGGTGTGCGTTTGGGAGCAGACTGCATCATCGACGAAGACGTCGAGATCGGAAGGCCGCCGGTTGCTGGTCCCTGCCAAGAAACGATTATTGGCGCCAGGGCTCATATCCGGAAAGGAACCATAATATACGCCGGAGTGACCGTCGGCGCGCATTTAACCACCGGTCACTGCGCTCTCATTCGGGAGGGTAACGCCATCGGCGATTTTGTCAGTATCGGTTCATTTGCGGAGCTCGCGCCGGGAAACCGCGTCGGAGATTACACGCGTATTCACTCCCGATGTTTTCTGGAAGACGTTACCATCGGACAACATGTTTTTGTTGGTCCCGGCGTCATTTTCACCAATGATCCCCATCCGCCCTCCGGCACAAGATTCCCATCATGTCTCGGTGGGGCGACGGTAGAAGACGGTGCGATGATTGGGGGAGGAGTCGTGGTACTGCCCCATGTTCGCATTGGCAAGAGGGCCCTCGTTGGGGCGGGGAGCGTTGTGGTAAAGAATGTGAAAGACGAAACGGTAGTCGTGGGAAATCCCGCTCATGAGACCAAGGCTGTCGCAGACATTGTCTGCCAATACGGAGGGAAACTTCATCATCCGTATCGCGATCCAAGTAAACCCAACCTTTGACGCGCGGGAAACGTCGGTATAGACTACGCCAATGAATGAATTCAAACAAAACATAATTTCGCGCTATTCAACAAATTTGTGGACGAACCTATTTACGCGGATACGCTTTTGGACCGGATCGTTTGAAGAAGTTGAGCGCCTGGTCCCCAAGAAGGGAACCATACTCGATTTAGGCTGCGGATACGGAATATTTGCAAACTATCTTGCTGCTTCTCAACCGAAACGATCTATTTTGGGCGTTGATCTTGATAGGAAAAAACTGATGTTTGCGGATAAGGGAATGCAAAATGCCGCGTTTCGCTATGGCGATGCGACGCGCCAGCGCCTGCAAAAACTAGATGCTATTGTTCTTTTGGATGTTCTTCATCATTTATCTTCGTACAAAGCGCAGGATGACCTCGTTAAAGCGTCTGCTTCAATGCTTTCTCGAACAGGGCGGCTCATTATTGTCGAAGTAGATGATCGTCCGCTCTGGAAGTTGCCTCTGGCTAGACTCGCGGACTTCGTTCTCTATTCCGGTCAACCGGTGTTTTACCGATACCGCAAAAGTCTCCTGGTACTTCTGCGGAAATACTTTGGAGAGGCCAATGTCTCGATTCACAGACTTGGGAGCAATCCATTTCCTCATAATCTCTACGTATGCCGAAAACGATGAAAGAGCGGCTGCCAAGCCTTACCATTGCAATTCCCGCGTACAATGAACAGGAGTGCCTTCCTTATGTACTCCGGCGGACGATTGGGAGTGCCAAGAAATACTTGGATGATTTTGAAATTCTCATTATTGACGACGGGAGCACCGACCGGACAGGGGCTCTCGCTGACGCTTTTGCCAAGCGATATCGCTCCGTCCGGGTGATTCACCAGAAAAACGGCGGTTATGGCAATGCTATGCTGCGGGGCATAGGGGGCGCAAAGAAAGACTTTGTAGCCTTTATGCCCGCCGACGGTCAATTTTTCATCGAAGACATGAAGCACTGCCTGCCCCTTATGAAGTCTGCAGACCTCATTCTCGGCTATCGCGGGTCCCGTGCCGACTATACCTTTTACCGATTGATATTATCGTACGCGTATCTCGTTGTCCTGCGGGTGCTTTTTCGCATTACCTACAAAGACGTGAACTGGCTTAACATTTGGAGGACGAGTAAGGTGCGCCAGATGCCCGTTGATTCACGGGGGATTTTTATGCTTGCAGAACTGGTAATCCGGTTTAAGCGCAGGGGTTTGACGGTCGTTGAGGCGGCGTCATTTTACCGGCCCCGTCTGGGCGGGAAGGCTAAGAATGCAAAACCGTCCGTGGCCTGGAGAACATTTTCCGATGCGCTGCGCCTTTGGTGGAAACTAACACACAATACGATTGATTGAGGCCGCCACACCTGGTAGTATACTACGTCATGAGCTTCGTCAGGACAATTCGGCCATTTCACAAAGATGCCCGGGGGGAAATGTACCATCTCCTCGACGGCCGGACCAACATCATCGGCGCGCTCCTCGTGACGTGTAAAAAGGGCGCAGTCCGTGCGAATCACTACCACAGAAAAGACACCCACGTTACCTATATCCTCAAAGGTTCGATGGCATACACCTATAAATCTGCCGCAAAACGCAATGCCCGGAAAAAAACAGTTCTTGTGAAGGAAGGGCAACTGGTCAGGACGCCGCCCATGGTCGCACACGCCATGAAATTTTTGGAAGATTCTGTTTTTTTAGCTTTGACGACCGAGAAACGAGGAAGAACGAATTATGAACACGATACCATCCGCGTAAAACTCATATGAAAAGCATCGTGACAAAAAAAACAGCCTGCCGTGCTTGCGGGCGGTCGACGCTGCGGAGGGTTTTCTCCTTTGGCCCAACGCCCCTTGCGAATCATTTTTTACAAAAACAAGAACTTGATTTGCCGGAAGAATTTTTTCCGCTAGACGTAAACCTTTGCCTGGCGTGCCATTTTCTGCAGCTTGGGCATGTTGTTTCTCCGCGGGTGCTTTTTCAAAACTACCTCTACGTTTCCTCAACGTCGCCGGTTTTTGTTGCACACTTTAAAGATTATGCGCGGTCGGTCGTGAGAAAACTTTCACTCCCGAAGGGGTCGCTCGTTATAGACATTGGCAGCAACGACGGGATTCTTTTAAAACCGATGAAGACGCTTGGGATGAGGGTAGTAGGCGTAGAACCGGCCGGAAGTATCGCGCGCCGGGCCACACGGGACGGCATACCAACGATAAGTCAATTCTTTACGCCGGAGCTGGCGAGAACCATCCGCGCTCGCTACGGAAGTGCCTCCGTTATCAGTGCAAACAACGTATTTGCTCACATTGACAACCTTGATGACGTGTTGCGTGGGGTAGACGCGCTTTTGGACGCGCGGGGCGCATTGGTCATTGAGGCGCCGTATCTTGTTGACTTCTTTGAAAAAAACTATTTTGATCTCGTGTATCATGAACATCTCTCATACATTTCCATCGGGCCGCTCTTGGGACTCTTTCAGAGATTCGCGATGGAAGTGTTTGACGTGGAAAAAACGGACGTCCATGGAGGATCCGTGCGGATTTGGGTACAAAAAAGGGGCGGTCCGCGCGCAATCTCACCCGGGGTCGGCCGGTTTCTTGCGCTTGAGAAAAAAAGAAAACTCGACAGCGTGGATACGTACACATCGTTTGCGCAGCGCGTGTTGCAGAATAAAGTTGCCCTCTTAGAGCTTCTGACCGGGTTAAAACAAAAGGACAAGGATATTGCCGCGTATGGTGCACCGGCGAAGGGAAATACCTTATTAAACTATTTTGGCATCGGTACGGACTACCTTGATTTTGTGGTTGACGATAGCCCTCTCAAACAGGGGCTGTTCACGCCCGGCCGGCACATTCCCGTCGTGGGAATGGACGTTTTGAGAAACAAACCGCCGGCGTATCTTCTTATTCTCGCTTGGAATTTCGCGGCTCCTATTATGAAAAAGCTTTCCTGGTATAAAGAGGGAGGGGGCAAATTCATTCTTCCCGTACCGAGCCCGAAAGTTCTCTAGTATGCACCCGGTTATTCACGCGGACATCAAGCGCATTATAGGGCAGATACAAAAAGAGGCAAAACTCTTGAGCGGAAAAACGCTCCTCGTCTCCGGCGGAGCGGGATTTTTGGGAAGCTACATCGTCACCACGGTCTCCGCGCTCAACAGGCTCCTCAAGCGGCCCTGCAGGGTTATCGTGGTAGATAATTTTATCACCGGAAAAGGGAAGAGGCGGCTGGAATCCTTACACGATGCAAATATTATCTTTGTTCCCCACGACGTTGCACTCCCGATTACCTTTAAAGGGCAGATCGATTATATTATTCACGCTGCGGGACTTGCCTCGCCCGTTTTTTACCGAAAGTATCCGATTGAAACCATTGAGAGCGCGATTTTTGGGGCAAAGAACCTGCTGGAGCTAGCCAGAAGGAAAAGGGTCAAGGGCTTTCTTTTTTTTAGTTCGAGCGAGGTCTACGGCGACCCTGATCCCAATTTTATTCCGACGCCGGAGACATACAGAGGAAACGTTTCAAGTACCGGGCCGCGGGCCTGCTACGATGAGTCAAAGCGGCTGGGCGAGACGCTTTGCATGACGTATTTTGACCTTTATAAGGTACCGGTAAAAATCGTCCGTCCTTTTAATGTGTACGGCCCGGGTATGCGCCCGGATGACTATCGGGTTATTCCGAGTTTCTTAACCAACGCCATTGCCGGAAAACCCCTGCCGGTCCACGACGAAGGCAATCAAACGCGGACTTTTTGCTATATCAGCGATGCCACCACTGCCTTCTTTAAAGTGCTGCTTTCCGAGAAAAACGGGCAGGTGTATAACGTGGGAAGCGACGATGATGAAATAAACATGATGAGTCTTGCCCAAATTGTGACGAGCGTAGCTCCGAAAAAAGTTACTATTAAAAAAATTCCCTATCCCCAGAGTTACCCAAAAGATGAGCCGCGAAGAAGGTGTCCGGATTTGACGAAGATTAAGACGGCGCTTCATTACAAACCCCAAGTGCGTCTTAAAGAAGGCCTCAGGCGGACATTGCGTTGGTTTGAGAATGAGCTGCATCAACCCAGACACGTATGACGACGTTAGCACTCATTGGATTGGGAGCGTGGGGGAAAAATTACCTTGCCACCGCCCAAACGATGGATAATTGCCGAATTAAATACGTTTGCACCACCCACCCCCGCGGGGATAAAACAAAAGAAATAGTTCACGTTTTCGACTATAAAAAACTTCTTCAATACCCCGACATTGACGGAATTGTCATTGCCACTCCCGCGTCAACGCATTTTCAAATTGCCAAGTTTTTTTTGGAAAAAGACAAAAATCTTCTTATCGAAAAGCCGTTGGCTACGCGCTACGAAGACGCGTTGACGCTGGTTGACGCAGGGAGAAAACACAAGGGGATAGTTATGGTAGGGCACGTGTATCTCTCACACCCGGCGTTTCACGCGCTGCTGCCTCTCCTAGGAAGGATAGGCGACGTGATATATGTCGACAGCACCGGCGGGAATTTTGGACCGATGAGAGATGACGTGTCCGCACTTTGGGACTGGGGGCCGCACGACGTTAGCATGATTCTCGCAGTTTTAGGCAGGCTCCCCACGTCCGTTTCTGCCTGGGCGGTCCGCTCAAAAATCTCCGGGAGGCTGACCCAGGACATGGTGTATGCGCATCTTGACTTTGCGGGTACTTCTGCTTTTTTGAGAGTCGGTTGGTTATCGCCGGTGAGAAGCCGTCGGCTGACCATCGTTGGAGAGAAAGGCAGTATCATATTTGACGATACTGCCCGGTCCAAGGTTGCCTTCTTTTCGGGGAAAGGCTTGCGTAAAGTCTCTCATCCTTTCTCCCGGAGTGATCGCCCTCTCGCGGTTCAGTTATCCGATTTTGTCCGCTGCATACAAAAAGACCAAAAGCCGGTTTCAGACCTCGCATTCGGGGTGTCGGTGGTTTCTGTAATTGACGCGATGGAGCGTTCACTGCAACGCGGCGGGGGCAAGGTAGCAGTAAAACGCGTATGAAAAAAGCGATATTGACCGTCATACTTCTTTTAGCAACGGGGTTGCGATTTTTGGGGACAGCGCCCGGTCACAACCCCTATCACCCTGACGAGCCCATGAGTTACGGGAGTGCCACCGACATGTTTGCCTACGGGGATCTCAATCCGAGGCGATACGATTATCCGGCTGGCGTGCCGATACTTCATTATGGTTTCTACAAAACGTTTTTTCTCCCGTTTGTTTACGTCAAAGAATTTATTTTCCATCCCGGGACTTTTCTTGCGGTCCTCGAACGGGGGCAACAATTTTTTCAGGAGCAGCGGGCCCGTTTTTTTGGTCCGAGAGATCTGTATGCGCTTTTTTGGTCACGGATGATCACCGCTCTTTTGGGTGTCGGGTCGGTTTATCTTACCTACCTCATCGGAAAAAAGTTATTTGGGGAGGTTGCGGGTCTGGCTTCGTCATTTGTGGTGGCGGTCAATTACCGGCACAATCTTTCGAGCCACCTTGCCCTTTCCGATATCCCGAACGGGTTTTTTGCCCTGCTGGCTTTTTACGCTTCCCTCCTTCTTTTAGAACAAAACAGCCGACGGCGGTACCTATTTGCTGCCGTGAGCGTGGGTCTTTCGATTGCCATGAAGTATCAACTGTTTGCGCTTCTTCCCTTTTTACTCGCTCATCTGGTTTGGACGGTAAGGGAGAAGCGCCCGGGAGCTTTCATAAACAAAAATTTTCTCCTTTCACTCCTTGTGATTGGCTCGGTTTTTGCCGTACTGAATCCTTATTTATTATTGAACCTCAAAGAGGCTCTTCCGGTCATTCGATACGTTTCCCTGCGTTACGGAGCCGGCGTTATGCGGTTTAACGTGTATCCCTTGGTATATCTTTACTATTGGGGGATGGGGCAGTGGGTGACGCTGGCAATAACCGCCGGGTTTCTCCTTGCAATCGTTTTACGGCTCCCTGCCGCGTTGTTTCTTTTGTCTTTTGTCGGTCCATTTCTTTTCGTATTCCTCTATTACATGTCCGGCGGCGTGTATGTCCGAAATTTTACGACCGTCATACCATTCCTTGCTCTTTTTGCCGGATTCGGCGTCCGGCAGGTTTACCGTATGTTCAGAAAGAGTATCCCATATGCGGGCCTGGCTGTGACCGTTCTTTTTCTTTTTGTGAATGCCGGGCCTCTTCAGGATTCAACAGCGCTCTCCCGGTTTTACCTTAAACCCTGGAACAGAGAGGTAGTAAGCACGTGGGCGGCCGAAAAACTTCCAACAAAAAGCCGTGTCCTTAATGCGAATCTGGGCCTGCCCAGCTCCCTTGAGAACCGTTTGACCTTGATTCCTTGGGAACATAAAGAGCTCAATAGCATAACCCAAATGGTCAGACAGGGCTTTAATTTTGCCGTACTTAACACTAGCTGGTATCAAATTTACCTCTTTTGGTTTGACCGCCCGCTTGGGGAAGTATTAGCCGCCCGCGGCATTCCCTACCGGACCCTTGAGGAATCGTATTACGGGCTTGCCATGAGGGAGTTTCTTAACTACGTAGTCTATGAAGTCTACAAACCCTGGCAGGCTCCGGATGATAACTACGTCGTTATCAAACTGCCAAAGTTTTCTAACGGGGGGAGGCTAGTGACCACACGCGATTTTACCGATGTGCCATTTTCCGTTCCGCCAGGCAGATTTTACCGCGTTGAAGCGTTTGTAAAACCCGGTCAGGAGATTCTGGCCAATCAAAAAGACGGGTTTCTCCGATTGGAAAGCGGCAATCGGGTGGCCGTCTCTGAGCGTGTGTTTGGACTGCCCGAGTGGACTAAGATCGATGCAGTGATTTTTGTTCCTCTTTCAGACTCCAACTTGACGGTTCGCTTTTCCCGTTCCCGTCCTGAGCTAGATTTTCCGTATGAACTTGGCAGGCTTTCCCTCTATGAGTTGCCAGTGGCCCCGGACCCGTATCCCCAGTTGCCTTACATTACCCCAACCATCGGCAAAGATACCCTCTATCCCAACAGTATCTA
>CAYTZO010000017.1:0-16958 GCA_964442525.1 uncultured Gammaproteobacteria bacterium
TATCGGCAATATAATCCATCACCGTAGAACCACTCTTGATGCTCCACGGCTCTTCGACACTTTTATCATCCACGCCAGTCACACGGATATGCCCTTCTGGCAACCGAGGTTCGAGCCCACGGATAAGACTCGAGCTTTCTACCTGCCCCCGCAACTTCTCTTCGATGCGCTCTGCAATAAATCGTTGCTTCTTCTCAAGAACTGCTTTTAGAGCCGGCTTCTCATTTATATTCGAGGAAAGAAGGGACGCCAATGAAATTCTCTCGCGCACGTGAACATCATGCGGATAGAGCATAACACGAACTCTAAACCTGTCTTGAAGTCTGATAATATCAATGGCTAATGAGTCCGTAAGACCTTTTTGAACTTCATTTTTAAACTGAAACCCAGTAATAATAGTCGGTCGGTCAAAAACCCTATTGAAATTAAGAGCATTTGCTATTTCAACGGCCTGAAATCCCCAATCAAACAAATCATATTGGGCATTTCCAAAATCGTGCTGAGCAGCATCAATATATAAATACATATCTTCTGTCGTTAGTGGACGCAGCTCTCCGATGCGTCGGTAAAAATCTGCCGCGGACGGAATACGGGAGTGTAGTGCAACTTTAAATCCCCGTGTTCCGAGTATTTTTCGCATATCACCAATTACCGTGTCTGGAGGGTTATGTTTGAAAAACTTTTTAATGAAACGATTGGCGTCTCTCGCCCACTTTTCGTGTTCTGGGCTTTTACGGATGAGGCACAAATGTTCCAGTTCATTGGCTTCATCATGGAGTCCCATACGGCGGGCCAAAGGAATGTAGATTTGTTCTGTTTCAAAAATGATTTCTCGTTTCTTTTTGTCACTTTTTGCTCCGAGTGTCCGCATACTGTGAAGCCTGTCATCAATTTTTATTATTGTTTCATCAGGAGAATCGATTAAGGATTTAAAAATATTCAGTCTATATTTTTCTTCTAGCAATGCTTTCATCTCTTTTCGTTGGTGTCTCCCTCTAATTTTGCTTAATATCTTTACCCCGTCGGCCACATCCGGATGGATATTTTCACGAATTGTCTTATAGGTCAGCCAAGTGTCTTCATGGGTATCATGGAGAAGACGCTTACAAATTGACAGTGCGCCATGATGTTTCTTAATTCCCATAAGAGCGAGTCTTAATGGATGGGCCGCGTATGATCCACCACTATCACGAAATTGATGCGCATGGGCTAAAAGCGTGAGAACTGCTGCCGCTTCCACCATCGCATGTTCCTCATCCGAAAGGTATCCAGATTTATCAAGGACTTTATCCCGCAACCGAACTTCCGTGGGATAAAGATGTGTGACTGGATCGATTTTTTCTCTTTGTACGGGAAGAAACACTGGTCTTTTAAAAAGTCTAATCTGTTGGTAACATTCCCTCGTAAATTGCCTATACCGTTCTACCGGGGATAGCGGCTCGGTTTGATGAGCCTCACGAGTATTGATCATATGTAATCCTATAGGATACTACTTTCGGGGCCTTAAATCAATCCGGAAGCTAATTGAGATGAATGTCTTTTATTTTCAATTGTAGCCTTTTATTGCCATTCCACCTGTCCAGATCAATACTATAGGCAATGGCAGCCTCGGCTCCGGGTTGTAACTGGCCGTAAAGAGCTCCAAAGTTAAATGCAATGGCATCAAACGTGAGACGTGAGACGTGAGACGTGAGACGTAATTTCAGATGCTTTCCGTCCTTGCCGACCAATCGAATGACCTTGATGGTTACGTTTCGGGTGGCAAAAACCGGTTCCGGATTGCCAAAACCAAACGGAGCAAATGCTTGGATACTCTCCCACAACGCCTCTGAAACGGCATCAAGAGGAATCTCCGCGTCTATTCGGAGTTTTCTGGTAAGCTTTTCCTCATCAAGCGCTTCTTCCGCAAGTTTTTCCAGGCGGCTCTGAAGTTTTTTTAGGTTTTTTGTTTCAACGGTAAATCCCGCAGCCATGGGGTGGCCGCCGACGTCAACGAGAATATCGCTGCAGCTTCTGATTGCCTCAACGATATTAAAACCGGCGACTGACCGTGCAGATGCTTTTGAATATCCGTCGCCAACGGAAACAACGATGGCCGGTCGGTAAAACTGTTCAACGAGCCTCCCCGCAACAAGTCCGATGACGCCCTGATTGTATGAGGCATGTGCAACAAAAATAAGTTTTTTTGAACTTTTTGGAACCAAATCGAGAGCATGAACGACCGTATCTTCGGTAAGTTTCTGGCGCTCTCTATTGGTCAGTCCCAGCTTTTGCGCAAGGAGGCTCGCTTTATCTGACCGTTTGGTGCACAGAAGCCGGAGAGCGTCCAGCGCGTGCTCGAGCCTGCCCATGGCGTTGAGGCGGGGTGCGATCATATGCGACACGTCGTATGTTCCTAACTCTCCCTTGGCGAGCCCCGCATCGACAATGAGCGCAAAAAGTCCAACGCGCTTGGTCTGGTTTAATGATATAAGACCGTATTTGGCAATGGACCGGTTCGCGCCAACCAAAGGAACCATATCGGCGATCGTCCCGATGGCCGCCAAAGCGGTGTCGGGCTTACCAAATTCTTTGGCAAGGAACCACGAAACTCCCGCTCCGGAAAGCTGCGTCGTGTGAACTATGGTGCAATCCGGCAATGCTTCCGGTTTAACGTGGTGATCCGTTACAATAACATCAATCCCCATTTTTTTTGCATACGCGACCTTTTCCTTTGCCGTAATGCCGTGATCAACGGTGATAATGAGCGAGGGATCGAACTCCTCCCGGACGGCATCGATGCCTTTCGTAGAAAGCCCATACCCTTCCTCAACTCTGTGAGGAATATACGGCATCACGTGCGCACCGAGACCGTAGAGCGTTTCCCACATAATCGCCCCTGCAGTAATACCGTCGGCATCGTAGTCTGCGTAGACCACAATGGACTCTTTATTCTTAATGGCTTTTTTTAGCCGCGTTACTGCACTCATTAATGCACGCGGTTCAATCCCAACATCGTCAGCATTTAACGTAAAGGGGTCATGAGGATGCAAAAATTCATCAATTTCTTTTTTGGTCGCGAGTCCCCTATTTTTGAGAATGAGAGAAATGATATCGTTGCCTTTCCCTAAAATTTCCCATTTCTTCATAGGGCTTATGATATCATACGACTGGTATGACCATCCCAAAACAAGCCCAACACATAATTGATTCCCTAAAAAAAGCTGGGTTTGAGGTCTATGCTGTCGGCGGCTCGGTCCGGGATCTTCTTATGGACCGATCAACCAAACATTGGGACTTCACAACCAATGCGACACCTGAAGACATCCTGAAAGTATTCCCTGAGAGTTTCTACGATAATCAATTCGGGACTGTCGGAATAAAAATTAAAAATAGCAAAGGTGAAACAACCGATGTATATGAGGTTACGACCTATCGGAGTGAACACGGCTATTCTGATCACAGACACCCGGACAAAATTATCTGGGGACAAACTCTCGAAGAAGACCTCAGCCGCCGCGACTTTACCATCAATGCCATAGCATTTGATGGAAGAGAGCTCGTTGATCCTTACAAAGGACAGGAAGACATAAAAAAGCAAGTAATTAAGGCGGTGGGAGAAGCAGGCACCCGATTTAAAGAGGATGCTCTCCGCATGATACGTGCCATACGGATTGCCGCGGAGCTCGGATTCATGATCGATAAATCAACACTGGCGGCAATACAAACTAATGCAGGAACGCTTACAAAAATCTCTGCCGAGAGAATCCGTGATGAGCTTCTGAAGCTCCTCACCTCCCCTCATGCGGCAGACGGGATTTTAGTCTTAAAAAACGCAAAACTTCTCCATTACATTCTTCCCGAGCTTGAACCGGCATTTGATACTCCGCAAAAAAGCCCCAAAAGGCATCACATCTACGACGTTGGAACCCATTCAATTTTAGCTCTGAAAAATTGCAAATCCGATGATCCTCTCGTTCGTTTTGCTACCCTCCTTCACGACATCGGAAAACCAAAAACATTTAAAAAAGACTCTTCGGGGCTTATTACGTTTTATAACCACGAGGTGGTTGGCGCACGAATCGTTAAAAATATTGCCCAACGATTACGATTATCGAAACACGATTCCGAACGATTGTTTCTCCTCGTCCGATGGCATCAGTTTACGGTAGATGAACGTCAAACCGATAGCGCAATTCGGCGCTTTATCCGAAGAGTCGGAAAAGACAATCTCAATGATATGCTTACACTTCGGATCGGTGACCGTTTGGGCGGAGGTGCATGGGAAACGTCCTGGAGACTGGAACTTTTTAAAAAACGCCTTGAGGAAGTGCAAAAACAACCCTTCACAGTCAGTGATCTCAAAATTGACGGACACGATGTTATGAAGGAGTTCAGTATCAAGCCCGGTCCTCTTGTTGGAAAAATCCTCAATCAAATATTTAGCGAAGTTGAATCCGGTTCGCTCGTAAACGATCGCGAAACATTATTAAAACGAATAAGGGAACTTAAGCTCACGGGTGATTCTCGTTAACCTGCAATTTGCATGTACAATTTTCATTGAAGATTTCCAATAAAAAATTATTTTTTCCTCCGTTCCCACCGGTCCCATAAAATAAGAAGCGGAGTGGCGACAAAAGGAGAAGAATAAGTCCCCGAGGTGGTACCGATAAGAAGGGCGATGATAAACCAGCGTACCGTTACGCCGCCCATAAGCGCCAAAGCCAAAAGCATGAATATAAGTGCGAGCGAATTGGTGAGGGAGCGATTGAGGGTTTCGTTGAGGGCAATATCGGAAAGTTCCTCAAGCGATCCGCGGGTCCCTTTTCTGAGATATTCCCGGATACGATCGAAGATAATAATCGTATCATGAACGGAAAAGCTCATCGTGGTCAAAAATGCGGTAACGAAAAGCGTATCAACCTCTACTGCCCATATGCGCCCCAAGAGCGAGAATGCGCTAAGCACAACCAATAAATCATGAAAAAGCGCAAGTACCGCGCAGACGCCAAACTTCACATTTCTAAATGCATAGGCGACGTAGAGAAGAATGGCAACGATAGCAAAAATCGCCGCAATCACGGCTTTTTGCAGTAGCTCAGTTCCCAAAATAGGTCCGACGGTTTCATTGCGCACGACCCGGTTCGTGCCGATACCCTGGGAGAGGTCTTTCTGCAACTGATCCAGCGTCTGTTGCTCGATGGGTTTAAACCGGAAAACATACGTTTGAGGATTTGAGGCTTGTATGGAGTCTACTGGAAACTTCTCTTTTCGAACGACACGGTTAAGTTCTTCCACCGATACGTTGCTGTCAAAGCGAACCTCAAGTATTGTGCCGCCGGTAAAATCTATGGAAGGAACGAGTCCGAAACGAATCAGGGAAAAAATCCCCGGTATGAGCACCAAGCTTGAAAGCAAAAAGTAGAGCCAGATGTATTTTGAAAATCGAATCATATCTGCTTCTCCCTATAGAACACGCGGATAAACGTCCGTGTTACGACTATGCCGGTAAACAAACTCACGAGTACCCCAATAAGAAGTGTCACGGCAAATCCCCTCACCAAACCCGAACTTGGAAGAAATTGCCAGTTGCCGGGATTAAACAGAATAATGCTCGTAATAATGGTTGTAACGTTTGCATCGCGGATACTTTCCCACGCTTTCCCAAACGCTTCTTCGATTGCGATAGCCCACGGTTTCCCCTTGCGCTTTTCCTCCCGATAGCGTTCAAAAATAAGGATATTGGCATCAACCGCCATGCCCATGGACAGAATAAATCCGGCGATACCGGGTAGCGTTAGGGTAATGGGTATCCAACGAAATATTGCAAACGTAGTAATCCCATAGACCACGAGTGCCGCGTCGGCAATAAGCCCAAGCCAACCGTATTGAAAAATCATGAATGCCGCCACAAGCGTAAGCCCAATTGTGCCTGCGTTTATACTTCTTGCAACGGACTCTCCCCCGAGCGTTGCACCAATCGTCCGCTTTTCAACGATCGATACCGGTACCGGTAGTGCGCCGGCATTGAGCTGAAGCGCCAGCGTTTTTGCCGATTCTCTGGTATATTGGCCGGTGATAACCGCCGAGCCGCCGGTAATGGGAGTCTGCACCGTCGGCGCCGTAAGGAGACTATTGTCAAGGAAGATGGCGAGCTGCTTTCCCACCAGTCGTGTCGTGATGTCTGCAAATTTCTTCGACCCATCTGATGTGAACTCTATGCCGACCTCCGGCGCGCCGGTGGTAGAGTTAAAGGCGAGCTGTGCACGCTTCAAATCGCTGCCGGTGAGTCCAACGGATTTCGTCATTGCCAGGAGCTCTCTGGTGGTAGTAACTGCGCTCAGAGAGGCGGTTGGCACAGTAAATTCACGGAATTCAAGTTTTGCCGTTTGACCAATGAGCTTGGTTGCCTCGTCAACATTGGTGAGTCCCGGAAGTTCGACGATGATTCGGTAATGATTCTCCGATCGAGACGACTGCACCACGGGCTCGCTCACACCAAAAAGATTTACGCGGCGCTCAATAATTTCTCTTGCGGAATCGAGGGCAGAAGTCCGGTCCGCCTCCCTAATCCCCGACATGTCCGCTTCAAGCGTTACGTAGATGCCGCCGGAAAGATCAAGGCCGAGACGCGTCTTAAATTCTTTTGCGATAGGAATTCCCCAAGGCCGGAGGTTAATAACCGGAGGAGAGAGCGTTCGACCAAATGCACGATAATTTTCGGGGATATCAATGAGTACAAAGGCTATAATCAGTACAACCAGAAGGATAAAAATGCGCCGCGTACGAACCATGGGTTTATTGTATATTAGGCTTTCGGTAATGCAAGAGGAAGCTGGGTAGCATTTTGGAATGTATAGGTAATTTTTCCTTTTCTCGAGTCCGGCGTAACGGAAACGACATCTCCGGGTTTTACGACAATATCTCGGACAAACTTCGAAGGAATGACAACGGCCAAACTGTGTCCGGTACGGAGCACTTTTTGCTTCATGTTAATCAAGAAGCTCCTCTTCATCGCCGATGACCATAACTCTTGATCCTCCAAGTATAGAGAGCACAAACGGATCGCGTCTGCGTTTACGGAACGCGAATTCCTCCTCGCTCATCACCGTATAGTTGAGTTCAGTCTCTCGTCTCACTTCCTCTGCTTTTACGAGCTGCGCGAGTTCTGGAAGGACAACGTTCCCCACAACCAAAAGCTCTACGTCGGTACTCGCGCGTTTGGGTAGATGCCGTAAAAACCTGCCGGATATCATGGCAAACTTTATTTTGCCGAGTTTGGCTTTGTGCTTGAGGATGTCGGCACTCAAACCGGATGTTTTCCCAATTAATGTCAAAAGTTCATAGTAGAGAGGGTAATCTCTCCGAAAACTATAAAATAGACGGTTGGCCCGCTGCTCTTTGGTGACCATGCCGGCCTTTTCCATATGCGCAAGCTCGCGCCGAACGGCATTAATTTCTTCACCAACCTTCCGCACTATATCTCGAACATGGAATATGGTACCCGGATGAGTAAAAAACAACGTCAGCATTTTCACCCGTACGCGGGAGATAATAAGATCTTCAAGAAACATACCCAATAACCCTTTCTCGGGCAGGAGTCTCTTAGTAGTTTACTGGCGTACCGATCGGCAGAAGTTCGAACCAGAGTTGACCCCGATCGAAACTGACTTCACGGCCAGCCGCATCATAAAACTTTGTCCGGGAACTTAGATCAGGCTTTTTCCACGTCACCTTTGTCGCCTTGCCATCTTCAAATACGAGCCCGTCTCCCGTCCCAGTGGTGGTATAGAACAGATGGCCCTTGGAGTCAAGAGGGCCGATCTCTTTCGCCCATTGAATAATGACTGCTTTTGCTGAAATGGCCTGCTTGTTCTCAAGATCAATTTGCGCCACCCCTCCATTGGTGCGGCGATAGGTGTTCGTTGTTTTATCATAATCCCAACGAACGCCATACTCCGCCTCATACCCTTTCCATGCAACGAAACTTGCGGAGAATGAAGCAGACCGGTCATTGAGTCCTGCATCGTCTTTGAATTTCCAGGCAACAAAATTTTTATTCCACGCAACCCCCTTCGCATCAACGTTGGTCCATCCCCGCTCCGCAGCAATTTTATAAAGTTTATCCGTCACGCAGACCATCGTATGCTCCGTCGCCACTGGACGATCAAGGCGATCATAATTTCTGTAACATGTCGGGAACGATATGCCGAACTGATCCATGTCTTTTATGCGGTATTGCTGTATCTGACAAAGCGCTTTGGCCCGTTCATCAACGGTGTCGTCGTTACAATTGCCTGCGCCGCCCACGTGATTATAGAGGGCATCGTATTCAAGAACCCACGGTAAAAAGTAGGATCGGGCGCTGCGCACCGGAGCAAGGTTTGTGCTCGCTGCCACGCCGCAGTAAAAGACTCCCATAAACCGGGCAATCCCCCCCTCAGCGACCGCCTCATAAACTACGTCTGCACTGCTCAGACCCGATTGCGGACGGGCCTCCACATGATTTTCTATCATGACGGCAAGAGGTCGTCTGGTTTCCCAGATTTTTCGTTCATCAGCCGTATAGAGCTTCCCGTTAATCGGACATGCCTCTGTTTTCGGCGCATTCGGATCTATGACAAAACGGCCCTGTGTGCCATTGGGAATCGGCGCGGTAACTCTCCCCGGTAAAAATCTGCCTGCGTAACTAAATCCAGCAAATGACAAACCCGTCACAAAAAGATAAATCGCAAGCCCTATGATGCCATACATGAGAAGCTGTTCTTTTTTCATATGGGTCGAGCTATACTTATTGCCCGTTCCTCTTCTTTTGAAAGCTCAAAATCTTTTCCCTTGCCACCCTGTACTTGTTTAACATACCACCTATGACCTGTCCGAGCAAATAATGATGTCATGACAAATCCATTCCCTTCGCCGTCGAGGATCGCCATCGCAAAGCTCTGGCTTCCTCCTGTATCATGAAACGGGTTAAACCGTACGACTCCCATCCGCTGAATGTGTCTCCGGCCATCCACGATCACCTGCTGGAGCGTTTGATGAATCGCCGTGATCTGCTTTTGAGCAGCCGTGTGAGACGAGAGAATGCGCTCGAGAATATCTTTGAGCCCGCTCTTGGTTATGCCGCTGCTTAAGCGATTATAATGACCCACAGCCCGGATAACCATAACCGACAGTATGGCCATCCAGACGATAACAACGATCAAAAGTACTGTGAGAATACGTGCATCCATTGAACACCATTCGTACCCATCATCTTACGATTCCTCTTGTCGCCTTGTCAATGCGTGAAACACCGTACGTCGTTGAGGCCGGGTGAAGTTGACAAGGCTAGCGCGCCTGTGCTACGCTCACCCTCACTGAGGCTACGTATGCCTGCGAAAACGAAAAGGCAAAAACTGCTCGCAGAAAAACACCGGCAATTTACCGCGAGTGTGCCGTCGTTTTCTATTTCGGCAGTTTCCCTCGCACGACCGGCCGCCTCTTCGGTTCAAAATAGCCGCGTTGGGGAAGAATCGTACCCGCAAACAATGCAATTTGCCCTCCACCGCAAAGACATGGTTCGAACTATTGTCCTGGGGCTTGCGACGGTCGCCGTGGAGTTCGGAATCTATTGGTATAGTCTAATAAAACGGTAACGTTTTCCCTCTGCCTAAAACATTACTTTTTTGAGAGGAGGTGAAATAACGATATGGCTCAGATGTATTGCGTCAAGTGTCGAGCAAAGCGCGACGATCCAAAAGCTACAAAAATCACCATGAAGAATGGTAAACCGGCTCTCAAAGGCAAATGTCCGGTTTGTGGAACAGGTATGTTCAAAATCGGCGGATAAGAGTTATTCTCGTGGAAATATGACAATCCCCTCCTTTTTTCTGGTGAGGGGATTGTCATATTTGGATCATGGAAACTCCGACTAACCGGAAGATAGGTTATTGTTGTGTCGAACGATACTGCAGGGATTCCGCAACATGAGCAAGCTCGGTATTTTTGGCCGCATCCAAGTCTGCAATGGTTCGGGCAACCTTAATCACCCGATAATATCCTCTGGCAGATAATCCAAACCGCAACGTCGCCTGCCGAAGAAACGTAAGGACTTCCCCGGATAATTGGCAAAACTCCTTGACCATCCGCGTGGACATCTCCGCATTCGAGGCAATGCCCATTTTGCGGAATCGCCCTAGCTGCAGATTCCGTGCCGCCTGGACTCTCTTTTGAATAACCCGAGAGCTCTCGGACTGAAAGTTTTGCGTCAGTTTTTCTACGCGGACAGCCGGGACAGAAACATGGAGATCAATTCGGTCAATGATTGGACCTGAAATGCGATTTTTATACCGTGCAATCGCGCCAGGCATACAAATACACCGTTTCATCTCACTTCCGAAATTGCCGCATGGGCAGGGGTTGGAAGCGCCTATGAGCATAAATTTTGCCGGGTAACGCACGGTCCCGGCAGCGCGGGAAATTGACACGATGCCATCTTCAATCGGCTGGCGTAATGCTTCAAGCACGTGACGCGGAAACTCCGGAAACTCGTCCAAAAATAAAATACCCCTGTGGGCAAGAGAAATTTCCCCTGGCATCGGGTGCGTTCCGCCGCCGATGAGTCCGATGCGAGACGTCGTATGGTGAGGAGCACGAAACGGCCTTTTTTTCACGACCGACTCTCCGATGGGTAAATTCCCCGTAACGGAATAAATTTTCGTCACCTCCAACGCCTCCTCCTCGGTAAGGTTCGGAAGAATCGAAGGAAGTGCGCGCGCAAGCATCGTCTTGCCGGCGCCCGGCGGACCGAAAAGAAATACGTTGTGTCCGCCGGCAGCAGCAATCTCAAGTGCGCGCTTCACGTGTTCCTGTCCCTGAATATCAGAAAAATCAAATTCTGACTCGGGGAGTTTTTTGATATCGGTAAACGGAAGAAATGGCTGAGGTTTGAGCTTTTCATCGCCTTTGAGATGAAGGAAAAGTGCAAGAAGCGAACTCACGGGAATAATAGCAACGCCCCCCAAGATAGCGGCTTCCCTGGCATCGATGGAGGGAAGAAAAATGTTAGCAAATCCAGCTTGTTTTGCATACATGGTCACCGGCAAGACGCCATTGGTATGCCGGAGGCTTCCATCAAGCGAAAGCTCACCGATAAATATTGAGCGATCATCTTTCATCACGAGTTGTCCCGAAGCGATGAGAATGCCCAGGGCAATAGGCAAATCATACGATGGTCCGATCTTGGGAAGGTCGGCAGGAGCCAGATTAACCGTAATGCGCTTGGCGGGAAATTCTGCACCACTGTTTTTAATTGCAGAACGAACGCGTTCTTTACTTTCCTCCACTGCTTTATCGGGAAGACCCACGATAGAAAACGTCGGCAGGCCCATGCTGGCAATATCAACTTCTACCGTAACCGGCACCGCGTCAAGCCCGACGATCGCGCCGGAAAAAATTTTTGCGAGCATTATTCTCACGATAGAGGAAATGTGACTCCCTGACAAGCAGGGGGAGAACTAGCGTACTAGACGCAAAAAATCTTCTCCTCTCCGCGCTCCAGCTCGGTAACGGGGAATATAAAAAAGTCGACTTTGATATTGGAAGGAACCAGGCAGAGTCGTCACCGCTCCAATAAACCCCGCAGCCTTTACTGCGGCAACGACGGTTGTATCAAAAAATCCATATGGATAGGCAAACCAATTCACCACATATCCGACATGTGACTCTAATACGCGCTTGCTTTCAACAATTTCATCTACGAGCGCCGAGCGGGAAAGTTTCGTGAGCGCCGGATGGCGTACTGAATGAGCACCGAAAACAACATACGGCGATCTTGCCATCTCTTCTATTTGGCTCCACGTCATATAATTGCCTCCTCCGATAAGCCCGGTTGGAATAAACGACACTGCCTTCATGCGGTATTTTTTTATAAGCGGGTAAGCATTTTCATAAAAATCGGCATAGCCGTCATCAAAGGTTATGATGACGGGCTTTGGCGGAAGCGCAATTTTTCCACTCATTGCCGCAGCAAGCTCGTCAAACGTGATGGTTGTGTACCCATTTGCAGAAAGCGCGGCAAGTTGCGCATCAAGTATAGGAGGCGGTGTGGAGAGAGTGACGCGTCCTGGGTCTTGCGGCGAAGCAATTTCAACGTAGTGATATAACAGAACCGGAATTTTGTACGCCGACTCTCCGGCAACTATCGGCGGCAGTGTGAGCGACGTGGGGGTAGGCGTGGGTGTTGGCGTGGACGCGGGTGTCGGAGAATTGGCTGACAATTTGACTGGGCCCCGAGCAGAAGATTGGTACGGAGAGACAGAAAACCTCCCCATAAGTTGGTTTGGCACAAGATTCGCGCGAAGAAATCCCACAAACGCAGCGAGAAACGCTGTCATTGCAAGAAACTGTAATCTCATAGCTCTAAACTACTGAATTTTTTACTTTCTCTCCATCGATATTAGAGAAAAAATCGTCGTTTTACAAGACGAGAGCTATCTGATAGAATACACTTTGTACCTTGGAATCCGGATTCTCACCCGAACAAATTTCCCTGAGGAAATTTGCGCGGGAGGAAAGTCCAGACAGCAGAATGCAGGGGACTTGGCGTAAGCCATGTACCGTAAGGTCGGGTGTCCTGAGGTTGAAAAACCAAAGGAACGATGCCGGAACTGACCGGCTGAGAGAGCCACAGAGACGATCACAATCCTGTAGCCTGACGGCTATGGAGCGTGCATGAAACGTTGGCAATCCCACCCGCTGCAACCGATGAAGCGTTAGCGCAGTCCGCCGAAGCCTCGCGCGAAGGCGGACGACGACACGATGCATTCCGTGGTTCCAAAAGGAAACTAACCCAAATGTGCGGGCACAAGAGAAATGAGAGTCTAGAAACAGAATCTGGCTTACGAGATTCCAAGGTACCATTAAAAAGAGCGTAATCCCCGATTATAAGGCCAAATGAAGCGAAAGGAGAACAGGCTGCGAAACGGTTTATTCGTTTCCCCTCGCACTACCGGATTTTTGGATGAGAAATTCATTGAGAAGGATCTGAAGAACTAACAAAAGTGGTATTGCCAAAATCGCCCCAATGACTCCGGCCAACCGTCCTCCGATCATAACAGATAAAATAGTAACGAGCGGAGAAAATCCGATTGTTCGCTTCATAACCAGCGGGACTAAAAGATTATTCTCCGTTTGCTGGATGATGAAGTAAAGTGCCGCAACGATAAGCGCTAAAAACGGAGAAATCGTAAGAGCCACCAGGATAGCCGGTATCGCTGAAACGATCGGGCCGATGGTCGGCACAATTTCCAAAACTCCTGCGATAATGGCGAGCGGCAAGGCAAAGTCCACACGAAGAACGGTGAGTCCTATATAAGAGAAAACGCCAATGCTAAACATCAGGAGAAGTTCTCCTCGTACCCACTTCCCGAGCCGTCTTTCAATTGCCCGGAGTACCGTAACAGTTTTTTTAGTCATCGACTCCCCCACAAGTGGTATGAGCACTTGCTCTGCCCGCGGCCGTTCAAGCAGGAAATAGAACGTAAAGACAAGGGTTGTGAGGGTAGCAATAATATTAGAAAATATTCCAACCGTAACGCCGACGATATTTTCACTAATCGGAGCTATTTGCTTTGTGAGTGTCGAAACGTCGATATTCCAATACGGCAGAACGCGTGCGGCAAACGTCGGCAAATCCGTAATAAGTTTGGTCGATTGTGATACGAGAAGCGGTATAGTGCCGGCAAGTGACACGCCAAAAAGACCAAAGACCACAATATACACGATCAAAATACTCACCACACGGGGGATGCGTATTCGTTCGAGCATAACAACCAACGGATGAATCGCGGTCATGAGAAGAAACGCAACAAAAAGGAGAAAAAGAATATCCCGGATTTGAATAAGTGCCCAGATCCCTGCCAACAGAGCAAGCGCAAAAAGGATCGTACGATAAGAGAATTCAATCTTGGTCATGGGTATGGTCAGTATACCATGCAGCGACCATAGCCGTCACGGCGCTTTTGTATGGGTTTTTTGTAACGTCAAACCAGTGAATCTGTTTTCTCTTTTTAAACCACGTCATCTGTCTTTTGGCGTATGCTCCTTCCGCCATTGCCCAGCGCATTTTTGCATCCCCCTCAGATAGTATACCATCAAGAAACGAACGGATTTCCGTTATACCGAGAGCGCTCGCAGAGGGATATCGCTGAGCCTCCTCGATGGCCCCATGCTCCCATCGATATGCCACCCGACGTTGAATTTTTTGGGCAAGTTTACCAATCGGCATCGTTAGTCCTATCCACAGCGCATCAAACTCACTACCTTTTTGTTCTTTTGGATTTCCGTGTTGCCTCTTCCACAACGCTACTTCTGTCGCCCGGATGAGTCTTCGGGGATTATGGCGATCTGACTGGTTCATGCGTTGCCATTTCATTGGATCGAGTTTCCTGAGTTTTTTCTGCAGTTGAGTTAGCGACAAACGCTCTAGTTTGTTACGAATGTCCCGGCTGGGGGGGACATGTATGGTCTCAAAGGGTTGTACAACCGCATCAATATAGAGTCCGGTCCCTCCTACAATAATAGGAAGTCTCCCCCGTTTCTCAATATCCAAAATAATCGGCAGAACTCGTTTTTGGTATTGGGAAACACTAAAATTTTTACCAACATCGACGATGTCATACATCCAAACTCCGGAAACATCTTTACCGGTAATAACATCGAGTCCTTTGTAAATTTGCCTTGAATCAGCGCTTATGAGTTCTCCATGAAAGCGTTTTGCAAGGAACGCCGCAAGTGCGGTTTTGCCGGTCGCGGTGGGGCCGCAGATAATAAGGAGTTTATGCATACGTACCAAGACGAAGGTTGGTTTTATTGATGAGATCTTCGAGAGTTTGCCAGCGTCGTTTTTTTTCAACGAATGGCACTTCGTCTTTATAGACTTTGTGCGCCGCAGTCATCGGTCGATCAGAGTAAATTGAGATGTATGCTTTAGAAAAACCAACTTTTTTTGCTAGATCTAGCGTGGACAAAAATTGTTGTTCTGTTTCACCACAAAAACCAACAATGATATCCGTACTTATCGTAACATCCGGGATGTGTTCCCGAAGTTTTTTTATGAGAGTTAAATATTCCTCTCTGGAGTACCATCTATTCATGCGCTTGAGTACTTCATTATCCCCTGATTGCACCGGCAAATGGATGTGTCGGGAAATTTTAGGATTCTCTTTAATGACTTCTATAAGTTCGTCAGAAAAATCCCAGGGATTACTGGAGATAAAATCAATAAGTTGGATGCCGGAGATTCCAGAAATTTTTGAAAGGAGAGGTGGAAATAATGTCGGAATTCTTAACCGACCAAGGTGTTTTACATACACCGGCTTAATATCTTTATTTCTTAAATCGGATCCGTATGAGTTCACATTTTGCCCAACCAACGTCACATGGACAATCCCTTTTGTCACAAGCTCCTTGCACTCCGCAATAATATCTTCAAAGGGTCTACTCACTTCTCTTCCGCGAGTAAACGGTACCACACAAAACGTGCAAAAATTATTACATCCGTTGGTAATCGGAACCCAGGCGTGGTGCGGATCAGTTCTGATCGGCGCAAAATCAAAGCCGACTTCTTCAATCGGCAAAAATTCATCGACTGCTGGCATTTTTTTCTTGAGGCTGGCCATCATTTTTCCGGTTTTTTCTCGGGCGGCCATGCCGACCATGCAGCCGGTCACAACAATTTTAAGATTTCTGCCCTTCTTTTTTTCTTCTGATAAATTGTGTACTAATCCGTACACGCGATTTTCTGCCGATTCCCGAATCATGCACGTATTAATTACCACGTCACTAGCTTCATCAATTGAAGATGCAGGAGTGAATCCACGCGCTTCGTAGTATGCTGCCACCCGTTCACTATCCGCCTCATTGGCCGCACAGCCGAAGGTTTTAATGAAGTATTTCATTCTTTGTTCACAAATTATAAATCTTTCCTAAAAAATTGCTATAATCGGCTGAGTTATGATGTCATTTATTCTTTCCTTGGTGGCATTAGTTAGCCTTGGTACTGCCTGGTTTTTCGCCGCCCGATCTTCAAGAGAGATGGATCCGTTAAGTTCTTCTTTTGCATTTCAAGCTGTTGGTATCCCATTTTTTCTCTTGTTTCTCCCGTTTATTAATGTTCAATTTAATCAAGATATTATTTTGCCGATTTTTCTAATTGGCATTTTTGAAACGTTTGTCATGTTAGCTTTGTTTTATGCCATGAAGATTGGGGATATTGGCGTCGTTTTGCCAATAACAGACGGATACACAATAATTACCGTTTTGCTTAGTTTTCTGTTTCTCAATGAAATACCAACAGTTTTTGAGTTAACAGGTGTCCTCTTGTTAATGACTGGAATTTTTCTGGTTTCTACCAGCATTAACAAAACAGATATAAAAGGATTTTTAAATCTACGCAAAGGCGTTGTTCCAGCTTTACTTGTCGCAATTGGAACAGGAGTCTATTTCTTTCTTGTTGGCTCTGTGGCTAAAGGTGGTGCCTGGTTTGAGATTGCCTTAGGTATTAGAGTTTCTATCTCTCTAACAGCACTGGCCATTATTTTGCTCAAAAGCATAAACCTTAAGAAAATGTCTAAAGGGATTGTTTGGAAATTGATTCTCCCTGGCGCGTTTTTGGACGTTGTTGGTTTTTCTTTCTATAACATGGCTATCGCCCAGGCCGGAGTTTCTTATTCCACTGCTATGATTTCTGCTCAGTCACTTATTTCCGTTCTTCTTGGTGCCATTGTTATCAAAGAAAAAGTCTATCGCCAGCAGTGGATCGGGATATTTATCTCCCTTTTCGGGTTATTATTATTGCAGGTGAGAAGTTAAACAAAACAATTAACTCCGGAGTATAAACTTTTCTATAATCGTCGCAACGCCTTCATCCGTCACTGACGGAGCGATGAAATCGGCGATTGCTTTGAGTTCCGGTACGGCGTTGCCCATGGCAATTT
>CAYTZO010000018.1:0-12730 GCA_964442525.1 uncultured Gammaproteobacteria bacterium
AAGCCATTGATACCCACTCGAACCGGCATATGGTTTGGCAGAAAGATTCCCTAATACTAAAGAAAGTGCCTCTCGCTTGTCAACTATGTGAATTATCGAACAATTCGGGCCCTATTATACTCCGAAAAGGCAAATTTTCGAAATTTTCCGCCCTGCTATCGGTACACCTCGTCGTGTGGGCCAATGTCGAAAAAGAGCACTTTGCTACCCTTTTCAAAGCTAAAAAGTACTCGAATACTGTGGGTCAGGGAAAACGCCCAGACGCCTGTGAGCTTGCCGCTCAAAATATGGACTTTGAGCCTTGAGTCATGCGGGTTCGCTCGAAACCATTCGATTCTCTCAGAAAGCCGTTTTTGTTCCCGTTTGGATAATTTCCGAACCTGCCGGAGAAAATGAGAAGAAAATTCGATGTCCATGAAAGATTAGAGAACATCTAAAAGCGTTTTACCCTTTGGCAAGTTTATTGTTTTTCCTGCTCGTAATTCCTCACGAGCACTATTGAGCAACTTCAGGATTGCTTCCTGTTTTAGGGCGCGCCGAAAAACATAACGGCGAATCGCTTCACGAAAGAGCTCACTTCGTGTCCGTGCCTCGCTTTGAGCAACGCGATCGGCAAGTTTTAAAAGTTTTGTCGGCAAAGAAAAATTAACAACCTGTGCATCCATAGGCTACTCCTTTATGTAAAGTTTATATAAAGTTTATATAGATGTCAAGAGATCAATAGAGAGTCGTTCAAGTTCGCCCGCGGAAAGTTTTTTGGGATCTACTTCTATCCCCCCTTTGCCGCCGCCCAGGGGGATATCGGCGACCGCGCACTTCATTGCCATCCAAAATGCAAGCGCTTTGACCTCATCGAGGCTCACCTGCGGATGGTAGCGAATGCCGCCCTTGTACGGTCCGCGGGCGTTGTTGTGTTGGACGCGAAAACCACGGAAAATACGAAGACTTCCGTCGTCCATTTTAACCGGAATAGAGACATTGAGGATTCGTTGCGGGTATTTGAGGATTTCTAGTTTTTTTTGAGGTCTTTGGTTTGGGGAAGAAATGCGGCAGCCTTTGTAAGCTGTGCCATGGCATTCTCGAAGGGATTGCTCATACTTTTAGAAACTAAGGGTCAAGTATACTATGCATTTTCAAAAAAATGCCAGTAGTCGTTGGCACTGCTGAGAAGATGCGGCAGGCGGAAGAATTCACTCGTTCCGTATGCCCGCGGATAATGAGATACGCCGACCTCGGAAAACCGTGCGCCTGCTTTTTGAAGTTTGAGAATAAGCTCAAGGCAAATTGCCCCGGACCGGCTGGTAAGGTAAATGTGTTCGAGGAGTGACCGCCGGATAAGCCGAAAATCGCAGTCAACATCCCGTATGGGCGGATGAAAAACGGTCCGGAGAAAACGACTATAGAGACTACCCATTACTCCTCGATACCAACGATCGGCCCGCTGTTTTTTGTAACCATTCACGACATCCACTTTCGCCGTTACCTTTTTCACGAGAGAGACAATCTCCAGGGGATCGTATTGACCGTCACCGTCAGTATAAAATACCCACTCTCCTCTTGCATGACGAAACCCTTCCTGAAGGGTTCCTCCGTAACCAAGCGGCTTTGGAAAATGGAATACCCTGAGCTCGGGATGCTGACGCTTAAGCATCGTCAACACGTGCGGCGTTTCATCGGTAGAACCATTCTCTATAATAATCACCTCAAACCTATCCGCAATACGGGGCAAAATCCAGTAAGTTTTGGTAAGTAGATACGGCAACGTTTTCCCATCGTTGAGACACGGGTAAAAAATAGAGAGACTGGAGAGCTTCCTCATGAGACAAACCACCCTCTACTAAACAGAGCCAAAAATATTATTTGTAGCCCCGCGCTTATAAGAAAAAAACCGATCCTTCCCACCGGATGCTTTTTCAACCACATTCCCAGTACTAAAAACATGGGGTAAAGGTGCAAGCCGTACCTTGGCATACCCTGGAATGTCCCCGTGAGCGTAGGGATAAGGAGAGAAACCGCAAAAAAAACCCAGTAGGAAAACCGTATCTTTTTCCATGAATAGATGAGAAGGGTGACGTGGAACAGAACAAATGCAAACTCGCTTACTGCAATCCAGAAAATGAGGGTATTGGGACGGGTAAAG
Organism: uncultured Gammaproteobacteria bacterium; assembly: GCA_964442525.1. Taxonomy (GTDB): domain Bacteria; phylum Patescibacteriota; class Microgenomatia; order UBA10105; family UBA927; genus CAYTZO01. The sequence goes on from CAYTZO010000018.1 coordinate 2,141, forward strand.
TAAAAAATTTTGAGATACCGCCACACGACTTGGAGCGGAAACGTCAGGCGGTCTTGTCCCCATATGCGCATACTCGTGAATACCCATCGATAGGTAGTAAAGAACTGTTGGACATAGAGGAGATAACCGAAAAATGCTGCGGGAATCAAAAGTATGCCACTGCCCGGTATCGTCTTCCAGGAAAAAAGCCTTTTCAATGCGCCCCCCCACTCCCGAATGCGCCATCCAAGCCCACCGTACTCAATAAGGATAAAAAACACAAGCGCGAGTCCATTGAGACGCGTGAGAGTTGCCAATGCGCCAGCCGCAGAGGCGAGCACCCACCGCCGCTGTCTCCCCCATAGTATCGTCAGTGAGGCAAAGAACAAAAAGAGCGCGTCGTTATAAACCGCGGTATAGAAAAATGACGTGGGGAACACAAACATTGCCGCCAATACCCAATTGGTTACGTCCGCTCTTTTCTCTATCTTTATGAGCTGAACAATTAAGAAAAGTGACACAAGAAAAGCGGCTGATGAAACGATTTGACCGCTAATAATATATCCATTGAGGAGGCGGTAAAATCCCATCAACTCATTCGTCAATCTGATAGCGAATGGATACAATGGGAAAAATGGTTGTAAATTAAAAAAATAACCGCTTTGGGCAATGGTCACGTAATGAACGCCGTCAAAATTGGCCCATGCCCAAACCCAATACGGAAGGCCGCGGCGCATGATGGGATAGGGGGTAAATTCACCGGTCGCAGGAAGAACGAGGGATGCAAGAGCCACAATGAGCATAAGGTAAAGTCGCCAAAAGAAAAATACTTTAACGATGCGCTTTTCCATAAAAATTTTTTATTGAATTAACTACCGTGTGTACTTCGCGCTGTTTCATGTATGGGTGAAACGGAAGACTCAGGATGCGTTGCGAAAGCTGTTCTGCCACGGGAAATGCGCCTCTGGGGATATTGAGAAAAGAGAATGCCGGGACAAGGTGAATGGGCTGAGGGTAGTGAATATGTGTCTCAATACCGCGCTTTGCCAGATACCGACGTAATGCTTCTCGCCGCGATACGGTAACGACAAAGAGGTGCGTCGTCGGAAGAGACCGGGAAGAAGAGGTAAGAATCTTGAGTCGGGAGGCGAGGTTTGCGCGGGCAATGGCACGCTCATAGAAGCCTCGCACGGCATAGCGTCTTTTTCGGTTCTCCTGCGCGTGTTGAAGGTACACATTGAGAACAGACGCCTGAAGTTCAGGAAGCCTGCTATGACCGGCAACAAAGGTACTCTCGTAGCGACGCCTCTCCCCATATGCTTTTGCTGCCTGTATATAGGAAGCGTATCGTTTATCTTTTGTCCATACCGCTCCCCCGTCGCCGAGTGCACCGAGATTTTTGGTCGGATAAAAAGAAAAACACCCAATCGTTCCAAGTGTCCCGACCGGTCTTCCGCGATATGTGCTGCCAAACGCCTGGGCGCAATCTTCGATGAGGGCAATAGTATATTTCCTACAAAGCGCTGAGATCTCCCCGAGGTTTCCCACCAAACCATAGAGATGGACGGCTATAACCGCTTTAGTCCTGCCTGTTATAGCTTTTTGTAAAGCGACGGGGTCCAGTTGACCGTTCTGGTCAACATCGACCGGAACCGGCGTAGCGCCACTCAGGACAACGGGGAATGCAGTCGGATAGGCATTGACAGGAAATATTACCTCGTCTTTCCTTCCAAGCTTGAGTGCACCAAGAGCAAGCAGGAGCGCGTCATGCCCCGAAGCAACACTGGTAAGAAAGCCCGGTCCCAAAAATTTTACCAATGCCTGCTCCAGCCGTTCGTTCTCCGGACCATTGAGAAAAATTCCTTGGTCAATAACGTGGCGCAAACTGCGAAGAATTGCGGGTTTGTATGTCTGGACAGTTCGACGAACGGCATTAAAGTTAATCACGTTCGGGTTTCCAGAAATCTGCTCCTAGGGCATCCCACGGAATACGGTTTTCGTCAGGATTGTCTTTGTCAAACTGGTTATTCACGAAATAAATAATGATTCCAGTCTCATTGGAAAAATTCACCGATCCGTGTGCAACGCCTCGAGGAATGTGCAGGAACTGATGCGTACTTGCACCGAGGACAAATCTGTTGGTCATGCCCCGGGTTTTTGAGTCCTTGCGAACATCCCAAAGGCCTGCAAGAAGTTGCGACTCCTCCGGCACATACCAGATCTCATCCTGCTTGAGGTGGAGGTGCCATGCCTTAATGGAACCGGGAAATTGTGTACTCCTGTTAATCTGCCGCACAAAAAAACCAGGAACTCCTTCAGCTTCACCCCGTTCGTTTATGCGCATCATTTCGGCAAAATCTCCCTCTTCTGCCAAGACGTGGTTAATGGTAAAAATTTTGACGCCATCAATCAGTGTTTTTTTATTATATTCTTGCACGTAGACTTTTGGTCGCGTTTTTTCATCGATATCCTCAAGGGTCAGCGGTTTATCCATAGGAAAATTATAACATGTTTGACAAAAAACTACCTATAGCTATAGAATAAGCCAAACTAAACACGTATGACACCGCAAAAATTCGTTAAAAAACCACCGTTGGGATATCATGTTGAAAATGCTCCAGAAAGCGAAGAGGATGGTGTTTGGAAGATTAGATCGACCCAGGGCGGGTTTGATATACTGTATGATTCGGGCTTTTTGACTTCTCTTCTCAGGAAAAGAACATATACCCCTGAACAAAAAATTGCTGTCCGTTTACCGGACGGAAGACTTGTTATCCCGACAGTAAAGGGAGAAAAAGCTAAGTAAATAATAAGTGTTCAATTCTTCTGATTTTCCTAGTAAAACAGCTCTGATTTGATTTGTTCTTTTGGCACGCCGGCGGCCAAAAGCTGGTTCCTCATGTCAACAACCATTTCCTTGCCGCCGCAGAGATAAAACTCGTCTTCAACCAGATTTTTTTCATTGGAAAACAGGTGATCACCTACCCTTCCCCGGAGTCCCTGCCAGGTCGGTTGCGACTGCGAAAGCGTCAGAAAAAAATGGAAGGTTGGATGAGTTTGTGCAAGCGAGAGAAACTGCTCCTGCCAAAAAATATCTTCTTCATGCCGGAGTCCCCAATAAAGTGCAACCTCAACGCTGCCGCCTGATTCGAGATAATCCAGAAGCATGGAACGAAAAGGCGCCACACCCGTCCCGGTAGCTACCAGTATTTTTTTCCTCGGACTGGTTTTATCCAGGACAAAAATACCCAATGGGCCCATAAAGCTCATGCTATCCCCTACTTTTGCCTGAACGGTCCACTGGGAATACGGTCCCATGGGGCTTACGTCATGGGCAACGGTAATCGAGTTTTTCTCTGAAGGCGGCGAGGCAATGGACATATTGCGGTTAACCCCCGGAGCTACATGGAGCATCACGGTTTGGCCGGCAAGAAAGCCCATCTCCTTCGGCTCAACAAGATCAAACCGCTTGAGATACACCTTGCTGCTTACCTTCTCAAGATATCCCAATTTCGTCTTGAATAATTGTGGCTTGGGGAGATCGATCATGATGAATGCGATTAGTTGCCGTCTGAAAACCACTTTGCCACATCAAGCGCCGCCATACAGCCAAAACTTGCGGCAGTAATGGCCTGCTTGTAACGGGCATCATGAATGTCGCCGGCGGTAAAAATGCCGGGGACATTGGTTTTGGTGGAATACATGATGACGCCGTTTTGGTCGCGCTCCTCAAGGCGTCTGACGTAGCCGCGGCTATCCAGATCAAGGCCCTGAAATTTCTGCGTATTGGGAATGAGGCCGATCGCGACAAACACGCCGGAGCGCGGAAGAATCCACTGATTACCGTCTTTCCGGGTCCCGCCAAACTGTGCAATGAGTTCATCCAGGGTTTTTACTCCTTGCTTAGGAGCAACGCTCGTCGTTTCCAAAACAAGACCGGTGAGCGAATTTTCTCCAAGAACGTCGACAACGCGCGTATTGTAGAGATAGCGGACGTTTTTTCTGGCTTTTACTTTATCGATCATCGCCTGTTGGGCACGGAACTCATCTCTCCGGTGAATGAGGATGACGTCCGGGCTCACGTTGGCAATAACCTGCGTTTCTTCCATGGCACTATCGCCGCCTCCCACGACGGCGACCGGCTTTCCCCGAAAGAAAAAGGCATCGCAGGGCGCGCAGCTAGAAACGCCGTGTCCCCGCAGTCGTTCTTCATTGGGTACCCCAAGCCAACGGGTGTCCGCGCCGGTAGCGACAATCACGGCATTGCCCTGAAACGTTTTATCTTCCGCGATGACGGTAAAGGGTCTTGTGCCTGTCTGAAGTCCCGTCATATCAAGCTCAAACACCTCAACGCCCAAATTTTCCGCCTGTTCACGCATTTTTTTCATGAGTTCGGGTCCGGTGATTTTGATAAATCCCGGGAAGTTTTCGACATCGGTCGTGAGCATAAGTTGCCCACCCCATTTCCGTCCGGCAATAAGAACGACACGGAAACCAAACCGGGCAAGATAAATTGCCGCAGTCAGACCGGCTGGCCCTGAACCTAAAATAACGACATCGTACGGCATAATATCAGTGTAGCAACGGAACAATTTAGCAGTTTATCAAAAAACCCAGGCCAATTGTTACATGATTACATTGTTAAACGAAAAAGTCAGTTAATAAGTTTATTTAACTCCGACAGGAGTGTTTCTTTCGATTGTACTCCAATGAACTGTTTGACTACTGTTCCGCCTTTGAAGATCATGAGGGTCGGGATACTCATGACGCTGTATTTTTGACTCGTTTGAGGATTCTCATCCACGTTGAGCTTACCCACGGCTGCTTTGCCGGAAAGCTCTTTGGCAAGCTCCTCGACCACCGGTCCCTGTACAAGACACGGCCCGCACCAAGGCGCCCAAAAATCCACGAGCACCGGCACGGCAGAGCGCAATACCTGATCATCAAAGTTTTGATCCGTCACGGTAAGTTCAGCCATAGAACTCCTTTCTTCTATATATGATATCGAGAGGAAAACAAACTTTAGTATACCACCGGTTTGGGTCTGGGGAAACCCCTCAAATAGGTAGGGTCCTTGACAAAAAACAAAAACGTGGTAGGATATTTCTATCCCCCTGGTGGGGATAAATCGTTTGAGAGGAGACAAAGCGTTTGCACAGAGGTATGCCAAAAGGTATTCCCAGAGATCAATCAACGCAGCACATGGCCCTTCACCGCCTCAAAATTGCCCGGGGCCATCTTAATCGCGTCATCGCGATGGTTGAAGAGGGAAAATACTGCATTGAGATCATCAACCAATCGCTTGCAGTACAGGCAGCCCTCAAGTCGATTGACGAGCTGATTCTCAAAAATCACATGGAAACCTGCGTTGCGGCGGAAATCAAAAAGGGCGAGAGCCGCGAGGTCATTGATGAAATCATGAAAGTTATGGGGAAAAAAAGATAGTGAGAAGGCTAGGATAAGTTGCAGGAGTAGCGTTTCCCTCATTGCGGATCTTTCCAAACTGCAAAACTCTTAGGCGAATCATCGTTTTATATGGAAAAACCTATCGTTACGACCATAGGAATACTTATTATTGCCGCCATCTACTGGTTCTTTTTTGGGAAAAAGGAAGAAGCGACTGAAGTAGGCGACCAGGCGACAGTGGTGGTGGATGGTGGCTATAAACCATCGGTGATTCGTATCCCCCAAGGTAAACCCGTTAAACTCACGTTTCTGCGTAAAGACCAAAGCGCCTGCCTTGAGGATATCTATTTTCCCGATTACAAAATCAAAACCTATTTGCCGATCAATACGCCAGTTACCGTAACCCTCCCCCCCTCCCGCGTCGGTACGTCCAGCTTTCATTGCGGCATGGATATGTATCATGGCCGCATAGAAGTGGTTCACAGTACCTAGTTCATATGAATCAACGTATTTCTTTTCCTATTATCGGCATGCATTGCGCTAGTTGCGCAAAGCTCATTGAGCGGCAGCTCCAACGCACTCCCGGCGTCAGGGCCGCATCGGTCAACTACGGCAGCGAACAGGCAACCGTAGAATTTGATGAGAAAGCAGGCAGTCTCAAGGCCATCGGCAAAGCCGTCAAGTCGGCCGGATATACGGCCGTGTTTGAAAACCAATCGCAAAAAACTCCGGAACAAATTAAGGAGGAAGCCAAACGGCGGGAGCTCGCTGATCTGGCTCGAAAAGTGTGGGTATCGGCAGTACTGAGTTTTTTCATTACGCTCGGAAGTTTTCCTGAATGGTTTCGCGCAACATTCTCTTTCCTGCCTTTCTATGAACTCCTGACCAAACAGTTTGTACTGCTTCTCCTGACTACCCCCGTGCAACTTTGGGCCGGCTGGGGATTCTACCAGGCCACCTGGAGCGGACTCAAAAACCGCACGGCCAGCATGGATACGCTTATCGCCATCGGCACGACCGCTGCCTTCGGTTTCTCGGTAATCACCACGCTTTTTCCCAACGAGCTGCGGTCGGCAGGATTTCCCCTTTTAACCTACTTTGATACCGCAGCGGTCATTATCACGCTCATTCTTCTGGGCCGGTATCTCGAAACGAAAGTCAAATTACATACAAGCGACGCGATCAAAAAACTTCTTCGTCTGCAGGCAAAAACAGCCCGGGTGCTGCGCGGCGGAAAAGAAATCGATATTCCTATTGAAGACGTCAACATAGGCGACATCATCCGCGTGCGCCCCGGAGAAAAAATTCCCGTTGATGGAACAATCACCGAAGGGCTAAGCTCTGTGGACCAGTCGATGGTGACCGGAGAATCCATGCCCGTCGAGAAAAAAGTCGGCGACGCCGTAATCGGAGCGACCATGAATAAAACGGGGACGTTCCTCTTTGCCGCAACCAAGGTCGGCAGTGACACCATGCTTTCCCAGATTATCAGAATGGTTTCCGAGGCCCAAAGCTCCCGCGCGCCGATTGCCCGGCTTGCCGATGTTGTTTCGGGCTATTTTGTCCCGATTGTCCTCATGCTTTCTGTGGCTACATTTGTTCTGTGGTTCAACGTAGGGTCGTTTGCTCAAAGCTTTTCCAATATGATTGCCGTCCTTATTATCGCCTGTCCGTGTGCTCTGGGACTCGCGACCCCCACGGCCATTATGGCGGGAACCGGCCGTGGGGCCGAGCGTGGAATTCTCGTAAAAAACGCGGAAGCTCTGGAAATCGCCAATAAAGTAAAAACGATCGTATTTGATAAAACCGGTACCCTTACCCGAGGCAAACCCATGGTCACCGATATCACGGGAAAGGGGCAAACGCTCACTCTCGCGGCATCGCTTGAGAAAGGGAGCGAGCACAGTCTCGCGGAAGCTATCCTTGAGAAAGCGGCTGGACAAAAACTTTTCCCCGTCACCAATTTTCAGGCGCTCCCCGGCCGCGGCATTTCAGGGGAAATTGGCGGCAAGGAATACTTTTTCGGAAAACCGCAACAACCCTACCGGGAGCTGGAAGAGCAGGGAAAAACCGTTATGGAGCTTCGCAGTGGACAAACGGTGCTGGGCACCATCGCCGTTGCCGATGTCCTCAAAGATGAGGCTAAAGAAACCGTTTCGCTTCTTGCCAAAAGCCACATCGACGTGTGGATGATAACGGGCGACAATGAGAGAACGGCCAAAGCCATTGCCAAACAAGCCGGCATCACCAACGTCCTTGCCGACGTCCTCCCCAACCAAAAAGCAGATAAAATCCGGGCGTTAAAAGGTCATGGGCCATCGAGCAGGGTGGTCGCCTTCGTCGGCGACGGCATTAACGACGCGCCGGCTCTGGCCGTTTCTGATGTCGGCATCGCAATGGGCACCGGCACGGACATCGCCATAGAATCGGCCGGCATTACCCTCCTCAATAAAGATCTTCGCAGTGTGAGCTCGGCAATAAAACTCTCCCATGCGACCCTTGGCATTATCAAACAGAACCTCTTTTGGGCGTTCGCGTATAACGTCACCCTCATCCCGGTTGCCATGGGCGTCCTTTTTCCTATAACCGGCTGGCTTTTAAATCCTGCTCTGGCTGCGTTTGCCATGGCGGCAAGTAGCATCTCCGTTGTCGGAAATTCCTTGCGACTGAAGGGCGTAAAGGTTTAATATAGTGTCTAGGAAGGAATAATTTTTCGACAACCTAAAGAGTTGCACCGATTAACGCCCGTACCCGTGCAATTTTTGTAGCGCAGCGTACGCCCCGCGGTCGAAAAATATCCCTGAGTAATTATGAATAACGATACGAAAGTCATTTTTGGGGCGATACTCGCAAGCCTCATTATTATCGTAGGCGCGGCGGTCGTTTTGGGAAAAGATACCACGCCCAAGCGGGATAGTATGGGAAGTGGATCATTTTCTGTTGATAAAAGAAGTGAGGATCTCGGATCGATGAAGGTTAGCGAGGAAAAAACGGCAACCTTCACGATTACCAATGCGGCGAACGATTCGGTCCTTCGCATATGGAATATCGCAACAAGCTGTAACTGCACCTTTGCAACGGTCACGATCGGAAGTGAAACGACCGGCGAGTTCAATATGACCATGCACATGAGCACTCGTCTCAAAAACTGGATGGGTGAAATCCCTCCGGGCCAAACCGCACTCCTTCACGTAATCTACCGGCCAAGCGTTATGCCTGTCTCTGGGCCGATATCGCGCCAGGTAACCTTCTCCACCAATGATCCGAAGAACGAAACGGTGGAGGTAAGTATTCGTGCAAACGTTTTATAATTCAGGAAACTCGGAAAGCTCAGTGCATCAGATACTCAGGAATTCTGATAGTCGGATTTATCGATATTCTGAGCTTTCTGAGTATTCTGAATTATATGAATTTTATAAATAGTATCTCCCTCATTACCGCTTTCTTCGGCGGCATGGTAGCGCTGTTTGCTCCCTGTTGTATTACCTTTCTTCTGCCGAGTTACCTGGGGAGTATCTTCCGCGAAAAGAGCCGCGTTTTGTGGATGACGCTCCTATTTGGTCTCGGAATAGCAACCATTCTCGTTCCGACTGCCTTGGGCATCCGAGCAGTCGGAGGATTGTTTCAAAGGTTTCACACGCAAACCTATGTTGCGGGCGGACTCTTCATGATTCTCTTAGGACTCATGGAACTCACCGGCAAAAAAATTACCCTTCCCATGCTTCATCTCACGATCGACCTCAATAAACGTCACGATCCGTGGTCTATCTACCTTCTGGGAGTCTTCTCGGGACTCACGACCTCCTGCTGCACGCCGGTTCTGGTTGGAATTCTCACCATAAGCTTCCTCTCGCCGACGTTTTTCTGGGCAGCCGCAGCCGGCATTGCCTACGTATTTGGCATGGTCGCACCGCTCGTCGTCCTCTCGCTTCTCCTCGAAAAAGTCAACTGGGCGGCGCTTCCTCAGTTCCGTTCAAAGACTCTCTCTGTTGGAAGAAAAACGATTCTTGTAAGCGATGCCGTTGCCGGCACTGTTTACCTAGTCTTCGGCATAACGTTGGTAGCACTGGCTCTTGCCGGCCGGATAACGATGGAAACTGCCGAGCCGCTCGGTCAGGGAATCGGATTTTTTTGGGGGACGGCCCGCTTCATCAGGGCGATCCCCTTTGGCGAATATCTCTTTGGCATTGTGATTGTCGTAAGTATTATTTGGTTTATCCGGAAAGGGAGGAACCGTCATGAAAAGTAAATTCAAAAAACTCCCCGGCGCCTCGTGAATGATTGTCAAAAATGTTGCATACTATAAGGAGAGAAAGGTGGTGAAATCTATGATGGCAAATTTGAGTGGAAGCTCTTACGGGGGCATGATGGCCGGGATCGGTTTTTGGGGAGCGCTCACCTGGATCCTTGTCGTCATCTTCCTCATCCTTGGCATCGTCTACTTTTGGAAAGAGATTAATAAAAAGCGGTGAATGGGCTCGTTCGATTTGGAATTGTGAGGTATAATACAAATACGATGAGAGAAAAACCGGAAACTATTTTTTGGCAATCATCACCAATTCCGGATCCGACAGTAAAACAAAATAAACCCACGCCAGAGCTTCCTCAACTTTCCCGTGAAGCCAGTGCGGTGCTTTATTCTCTCTCCTCTGTATTTCCCTTTGACTTATTTCCCGACAAAATTATTATTCGGCTCAACCATGTTGACGTGATTCACGGAATTTTTTTCTGGTCCGGCGCGACGGACCGGATCCAGGTCATTGACATACGGGACGTGGGTGTCCAATATAATCCTATTTTTGCAAAACTTACCATTACTCCGGTGGGTCCCCCGAACATAACGCTGAACGTAAAATTCCTTTGGAGATACCAGGCGATGCGGGCAAAGCGCATCCTTCTGGGAATTCTTGAGTGCCACCGGCAGCAGGTGGATCTATCGAAATATTCAACCAAAGAACTCCTCCGGTATGTCGAAAAAATCGGCCGCGCCCGAAGCCCCTCACTATAATTACCTATGACTTCGTAGCATCGCTTTAGCCATCCGGCAATCTTTGTTGATTTGGGCGACCATCTGTTTGGGAGAGGGAAAATTTTTGGAAGGCCGGATGAAGCCCACGATTTCGACTTCGATATTGCGGCCGTAAATGTTTTTTCGAAATTCAAATAAATACACCTCACACTGCGGCTTGGTTTCGCCGAAGATGA